>CAVWKL010000126.1:0-26070 GCA_963755075.1 uncultured Alphaproteobacteria bacterium
CACGCTTTGTCTCCAATCTTCTGCATTGTCCCGGCGGCGATGATCGGCCCAGCGATACCCTGGCGAACGCGCTTGCAATTCAAGATAGCGCGAATTCCTCATAGCGGAAAGGAATTGTCGGTGGCGATTTCCGTGAGGGGCTTTAAGGCAAGCACGGCGTCGCATGCGCCAACGCGAAAGCCGAGCGCTGTAACGCCGCCGCGCCCGTGCGCCTTCGGCAGAGAGCGCCGTCGACCTCATAGAAGCCTCTTTTTTCCGAAGTTTCGAGGCTGTCAATGGTCTTGACCGCCACAGGCGGCGCGCCAAACGCGCGCCATTGACAGCCTCGAAACTTCGGAAGTTTATGCTTCCATGAGGTCGACGGCGCGGTGTGTTGTGCGGAGAGTGGCAGGGGCGGTCCCCGCGCCGGGAAAATCTTGAGCCTTCAGGCGCACGGTGAAATCGCGCAATTCGTTTCCTGTCCCCGTTACCCATGCGTATCCTCTCCCCGTAACCGAGCCTGCCGACTACAACCGCTGATCGGATCGGGAATTGTGTATCATGTCCCCGGAACGCGATGTCCCCGGAACGCGCCGGAACGCGCAAACATTCAACCCGGACCCAACAGGGGCAAGCCATCGTCATGAACGCGATCGAGGCCGTCCGAACCTGTCTGACGAAATACGCCGCTTTCCGTGGACGCGCGTCGCTTTCGGAATTCTGGTGGTTTCAGTCGTTCTGCGCCGTCATTTTCGTGGTCGCCGGCGTTGCCGACAAGCTGGAATGGCCGAACGCCGAGATCGGTTTCTTCGAACCGATCGCGGTCGTCGTTCTCTTGCTTCCGTTGGCGAGCGCGGGCGTCCGACGCCTGCATGACGCGGGATTCACGGGATGGTGGTTGCTGATCGGCGCCGCGCCGCTCGTCGGCGCGTTCGCACTTCTTGTCCTGTTCGCTCTCAAGGGCGATTCCTGGCCGAACACATATGGCGATCCGCCCGAACGCGCGGTCGTGGAAACCTCGCTTCCATGGACATGATCCACAATCCCCGACCCGCTCGATTGGACCTTTGGTTTGGGCCCCGGTTCCCCGTATTCACGGTACTGTCCTGATAAAAGCGCTTTTCGGGACAGTTCAAGCGCGCCATGCTATCTGTCGCGACGGGCCGGTGGAAACCAAGCATGGGGCGCGCGGCGTGGCCTTCGACGTCTTCATCAGCTATTCGAGCCATGACAAGCCGACTGCGGACGCCGCCTGCGCGACGCTCGAAGGGGCGGGCGTTCGCTGCTGGATTGCGCCGCGCGATATTCTGCCGGGAACGGATTACGGCGAGTCGATCGTCAACGCGCTCGAAAACGCCAAAGTCTTTGTCCTGATATTTTCCAACAGCGCCAACGCCTCGCCGCAGATCAAGCGCGAAGTCGAGCGCGCGGTCAGCAAGGGAATTCCGATCATTCCGGTGCGCATCGAGGATGTGGTTCCCAGCAAGACGTTGGAATACTTCATCAGTTCGCCGCATTGGCTCGACGCCTTTCCGCCGCCTCGCGAAATATATTTCGCGAAACTGATCGAATCCGTGCAGGGCCTGCTTGGGCGTGAAAGAGCCGGCGCGCCGACGGACGCCACGGCGGCCAAGGCGCCCGCGAGGCTCGCCAAAGCGCCGACTGGTCGGCGACGGTTCGCCTTGGCGGCCGTCGCCACGGCGGTCGTCGTCGTTGCAGCGGGAGGCTATGCTTTCCACCACATGCAGAGCCAGCCGCTGGTTCGCACGCTCACCGGATACGGCGCCGAAGTCGATTCGGTTGCGTTTTCGCCCGACGGCAAACTCATTGCCGCCGGCGGCAACGCCCCGGTGATCGATATCTGGACCATTGCCGATGGCCAGTTGCAATTGCCGGTGATTTCAGGTTTTTCGGGCCACACCGCCCCGTTTTCTCCGGATGGCAAGACCATTGCCAGCGGCAGCGACAACAATGTCAGGATTTGGGACGCCGCCTCGCGTCGCGCGCTGCATACCTATTCGGGACATACCGACAAGGTGTTGGCGGTCGCCTTCTCGCACGACGGCAAATTGCTGGCGTCGGGCGGCAAGGACAAGATGGTCTTTGTCTGGGATCTCGCCGGCGATGCGCCCGCGCGCCAACTCGCCGGCCACGCGGACCTGGTTTATTCCGTCGCGTTCTCCGCGGACGGCAAATGGGTCGCCTCCGCCAGCTTCGATCAAAGAGTGATCGTGTGGGACGTCGCCAGCGGCCAGCCGGTGAAGACGCTCGCCGGCTCCAACAAGATGGTCGCCGCGATTTTTTCCTCCGATGACCGATGGCTCGCCACCGCGGGCTGGGACGGCAATGTGACGATTTGGGATACCGACAGCTGGCAGCCGGTGCGCATCTTTCCCGGCGATGGACAGATCGTGATGGCGGCGGCGTTCTCGCCGGACAATAAGTTGATCGCTTCAGGCGGCTATGACCACGCCGTGAAGCTTTGGGACACCGCGACCGGCGCGCTTGTCCGAACTTTCGAGGGCCACACCGACACGGTTTGGGGGGTCGCCTTTTCGCCGGACGGCAAAACCATCGCCTCCGCCAGCGGCGATCGGACAGTCAATATCTGGAAAACGCCGTAGCCGCGGCGCGATCCTCTCCTGCCGGCTTGGGCGCCAGCGCGTGTCGCCCTTTGATAGAACCAGACCATTGCCGTCATCGCGAGTGAAGCGCGGCGATCCAGAGATCGAGGGCTGCCGAACGAGTTCGCGGCGCTTGCGACGTCGGCGGCTGCGATCGGCTCCCAAACAAGCAGGCGTCGCGACTTCTGGATAGCCGCGATTCGCGCGCGATGACGGGAACGACCCGGTTCAACCAAAGGCAAAATGGTCTGGCCCGAGGCATTACGGCGATGGTGCGGACAGAGCGCCGGCTCGGCGGGCCTCGCGACGCGAGCGATCGCCTTGCGCGACGCCGGCGCCGCCCCCATTCGGCGGAGAGCGCCGTCGGCAACAGCGCCGTCGTCGGCTCGCTCGCCATGGTCCGCCGCCACGGCCGCCCGTGCCTGGCCGGCTTCCTCGGCGGCCTCGATCCGATCCCGGCCTTCATGCCGATGATGCAGATGCCGAGCGGCGTGCACTTCAGCGTCTTCGGCAGCTACATGTTCGGCGCGCCGGCGCGGGTCTTCCGCTTCGAGGAGATCCGCGAAGCCCATCGCCTGATGGAAGCCGGCGCGGCCAACGGCAAGATCGTCGTGCGCTTGTAAGCGGGCGCCCGCGTCCCACGTCGCCGCCCTATTCGCGGCGCCGGACCCCCTCGCCGGTGTCGCCAACGCTATCGGCGATCGCCTCGATCGCTGGACAGTTCAAGGTCAAAGACCCCGACCAGCGACGATTCTCACATGGTTAACCCGCTCTTATTCATTTCCGTATATTTCCTGCCTATCGTCCCGGCGACCCCCGGCAGGTCAATTCCGCAACCGTTCAAGCCATCCTGACGACCTCGAGGCCGCTCTCATCGAGGCCGCCGCCAACAACGTTCTCTTCGCGTCGCGTCGCACGTTCCGGGCGCAGCCCCGCGTCGCCGGCGCGGCCCAACACCAGGCGATTGAGATGAAAAAAACCATCGCGCCGACACAAAACGAAGTCTTCTTCCCCGAGAACGAACTGATCGTATCAAAGACCGACGTCAAAGGCCGTATCACTTACGCCAACCGAACGTTTTGCAACGTCGCCGGCTATACTGAAGCCGAGTTGTTGGGGCAGCCCCACAGCATCATACGCCACCCCGATATGCCGCGCGCCGTGTTCAAGCTCTTGTGGGACACCATCGGCGAGGGTCGGGAAATCTTCGCCTACGTCAAGAACATGAACAAGACCGGCGACTATTACTGGGTTTTCGCCCACGTCACGCCGAGCCGGGACGAGAAGGGCGCGGTCATCGGCTACCATTCGAACCGCCGCGTGCCGCGACCGGAAATCGTCAACGCCGTCATCGCTCCGCTTTACGCCTCGATCCTGCGGGAAGAGAGGAGCCATCAAAACGGACAGAAGGCGCTCGCGGCGGGTTTTGAATTCGTCGTCAACTTCTTGCGGTCGAGGAACACGACTTATGATTCGCTTATTTTCTCGCTTTGAGTCCGTCCCCCTCGGCGCAATCGGCGTCCTCGCCGCGACGGCCGCCGCAGCGGTCGCGGCGATCGGGGCCGGCCTTGGCTTGATCGCGCTCGCCGGGGCGGCGTCCGTCGCCGCGACGGTTCTCTGCATCCTGTCGTTCGCGCGAAGTCCTGGCGGAACGGCGAGCCCATGCCCGCGTGATCGAAAGAGTCACAACGGTCTCCAACGAGATCGTCAAGGGCAATTTCGAGGCGCGCATCATTGGGATCGGCGAACGGGGAAAGTCCGCGGAGGCGCAATTTGCCGTCAACGACATGATCGACCGTTGCGACGCCTTCGTGCGCGAGGCGACGGCGAGCCTGGAGGCGGTCTGCCGCAACGTCTATTACCGCAAAATCCTGCTTTCCGGCCTCGAGGGTTCGTTTCGCCACGCCGCCCAAGCCATCAACGACTCGGTTGCGGCTCAGGCGAGAGCGGTTGAAGAGGCGCGCGGCAAGGCCGCCGCCGAACTGCAACGCATCGTCGAGGCGGTCGGGCAAGGCCTAGGGAGCCTCGCCCGCGGCGAGCTGACGCGGCGGCTTTCCGACCTTCCCGCCGCCTACAGTCAAATCGAGGGCGATTTCAACGCGACCGCCCAAAAGCTCCAACAGGCTCTGACCGATATCATCGCCGGCACGCGAACCATCGGCGCGGCGACCCGCGAGATCGCCGCCGGGGCGGACGATCTTTCGCGACGCACCGAACAGCAGGCGGCCGCGCTCGAGGAGACGGCGGCGGCGTTGCACGAAATCTCCATGACGGTCGCCGAAACGGTGAAGGGCGCGCATCAAGCCGCCGAGGCCGTGTCGACCGCCAAGTCCGACGCGGAAGGGAGCGGCGAGATCGTTCGTCGCGCCATCGACGCGATGGATCGCATCGAAACGTCGTCGCAACACATCGCCAAAATCGTCGGCGTCATCGACGAAATCGCCTTCCAGACCAATCTTCTCGCCTTGAACGCCGGGGTCGAGGCGGCGCGCGCCGGCGAGGCGGGGCGCGGCTTTGCGGTCGTGGCTTCCGAAGTCCGGGCGCTCGCCCAGCGTTCGGCCCAAGCAGCCAAGGAGATCAAAGGGCTCATCGCCGCCTCCTCCAGCGAAGTGCGGGAAGGCGTGAACCGCGTCGTGGAAACGCGGCAGGCGATCGAGCACATCGTCGCGCAGGTGGGGGACATCAGTCAGGTCATCGCGGCGATCGCCACCGCCTCCAACCAGCAATCCACCGCACTGCAAGAAATCAACGTCGCCATCGGGCAGATGGACCAGGACACGCAGAAGAACGCCGCCATGGTCGAAGAGACCACCGCCGCGACGCACAGCCTGATGCACGACGCCGAGGGCCTCGTCAGCTCCGTGGCGGAATTCGACGTGGGGCGGAACGCCGCCCCGTCGCCCCCTGACTCGCGTCGGGCCGGTTCGGGCGGCGCGCGGAAGGCTGCGGCCTGAATTGCAGCGGCCGCCGGCCGTCCAAGTCAGCTGGAATGGTGGCCGTCGCAGCACGCGCTTGCGGGGGCCGAGACGCTTGTGACCGCCAAGACGCCCGCCGACGCTGCGCAGAGGATCATGACGAGGGCGCGAAGCGAATTCTTGAACATGCTGTCCTCCGAAATGAGTTGCCCGACCGGCTCGTCGGGTCGCATTGGGGACTTACGGTCTGCCTCCTCGGCGCCCGGCCAGGCTTGACGCAGCAAGCCCGCCGTTCGCTTCAAATTCTCACGCCGGCCGCCGGCGTCGCGAACGCCATCGACGACCGCCTCGATCGCCGGATGGCTTCGGCGCCGCTCGCCGTGAGGCCACGACGGGTCGGCCCCTGGACGGCGCGCGCAACGCCAGAGCCGCCAACCCCTAGCGCCGCTCCAGGCCTAACGCTGGCCGAACGCCGGTTTGGCGCGGCCGGGCGGGAGCGCCCGCGGTTTGGGGGCCGCGATCAAGCCCTCGCGAATGGCGACCTTGCGGGCGAGCTTGCGGGCGCGGCGAATGGCTTCCGCCTTCTCGCGCACCCTCTTTTCCGAGGGTTTTTCGTAGGCGGACCGCCGTTTCATCTCGCGGAAGATGCCCTCGCGCTGCATCTTTTTCTTCAGGAATTTCAGCGCCTGCTCGATGTTGTTGTCGCGAACCAAAACTTGCAAAGTCTCTCCAATCCGACGCCGCCCGATCGTGGGCGCGAGGCGCCCAATCGATCCTCGCAGCGCAAGAATCGCCGATCTCGGCGCTCCTGCTTCGTCGCCACTATAGCACGCGCCGCCTCCCTTATCGGAATAACTTCGCCTCGCGGCGAAGAAAGCCATTCCCGCGCCGCCGGCCCGGAGCGCGCCGGCGGCGGCGCGCAGGATGCCGCCGGGCGCGGGGCGAAAAAGACGGGCATAAACGGCGCAAAAGCCGACGCGCGTCCGACGCGAAGGCCTCGGGCTTATCAAGAATTGCCGTCGCGGCGCTTCCTCCGGCGCGTGGTTCTTCTCCGCCGTCGTCAATTCAGGCGCAACGCGTCGCGAGCGTCAAATCTTGATCCATGAGGAGCCGTTCACGACCGCCGCATCCTGCCATAACCGAACCGATCCCATTCAGATCGCCGCTCTTGTCGCGTACTCGGCGGCCGCCGACGAGAGGGCGCGGCTCTTCCTTCGCGATGGGATCAGTCTTGCGTTGACGATCGCATCCTCGGCGCACGCCGCAGGGCCTGGTCGGCCCAGGAGATACCCTTGCAGCTCCGTGCATCTCTCGTCCATCAAGACACCAAGCTGTTCGACGGTTTCGACGCCCTCCGCCGTGGTTTTGATCCCCAAGTTTCGACAAAGGTCGACGATCGCTCGAACGAAGTAGACAGCGTCCGGCTCGGCCACGAGATCCCTGACGAAACTCCGGTCGATCTTGATCTTGCTGAACGGGAAGCGACGGAGAAAGCTCATCGAAGAATACCCGACGCCGAAATTGTCCAAGACAATGCTGACGCCGAGTTCGCGCAGCTGATGCAGAACGCCCAAATTGTGGTCGCTGCTCTGCAGCAGAACGGGCTCAGCGATCTCCAGCTCGAGACGATGGGCCGCGATCCCGGTGGCGGCAAGCGCCTCCCGGATCACCGGCGCAAGGCTAACGGCTCGAAACTGGACCGGCGAGAGATTGACGGCGACACGGATGCGGTCGGCCCAACTGGCCGCCTGCCAGCAGGCTTGCTGGATCACCCATTCGCCAATCGGGATGATGACGCCGCTCTCTTCCGCCGCGCCGATGAACTCGCTAGGCGTCATCAGGCCGCGATCCGGATGGTTCCAGCGCAGCAACGCCTCGAACGCGCACACCCTGCCCGAAACCACATCGACAATGGGTTGGTAATGCAGCTCGAATTGGCGCTCGGCGACGGCGCGTCGCAGATCGCTCTCCAACTGATGCCGGCTTCGCAATTGCGAATCCATATCCGGTTCGAAGAACCGGAACGTGCCGCGCCCCTGCGCCTTCGCCATATAGAGGGCGATGTCCGCATTCTTGATAAGCGCCTCGGCCGACGAAGGCGGCTGGCCAGAGAGTTCCACGCCGACGCTGACGCCGATAAGAAACTCGTGGTCGCCGATCTTATAGGGCGCGGCAATCGTTTCGATGATGTGTTGCGCCAGGTGCGCGACGTCCTCGGGGGTTTTGACGTCGGTCTGCAAGACGACGAACTCGTCGCCGCCGAGACGTGCGACCGTGCCGCCGCGATGCATGATCGCCAAGAGACGCGCCGCGACGCTGCGCAATAACTCGTCGCCGACGTCATGTCCGAGCGTGTCGTTGACCGCTTTGAAGCGATCGAGATCCAGGAACAGAATTGCGAAGTGATAGCCGCGCGCGGCGCGGTCCAGAGCCTGGTCGATCCGCTCGATCAATAGCGAGCGGTTCATAAGGCCGGTCAGCGCATCGTGCTTGGCAAGAAACGCGATTCTTTCCTCGGCCTGCCGTCTTTCCGTGATGTCTTCATGGGTGGCGACCCAACCGCCATCGGCCATTGGCTGGCTCTGGATCGCGATCGTGCGGCCGTTCTTGAGTTCGATCACGGATTGATGCGGTCGTCTCGCCCGCGCGATCGCCTCCAGCGCCATCAGATAATCGGCGGTCCGGCAGTTGCGGATTCCAATTGCGGCCCCGAAATAGTTGACGATTTCCGTGAGCCGCACGCCAGGCCGAGACAAGTCCGGCGGAAGGCCGTAGAGTTCCAAGTAGCGGGGGTTTGCGACGATCAACCTGTGGTCGCCGTCGAAAAAGCAAACGCCTTGCATGATGTTGCACAAAGCAACGTCAAGCTGCTGGTGCGCGGTCTCCGCTTGTTGTTTCTTTGCCGCAAGCAACGACTCGGAGATTTCGAGGCGACGAACCTGCCCCGCAAAGAGGCGCAACAATCCGACGACCCCGAGAGACGCCGCCAGACCGCCAAGCGCCAGCCAAATGCGTTCACGTCTCCAACCGTCCAATGCATCCGCCTCGGTCGCCGCAGTCTGGATGACCAGCGGCATGTCGCGCAACCGACAGACCGCCGCGACGACGGGCGCATCGTCGACCAGGTCCGGCCCGTAATAGGTCGCGCAATCGGACCCCGCAGGGATCAGCGACGCGAGCCGGGCGGCCTTCTGGCCGGTCCGCTCGACCTGATGCGGGTACTGAAGCAGCACGGTCCCGTCGTTTCTCATCACGGTGACGACGCGACGCGGCGGCATAGCGACCTGGTAGAAGTTCTCCAAGTCGGTCAGCGACAACTGCGCCAGGGCGACGCCGGCGAAGACACCGTGTGAGTCCGTCAATCGTCGGGCGATGACGCTGTTCCACAGGCCGCCTGCGGAGCTTCGCGCCGGCGCGCCGACAAACCGAGCGACGCCCGGATCGGCGCTGAGGCGACGAAAGAAGTCGCTTTCTGAAACATCGGTTCCGGCAGCGATCCCGTCGCCCGAACTGGTCGCAACTTCGCCGTGCGCGCCGACGACGGCAAGCGCGTCGACGCCGGGCAGCCGCTTCTTGAGATCGTCCAAGACGGCGCCCTTGAGATCGTCCGAGACGCTGGACGACCCATGGGCGCGCAGGATCGCCTGAATTGCCTGAGAACCATCGATGTCGCCGATCGAAAGCGCGACCGGCATTTCCTGGAGGACCCGATCGACGGCCGCCAGCATGCGAGACGTCTGCGCAGTCATGCCTCTGGTCAGATTGCTTCCCGCCGTCTCGTACGCCGCGACGCTCGCGTCCCGCTCCATCGCGACGATGAGATAGTCGCCTGCGGCAATCGCAAGGATCAGCGCGACGCCAATCAAAGTGAACCGATTGCGCGACCACGATGACAGCACGCGTCGCGAGCCGAAATCGGCGCTCGGGGGTCCGCGGGTTGGCGCAGATGCGGCCAATTCTGAAGGGGACGTCAAGAGGCGCGTTCCATCGCGAAATGTAGTCCTGGTCGGGAAACTTCGGGGGATCCCGCGACGCTGGGTTACAGGGCCGGCTTCGCGTCTTAGGATTGGGCGCGACGTCCAAAATCGAAATGCTAGGACATTCCGGATCGGAACCGGCATGAGCGTTCGGCGTCATGCCCTCGACCCACGGCAAAAGCCGGATCGGGCCGACACGTCATCTCATGAGTGTGGCGCCGTTGGCTGAAAGAAGTGTTAGCAATCAAGGTCCCCCGCACCCGCGCGTCTGGCTTCCCAATCTTGGCTTGCCGGCAAGGCGGCGCTGAATCCTGTCCGATGTTCGCTGACCCACGGCGGCGACGCAACGGGCTGCAGTGTACGCGGCGCTGAGTTCCTCGGCGCGCATCGGATGATCGCCGGCCAGCCGCGCCAGCGGCGTCACGCGCAACGCGGCGCGCGCAAAAAATGAGGAGACTGGCCTCACACGGTCGTATTTTGAGCCAAGTCCCGAGGCTCGCGTCGTCCACGAACCACAGGCCGGGCCGCGCGCCGGAATCCTCGCCCATGGAGCAAGTCCCGGCCTCGCCGCACATTGGCGCGCGCCGACGGGCCGGACAAGCGTGCCTCGATCCGATCGGCGGCGGGCCTGAGCGATCGATCGCGGCGAGATCCCGGCGCCGCGACCGCCCGCGCCGGCGAGGCGTTCCGGCTTGCCGGGGACGCGAAAGGGTCGCACAATTCGTTTCCTGGCGACGACGGTTCGTCGCGCCGACGTGTCCGCTTAGGAAGGCGCGCGATGACCTATATCGACAGCATCCTCGAACCGGGCGAGCAGGTTCGCTACCGCAGCACGGTCAGTTGGACGATCTATGCGCCGGCGATTCTGCTGGCGATCTGCGCGCTGGCGTCGCTGATCGCCGGGGCGGATTCCCAGGCCATGGCGGGCGTCGGCTGGTTGGCCGCCATTGTCTTCGCCCTTGCGGCCATCGTCGCCTTCCTTCCCGCCTGGTTCCGCCGCTGGACGACGGAAATCGCCGTCACCGACCGCCGCATCGTCCTCAAGCGCGGCCTGATCCGCCGGCGCACCGTCGAGATGAACATGCAGAAGGTCGAAAGCGTCGATGTCGACCAGACGCTGATCGCCCGGCTCTTCAACTACGGCAACGTGACGATCCGCGGCACGGGCAGCAGTTTCGAAAAACTGATGCGGATCGATTCGCCGCTGAAGCTGCGCACGACCGTGACCGCCGGGTGAGGACGGTCGCCCGATCGATCGACGGCGCCGGGGCCTGCCCGCCGATCCGATGACCGCGCCTCAATCCGGCGACGCTTGGGTCAAATCGCCGCCGCGTAACCGCCGTTCGCGCCGAGTTGGGGCGCGCCGGCCCGCGGCGCCGGCCCCGCCCGGCGCACGTCCTCGTCGACGTGGCGCTCGAATTTGGCGAAATTGTTCCTGAACATGGCGACGAGCCGCGCCGCGGTCTCGACAAACTCGCTCTTGCTCGCCCAGGTCTTGATGGGCTCGAGCATGTGCGGCTCGACCCCCGGCGCCGACGTCGGCACCGCCAGACCGAAATACGGATCGGTGCGGAAAACGGCGCGATTGAGCGAACCGTCCAGCGCGGCGCTGAGCAGGCGGCGGGTTTGCGGGATGGGCATGCGCCGCCCGACGCCGACCTTGCCGCCCGTCCATCCCGTATTGACCAGCCAACAATCGACATGGTGCTTCTCGATGAGGTCGCGCAGCAAATTGCCGTAAACGGAGGGGTGGCGCGGCATGAACGGCGCGCCGAAGCAGGTCGAAAACGTCGCCGACGGCTCGGTCACGCCGTTTTCCGTGCCCGCCACGATCGCGGTATAGCCCGAGAGGAAGTGATACATCGCCTGGGCCGGATCGAGCTTGGCGATCGGCGGCAGCACGCCGAAGGCGTCGCAGGTGAGCATGACGATGTTTCTGGGGGCCCGCTCGCGCCCCGTCCGCGAGGCGTTGGCGATGAAGTCGAGGGGGTAGGCGATGCGGGTGTTCTCGGTCATCGAAGCGTCGTCGAAATCGGGCGCGAGGGTCTCGGGATCGAGCGTCACGTTTTCCATGACGGTGCCGAACCGTTCGGTCGTTGCGTAGATCTCGGGCTCGGCTTCGCGCGACAGATTGATCGCCTTGGCGTAACAGCCGCCCTCGAAATTGAATATGCCCCCCCGGCCCCAGCCGTGCTCGTCGTCGCCGATCAGAATCCGCGACGGATCGGCCGACAAGGTCGTCTTGCCAGTGCCCGACAGGCCGAAGAACACCGCCGCTTCGTCGCGCCCGCCGGTATTGGCCGAGCAATGCATCGGCAACACGCCGGCTTCCGGCAGGATATAGTTGAGATAGGTGAACACCGCCTTCTTCATTTCGCCGGCGTAGCGGGTGCCGCCGATCAGCACGATGCGGCGCGAAAAGTCGCAGGCGATCACGGTTGCGCTGCGGCAGCCGTGGCGCTTCGAATCGGCGCGGAACGACGGCAGATCGACGATCGTCAGATCGGGCAAGAAGTCGTCGAGTTCGCTCAGTCCCGGCCGGATCAAGAGATTGCGAATGAACAGCGAGTGCCAGGCGAACTCGGTGAAGACGCGGGTCTTGATGCGCGCCGACGGATCGGCGACGGCGTAGAGGTCTTGCACGAACAAGTCGCGGCCCTTGGCGTGCTCGATAAAATCGCCGAGCAAGGTCTCGAACTTGTCGGGCGCGATCGCGCCGTTATTGTCCCACCAGACGGTCTTTTCGGTCGTCGCATCGCGCACGATGAATTTGTCTTTGGGGCTGCGGCCGGTGTGGGCGCCGGTTTCGGCGACGAGCGCGCCGCCGGCGGCGATCCTCGCTTCGCCGCGGCGCAGCGCCTCGCCGTAAAGCTGCGGCGCCTGCAGGTTCCAGTAAACCGCTTCCAAGTCGTGAAAGCCGAAGCGATGCACGCCGTTGGCCGCATTGAATGTCCCGGTCTGCTTCACCTCAATGTCTCCCTCGCGTCGATCTTCCGCGCGCCATGGCCTGCAAACCTCGCTCCCGGCGAACGCCATTCGACAGGCCAATTTCGTTCGATCTCAGGGCCGTTTCGCGCCACCGCGCTTGCCGACGCCGATATCCTTCCTCGCCCTATAATGCGCAAATCGGGCGAAGATTTTGGATTTACGTCAAATTCGCCGCTTCTTGCGCTTCCGCGCGGCGATGGGCGCCTTGCCAAGCGGCGTCGGGCCGGCTCCGCCCGCCGGGTTCGCCCCGAGGGCGGTCGGGTCCTGGCGAAACGGCGCCGGACGCCGCGCCGCCCCGCCCCCCGTCGTCGGGCGTGCGGAGACCCTTGCGCGCGGCACGCCGCGCCGGCATTGTCGCGCCATGGCTCCCGCAATCGACCGGCCCGGCGCCGAATTGAGCGCCCTGGCCAATTTGGACTCTCGCGCGCGCGAAATCTTTCGCCGCATCGTCGATTCCTATCTCGCCAGCGGCGAGCCGGTGGGATCGCGGCATCTTTCGCGTATCCTGCCGATTTCGCTGTCGCCGGCCTCGGTGCGCAACGTCATGCAGGACCTCGAGGAACTCGGCCTCCTCTATGCGCCCCACACCAGCGCGGGGCGCTTGCCGACCCAGCAGGGCCTGCGTTTCTACGTCGACGCGCTCTTGGAATTCGGCGGTCTGGGGCGCGAGGAGCGCGCCCGTATCGACTCTCAGGTGCGCGCCGCCGCCGAGGAAGGCGGCTTCGAAGGCGCGCTGACCCAGACGACCTCGCTTCTCTCCAATTTGACCCGCGGCGCGGGCGTGGTGCTCACGACCAAGGCGAATGGCCGACTGAAGCACATCGAATTCGTCCGCTTGGAGCCCAAAAAAGCCCTGGCGGTGCTGGTCGGCGAGGACGGCTCGGTTGAGAATCGCGTCGTCGCCACGCCCGCGGGGATGCCGGCTTCGACGCTGGTCGAAGTGAGCAACTATCTCAATGCGCACGCCAGCGGCCGCACGCTGGCCGAAGCGCGCGAGGAGATCGTCCAGGCTCGCGAGGCCTCTCGCGGCGAGCTGGACGCGCTGGCGTCGCGACTTGTTGACGCAGGGCTCGCCTCCTGGGCCGGCGTCGAGGAGGCGAGCCGCCAACTCATCGTGCGCGGGCAGGCCAATCTCATCGGCGACTTGCGCGCCCAGGAGGATCTGGAGCGCATCCGCCTCTTGTTCGGCGATCTGGAGACGCAAACCTCCGTCATCGATCTGTTGCACCGGGCCGAGGACGGCGAGGGGGTCAAGATTTTCATCGGCTCCGAGAACAAGCTGTTTTCGCTCTCCGGCTCCTCGATGATCGCGGCGCCGCTGCACGCCGGAGATCAGCGCATCGCCGGCGTTCTCGGCGTGATCGGCCCGACCCGGCTGAACTATGGCCGCATCGTGCCGATGGTCGAATACGCGGCGCAGGTCCTCAGCGACCTCAAACGGGCGCGGTGAAGGTTGGAATTGGTGCGCGCGCCGATTTGGGTTAGAAGCGGTCGGCCGGACGGGAGAATCCGCCATGCTGAATGCCTCGAACGCCGACCCGGGACCGCATAGTCTGGGCCAAGCCATCGAACGCCTACGCAGGAGATGGGGCGCGATCGTCGCGTTCGGCGCGTTGTTGATCCTGCTCGGCGCCGCGGCGTTGATCTTCACCTTGGCCTCCACCGTCGCCACCGTGACGCTGAACGGGATCTTCTTCCTCGTCGCCGGCGCGGCCGAAATCGGCGTCGGCGCGCACGCGCAGAGCTGGGGGCGGTTCTTTTTGTGGCTGATCGGCGGCGCGCTCTACCTCGCCGCCGGCGTCATTTGCATCATCAATCCGATTTTCGCCTCGCTCGCGCTCACCCTGGCGCTGGGCGCGGGGCTGATCGCCGCCGGGGTGGTGCGCGCCTATTTGGCGTTTCAGCTGCCCCCGCAGCATCGGCGCGGCATGGTCCTCCTCGCCGCGGCGATCACGTTTATGCTCGGTTTGATCATAATCATGCGGTGGCCATCGGACAGCGTCTATGTGTTGGGCATCCTGCTCGGCGTCGATTTGTTATTTCACGGCGCCGGGTGGGTTTCGTTCGGCATAGGGCTGCGCGCGGCGCGTTAACGCGAGCGGCAAGGTTCGCCTCGCGTGGCGATCACGCTTCTGCTCGGTTTGATCGTAATCATTCTTTGGCCTTTGGACAGCGTCTATGTGTCGGGCGTCCTGCTCCGCGTCGACTTGTTGTTTCGCGGCGCCGGGTGGGTGACTTTTGGCATAGGGCTGCGCGCGCCGCGCTGAGGCGCGCGGGCCGAATCTTGGCTTTTTAGGAGCGGGCAATGACAAAATGGGTCTATTCCTTCGGCGCTGAACTCGCCGAAGGGCGCGGCGCGATGAAGAATCTTTTGGGCGGCAAGGGCGGCAATCTGGCGGAAATGGCCTCGCTCGGCCTGCCGGTGCCTCCCGGGTTCACCATCACCACCGAGGTCTGCACATATTTCTACGCCAACGGCAAGACCTACCCGCCCGACCTCACCCAACAGGTCGACGCCGCGCTGGCCAGCGTCGAACGGCAAACCGGGCATAAGTTCGGCGACCCCGCCAATCCGCTGCTCGTTTCCGTGCGCTCGGGCGCGCGGGCCTCGATGCCGGGCATGATGGACACGGTGCTCAATCTCGGCCTCAACGATCAATCCGTCCTGACGGTGGCCAAGACCTCGGGGGACGCGCGCTTCGCTTACGACAGCTATCGCCGTTTCATTCAGATGTATTCGAGCGTCGTTCTCGAGATCGAACACCACAACTTCGAGGAAATCCTAGAGGAGTTCAAGAACCGCAAGGGCCTTACCCTCGACACCGACCTTTCGGCCGCCGACTGGTGCGAAATCATCGTCTCCTTCAAGGACGCGGTCGCCGCGGCGACGGGCAAACCGTTCCCGCAAGACGCGCGCGACCAATTGTGGGGAGCGATCGGCGCGGTGTTCGGCTCTTGGATGAACGCCCGCGCGATCACCTATCGCCGTCTGAACGACATTCCCGCCGATTGGGGCACCGCCGTCAACATCCAGGCGATGGTGTTCGGCAACATGGGCGAAAGCTCGGCCACCGGCGTCGCCTTCACCCGCAATCCGGCGACCGGCGCCAATGAGCTCTATGGCGAATTCCTCGTCAACGCCCAGGGCGAAGACGTCGTCGCCGGCATTCGCACGCCGCAGAACATCACCGAGGCCGCCCGCAAGGCCGCCGGCTCCGACCGGCCTTCGCTCGAGGCGCTGATGCCTGAGGTCTTCCATCAGTTCGTCGCGACGACGAAGTTGCTGGAGAAGCACTATCGCGACATGCAGGATCTCGAATTCACCGTCGAACGCGGCAAGCTTTGGATGCTGCAGACCCGCAACGGCAAGCGGACAGCCCGCGCCGCGCTGCGCGTTGCGGTCGAGATGGCCAACGAGGGGCTGCTGTCGCACGAGGACGCGGTCTCGCGCGTCGACCCGGCGGCGCTCGACCAATTGCTGCATCCGACCATCGATCCAAAGGCCAAGCGCGTTGTTTTGGCGAAGGGCCTGCCCGCTTCGCCGGGCGCCGCCAGCGGCGAAATCGTGTTCTCGGCCGACGAAGCCGAAACGCTGCGCGCCGCGGGGCACAAGACCATGCTGGTGCGCGTGGAAACCTCGCCCGAAGACATCCACGGCATGCACGCCGCCGAGGGAATCGTGACGACGCGCGGCGGCATGACCTCGCATGCGGCGGTGGTCGCGCGCGGCATGGGCAAGCCCTGCGTCGCCGGCGCCGGCGCCATCCGCATCGACTACGACGCGCAGACGATGACCGCCGGCGGCGTCACGCTCAAGAAGGGCGACATCCTGACCATCGACGGCGCTTCGGGCGAAGTGCTCGCCGGCGCGGTGCCGATGGTCAAGCCCGAGATGACCGGCGAATTCCTCACGCTGATGCAATGGGCGGACAAAGTGAGGCGCATGAAGGTGCGCGCCAACGCCGAGACGCCGCTCGATGCGCGCGTCGCGCGCGGGTTCGAAGCCGAGGGCATCGGCCTCTGTCGCACCGAGCATATGTTCTTCGGCGCCGAGCGCATCGTCGCGGTGCGCGAAATGATCCTCGCCGACACCGAAGCGGGACGGCGCGCCGCCCTCGCCAAGCTGTTGCCGATGCAGCGTCAGGATTTCGCCGAGCTGTTCGAGATCATGACGGGATTGCCGGTGACGATCCGCCTGCTCGATCCGCCGTTGCACGAGTTCCTCCCCAACACCGACGCGGAAATCGAGGACGTCTCCGTCGCCATGGGGGTGAGCCCGAGCAAATTGCGCGCGCGCGCCGCCGAGCTGCACGAAGTCAACCCGATGCTCGGCTTCCGCGGCGTCCGCTTGCCGGTCCGCTATCCGGAAATCGCGGAAATGCAGGCGCGGGCCATCTTCGAGGGCGCGGCTGAAGCCGGGCGCAAGACCGGCACGCCGGCGATCGTCGAAGTCATGATCCCGGTGGTGATGGCGCGCGCCGAATTCGACTTGGTCAAGGCGATCATCGTCGCGACGGCCGAGACGGTGGCCAAGGAAACCGGCATCGTCATCCCCTACACCGTGGGCACGATGATCGAACTGCCGCGGGCGGCGCTGCGCGCCGGCGACATCGCCCAGAGCGCCGAATTCTTCTCCTTCGGCACCAACGACCTGACCCAGACGACGCTCGGCGTTTCGCGCGACGACGCGGCTTCGTTCCTTGGCCTCTACGTCACCAAGGGCCTGCTGCCCGCCGATCCGTTCGTCTCGATCGATCAGGAAGGCGTCGGCGAGTTGATCGCCATCGCCGCCGAGCGGGGACGCGCGGCGCGCCCCGGCCTCAAGCTCGGCGTCTGCGGCGAGCATGGCGGCGATCCCGCCAGCATCGCGTTCTGCGAAAAGGTCGGCCTCGACTACGTCTCGTGTTCGCCCTTCCGCATTCCGATCGCTCGCCTCGCCGCCGCGCAGGCCGCGCTCGGGCGTTCGGAGAAGGGACGCACCGCGTAAACCAACCTGCGGGAGCGCGGCGACGCGCTCCCGCCCTTCGTCGCTGGATTTGCATCGGCGCCAATCCGCCGGGATCCGCCCATAAAGCCCCAAGTTTCGCCAGCGCCGACGACGACGTCCTCGCCGATCGCGAGCTGGCCCGCCGCTTTCATCGACACTTTGTACTTGCCCGGCGGCAATTCGAGCGTCGGGCCGCCTGGCCCGTTGGCGCCGGTTCCGTGCGCAACCTTCACGCTCCGCTTTTGGCGGAGGCCTATGCCGGCAATTGCGGGACGCACAGGACTCATGCGGCGGCGGCGCTTGGCATGCGCGCATCCGCCCCGCGGCGACGATCTCGGTTCCCAGCCTCGGTGGAAGCGGCCACAACCGGATTTGCGCCTCCTTGGCGCCGGCGCGTCTTGCGGCTTCCCCCGCCGTATCGTATTCGGCGCCGCGCCATGGGAGCGCTTTGATGATCAATGTCGTGCTTGATGCTGGGGAGGCGCTGGCGACGGTCGGCGGCCTGCGGATTTGCTACCAGACCTTCGGCCGCCCGAGCGATCCGCCGCTGCTGCTGATCATGGGCCTCGGCGCGCAAATGATCGTCTGGGACGACGATTTCTGCCTCGCGCTCGCCGCGCGCGGCTTTTGGGTCGTCCGCTTCGACAATCGCGACGTCGGCAAATCGAGCCGGATCGATTGGACGCCGCCGGCCGCGGCGGGCGAAGCGATCGTTGCGCCTTATCTGCTGCACGACATGGCGGGCGACGCGGTCGGCCTGATGGACGCGCTCGGTATCGCCCGCGCGCATGTCGTCGGCGCGTCGATGGGCGGCATGATCGCCCAGGAACTGGCGATCCATTGGCCGGAGCGGGTCCGCTCGCTGACCTCGATCATGTCGACGACCGGCGATCCCGGTCTGCCGCCGCCAAGCCCGGAGGTGATGGCGGTGTTCACCGCGCCGCCGCCCAGGACGCCGGAGGAATACGTCGAAGCCAACGTGGCAGCCTGGCTCTTCTTGCGCGGCCCCGACTTTCCCGAGGACGAAAGGCGCGACCGCGCCCGCGCCATGCGCGCCGCGGCGCGTGGATTTGAACCCTTGGGCGGCCAGCGCCAGTTGCTGGCGATCATCGCCTCGGGCAGCCGCAAGCCGGCCTTGGCGGGCGTCGCGGCGCCGACCCTCGTCATCCACGGCGCAGACGATCCGCTCGTGCCGCTCGCGGCCGGAAAGGACACCGCCGCCGCCATTCCCGGCGCCCAACTCGTGGTGCTCCAGCGCATGGGCCACGCCCTGCCGGTCGAGACGTGGCCGCGGATCATCGACGAGATCGTCGGCGTGGCAAGCTGAGACGCCGTACGCTCGCCTCGCCGGTGCTTCCGGCGCGAGCAATCGTGCCTGCGACCTAGGCACAAGCGAGACTTTCCCGCCCGGTCTTGCCAGATCACCTGGCTGAGAACGCGGGTGTCGACGTCGAGATCAAGAACAAAGGGCCTTGATCGGCTATCGCGTCGCGGCGTAACTTCTCTTCGGCGCCGTCGTTATTGTCACAGGAGCGTAACGCGCCCCCGCTACCGTTCGCTGACGGAGGACTGGAACGATGGCCGAATCCGGATCGAAGCGCAAGTCTTGGCCTCGCGCGCTGCCTGTCGCGGCGCTCCTCGCGCTGGGGCTGATCGCCTCGACCGCCACTCGGGCGGCGAGCCCAGCCAGCGCGCCGATCGTCGTTTCGCTACAG
Organism: uncultured Alphaproteobacteria bacterium; assembly: GCA_963755075.1. Lineage (GTDB taxonomy): Bacteria > Pseudomonadota > Alphaproteobacteria > Rhizobiales > Beijerinckiaceae > Roseiarcus. Next base: position 19,186 of record CAVWKL010000126.1, read on the forward strand.
ACGACGGGCGACGAGGCGGGCTACGCCCAGGGCGTTCTTCTCGGCCTGCAACTGGCGATCGAGGAGATCAACAAGGAGGGCGTCGAACCGCGCATCGATCTGACGATCCGCGACGACCGGGGAACCGACGACGGCGCCGTCGAGGTCGCCAAGGCGGCCGTCGCGAGCGGCGCCGTCCTGGCGCTGGGACCCGCCTTCAGCACCCAATCGCTGGCGGCGGGCCCGATCTACGCCGAGGCCGGCATGGTCTCGCTGCCGCTGACGGCGACCTCGGACATGATCACGCGCAATCCCACCACTTTTCGCGTCATCTTCAAGAACACCGACCAGGGCAAGACGCTCGCCGCCTACATCGTCCGCGTGCTCGGCCAGAAACGCGCCAGCGTCGTCTTCGTCGACAACGCCTACGGCCACACGCTGCAGGACGGCTTCGCCTCGGCGGCGCACGATCTCGGCGTCGACGCGCGCTACGCCGTGCTCAAGACGCCCGACGATGTCGAGACGATCGCCCACGAGATCGCCGACGACCGTGACCGCGCCGGCGCGCCCATCGTTCTCTTGACCCTCGACGGCGACGCCGCGCGCCTGCTCGTCGCGCTGCGGCGTCTCGGCGTCAAAGGCCCCTTTCTCGGCGGCGACGCGCTCGGCGACACCATCCTGAGCGACCGGTTCGCCGACCTGCCGGAGGAGCGTCTGCAACGCGGCTATTTCACCGAAAACGTCTATGGCGTGTCGCCGATGATCCTCGACTCCGCCAACGCCGAGATCCTGGCCTTCGCCGAACGGTTTCGCGCCCGTTTCGGGCGCGATCCGGTCTGGCAGGGGCTCGTCGGCTACGACGCGGCGCGTCTCGCCGCCACCGCGATCCGCTCGGCCTGGCGCGTCGAGGCGGTGCGCGCCGACCCGGCGAAACTGCGCGCCGCGGTTCTCGCCTATCTGCACTGGCTCGACGGGCCGGAGAAGGCCGTTCCCGGCCTCTTGGGCCCGATGTGGTTCGACGAGGACCGCGGCCGGCAGCAGGCGATCCGCATCGGCCGCTTCGGCCACGCGCGCTTCGAATCGGCGCCGGTGCAGATCGTGCCGGTGGAGACGCCCGACGTCAGCGAGATCGCCTCGGGCGCGGTGTTCGAAATGGACCCGGGCCGCTATTTCCGCCTCCAGCGCGTCGTGTCGACAGGCATTCTCGTCAACGAGATCCAGCACGTCGATCTCGCCAAATCGAGCTTCGGGGCGGATTTCTATCTTTGGTTGCGCTACGCCCACGACGCCGGCCCGGGAAGCCCCGATCCGACCGATCTCGACTTTCCCGCGATGATCAGCGGCCGCTTCAATAAGGACCACCCCGACGAGCAAAGCTTGACGCCGGACGGCACCGAATACCGCTTGTGGCGCGTGCAGGGCGAATTCCGCAACGAGTTCAATCTTTATCGCTTCCCCTTCGACCGCCAGTCGCTCGATCTGTCGTTCCACCACGGGCACGCCGACGCCTCGCGCATCGTCTACGCGCTCGACGATCGCGCCGCGCTGACCGAGCCGGCCTCGCCGCGCGCCGAATCGAGCGGCGGCGCGGCCGCCGCCGAGGCGGCCCCGTCGAACGAGCCGCCGAGCCTGGTGACCGGCATCGCCTCGCCCGGCGCCTTCCACGAGCTGACGCAATGGAACCCGCTCAGCGCCCGCGCGCGGCGCGAGAACCTCGTGACCTATTCGACGCTCGGCGATCCCCGGCGCATCGGCGCGGAGGGCTATCGCGAGCTCTCGGGGTTTTTGGCGCGCATCGAGATCGAACGCCGGGTGGCGGCGACGCTGGTGAAGAACTTGCTGCCGCTCTTCATCATGACCCTGGTCATGTTCGCCTCGCTCTATTTTCCCCGTGGGCTCGTCAAGGAGAAGGTGACCGTCGCGATCACCGGCGCGCTGTCGGGCGCGGTGCTGCTCACCGCGATCAACAACCAGCTCGGCGCGGTCGGCTACACGCTGGCGGTGGAGTACGCCTTCTTCATCTTCTTTGGGCTGAGCCTGCTGTGCATCGTCTCGGTGCTCTACGCCGAGCGGCTTCACGTCGCCGGCAAGGCGCCGGTCGCGGTGACGATCGAGCGTTGGACCCGCGCCGCTTTCGTCCTTGCCGTGGCGGCGGTGGCGGCGGGGGCCGTCGCGTTGAGCCTCAGCGCGCCCCGCTGATCCCCTCGGTCCGCCGCTCAGACGAAAACGGCGCCGGGCAATCCCCCGGCGCCGCCGAATCGCCTAGCCTTATGCGCGGCGCGACGCCTTAAGTACCGACCTGCGCCTGCGTCGCCAGCGTCGCGAGATCGAGCTTGACGCCCGGTCCCATGGTGGAGGAGATCGCGGCGCGCTGCAGGTAAGTTCCCTTCGCGCCGGTGGGCTTGGCCTTGGTCACCGCCTCGACGAAGGCGCGGATGTTCTGCGCGAGCTGGTCCTCGCCGAAGGAGGCCTTGCCGACCGAGCCCTGTACGATGCCCGCCTTCTCGGCGCGGAACTCGACCGCCCCGCCCTTGGAGGCCTTGATCGCCGCGACGACGTCCATCGTCACCGTGCCGACCTTCGGGTTCGGCATCAGGCCGCGCGGGCCGAGCACTTTGCCCAGACGGCCGACGAGGGGCATCAGGTCGGGCGTGGCGATGCAACGATCGAACTCGATCGTCCCGCCCTGCACCGTCGCCACGAGATCCTCCGCGCCGACGATGTCGGCGCCCGCCGCGCGCGCTTCGTCGGCTTTCGCGCCGCGCGCGAACACGGCGACCCTGAGGGTGCGCCCGGTGCCGTTGGGCAGATTGACGACGCCGCGCACCATCTGGTCGGCGTGCTTGGGATCGACGCCGAGGTTGATGGCGATTTCGACGGTCTCGTCGAACTTGGCGCTGGCGGCGGTCTTCACCAGCTTCACCGCTTCGTCGAGCTTGTAGAGCTTGGTGCGGGCGACCGCTTCGCGCCCTTTGAGAATTCTCTTGCCGTGATGCGCCATTGCCTTACCCCACCACCTCGAGGCCCATCGAACGGGCGGAGCCTTCGATCATCTTCATCGCCGCTTCGACCGTCTCGCAATTGAGATCGGGCATCTTCTTCTCGGCGATTTCGCGCACCTGCGCCTTCGTCACCTTGCCGACGAAGCCGCGGCCCGGCGTCTTGGCGCCCGAGGCCGGCTTCTTGCCGATCTTCAGCCCCGCCGCCTTTTTCAGGAAGAAGGTCACCGGCGCGTTGCGCATCTCGAAGGTGAACGAGCGGTCCTGATAGGCGGTGATGACCACCGGGATCGGCGTGCCCTTCTCGATCTGCGCGGTGCGCGCATTGAAGGCCTTGCAGAATTCCATGATGTTGAGGCCGCGCTGGCCGAGCGCGGGACCGATCGGGGGCGACGGATTGGCCGCTCCCGCCGGCACTTGCAGTTTGATGTAGCCGGTAATCTTCTTTGCCATGCGGCTGCTCCGAATCGAGCGCCGCCGCGCGGGGGTTGGCCCCGATCGGCTGCGCCAGGTTGCAGTTTCGTGGTGCGAACGGCGATCCCGGCTGGCGACCGGGCGTTCTCCCACGGGTGAAGGGGCGCGGGTTAGCAGGTTTGGGCGCGCGGAGCAACTGCGCTCTCGATTCGGTCCTCGAATCTCATCCCCCTGTCGCCCAGGAAGTTTGGTATTGAAGAATCGAGAGAGCCATACCAAGCTTAAGATTGCTTGTTTGGAGCAACATTCGACGAACCATTTAAGTTACCAAACGACCGATTTGGAAGAGCTATGTCCACGCCAGAGAAGCTGCTTGGGATAGAACGATGCCGTTTGGCCAAAGCGATAAAAATTGGCAACATATGGATTGATTCCAATAATGTAGAAGAAACACTACACCGATATGTAAAACAGATATTTGCGCTGAACGAGATTGAGCAAATCCCATATTCATTTCCAGGCAGTGGGTCGGCCGTTCGCATCGCGAACCGGCATTTCTTGTTTTGTTGCGGGCATCAAATCGAATCGTGGAAGCCAGATCAGATCGCGTTTTGCATTTACAAATCTAATACAATCGTTTCCTCGTCGAGCATGTTCCATCCTATCGTAACGAAAAGTAATAACGATACAGATTTTATCGACACAAGAGCCTTCGAGTATCAAGTCGATAAATATGGTCATGACAATTTGGAACGTGATTTCTTTCCTGCGGACCCGCTGCAAATATGGCCGGATTTTCAATAAACGCTCCTTTCATGGTTTACGGATATCCAAGCTGTTTACAGGATGTCGACTATTCCTCCCCGAAGATTGCGGCCCGCGCCGTTGAAATCAAAGCGACGTACGACGGGGGTACTTCATCTCCGCACTTGCACCGTATTAAGATGACACGAAATAGCCAATTCGATCCAGATGGGATGAGCGGTGGACCGGTATTTTACATAGGGAGCAAGAAGGGCACTTTCTTTGTCGGTTGGGCTGGAATTGTAATGCGGGGAAGCGCCTCATCTGAATACTTGCATTTCTTGGCGGCAAATTTCCTGATCGAAATGGCATTTCACCATCCAATCGATGAGATCATTCGATTGTAGAGATGACGACTAGGGCCGTGTGGAACGAGATTCAGGGTCTCGCCAACCGCCCCGCTCAAGCCGACAATGCTACGCGACGCCTCCGTCCCATGGTGAGATCGAGCTGGATTTCGTCATAGGGCACGCGCGGCTCCGACGTGCGCCCCTCGCCCTCCACCAGCGCCACGAGGCCGAAACGCTCCATGCTCCTTAACGCGCACGACAGGTTCGACCTTGCACGCCCCGAAATCGTTTCCAATTCGGCGAGCGACTTTGGGCGCCGCTCGATGGTGAGATCGAGCAACGCGCCGATCCGTCCCCTCACGCCGCCGGCGCGTCGAGACGGATCGACGCGCGGATTTCGTCGTAGTCGGCGCGCAGCAGGCCGTCCTCGCGTTCGATGAGGCCAATCGCCTTGAGGGCCGTCACGTCTTCGTGGACCCGTTTGAAGTCGCGGCCGAGGTCGCGGGCCAGAGCGCGGATGCTGACGGCGGGACGTTCGTGCAGACGGCGCAACAGTTCGTAGCGCTTCTCGGTCATATGCGAAGCCAACGCCGACCACGAGACGAAGGTGACGTTGTCTTGCGTGTCGACCAACTCGCCCCGCTCGGCGCGGCGCCAGGCGCTGGCGACTCGCGCGGCCGCATCCCCAAGCGTTCCGCCAACGAAGACCTGCTTTTTCATTCCTGCCTCCGAAGGGCTTCGACTTCCCGAGTGAATTGCGCAAGCAGATCCTCGATCGAGGAGAACCTGAAGGGCTCCTCGCGGTCGCCGGCGTGCCGGTGATCGCCCTTGCCTCGTTCGTTGTCGTAGCCCAGCACGCGTCGCCCTGAGACGACATAGACGAGGCGGTACTTGAAGCGATGCCGTGACGGTCGGCTCGGCTCGGGCAGGCGCCAAACGACCATTTCGACAAGAGCGCCGTCCGGGTAAACGACCCGCTCGCGGATCAGCAGCTCCGCCTTCATGATGGCGCATCATGCCATCACGGCATGATGGCGTCAAGCGCCATCAGGCTGAAATGGCAGGCGGGGCCGCGCCCTCGCTCGCCGCCAGATGCGCCTCCTCCGCCCTGAGCTTGGCCATCGCCGCCACGTGGTCGCGCGCGAGGAAGGTGTAGACCATCGGCGTGACGAACAGCGTGAAGCAGGTGCCGATCGCCATGCCGAAGAAGATGGTGAGGCCGATGTTGAAGCGCGAGGCGGCGCCGGCGCCCGAGGCGAGTGATCAGCGGGACCATGCCGACCACCATCGCCGCCGTCGTCATCAGAATCGGGCGAAGGCGCACCGACGCCGCCTCCTCGATCGCCGCGCGCGCGCGAAGCCGCGCGTCTCCTGCAGGCGGTTGGCGAAATCGACCATCAGGATGCCGTGCTTGGCGATCAGGCCGATCAGCGTCACCAGGCCGATCTGCGAATAGATGTTGATGCGTGGCGAAGCCCAGCACGCCGCCGACGTTGAGCGGCAGCAGCGCGCCGAACAGCGCCGTCGGCAGGGCGACCAGAATGATGAACGGATCGCGGAAGCTCTCGTATTGGGCCGACAGCACGAGATAGATGACGATCAGCGCGAAGGCGAAGACGTAGACGAGCGCGTTGCCTTCCTGCTCGTAGCTGACGCGAGTCGCCCTGGAAATCGTAGGTATAGCCCTCGGGGAAGATCTCCTGCCGACTTCGCCTTGAGAAAGTCGAGCGCCTCGCCGAGCGTCCGGCCGGGGAACGGCACGCCCGACAGCGTCGCCGAATTGAGCTGCTGGAAGCTGCGTCAGCGCGTTCGGCTGCACCTTCGTCCGGTACGCTCGCCACCGCCGAAAGCGGCACGAGTTCGCCGTTGGCGGCGCGCAACTGATAGCGCGTCAGCCATTCCGGCGTCAGACGGAATTCGCGCGGCGCCTGCGGGATCACCTGGTAGCTGCGGCCGTAGAGGCTGAAGAGATTGACGTAGTTGCCCCCGAGCATGGTCGCCAGCGCCGTCGCCGACGTCCGCCATGTTGACGCCGATGCGGTTGGCCTTGTCGGCGTCGACCTTGAACACGTATTCCGGCGTGTCGAACTTCAGATCGACGTCGGTGAACAGGAAGAGCCCGCTCGCCCGGGCCGCCTGCTGCATCTTCAACGCGATGTCGGCAAGCGTCGTATAGTCGCCGGTGGTGCGGATGACGAACTGCATCGGCGCGCCGCCGGTCGAGCCGGGCAGCGCGGGCGGCGAAAAGGCCTGGACCTGCGCCTCCGGCACGGCGAGGAATTTCGGCCCCAGCGCCGCCAGCACCTGCTTTTGATTGCGCGTCCGCTGGTCCCAGGGCTTGAGAATGAAGCCGGCGAAGCCCGCCCGCACGCTGGGATAGCCGTTGATGATGAAGGCGT
>CAVWKL010000127.1:0-13850 GCA_963755075.1 uncultured Alphaproteobacteria bacterium
AGGTGGCAGGATTCGGGGCGCTTTGTCGAGCCGCGCGATCAGGCGGGAGGGCGAAAAGACCGCCCCCCTTTAAGCGAGCGATTGATAGAGCGCGCCGTAGCGGCCGGCCGAACGGGTCCAGGCGAAGTCTTGCGACATCGCGCGGCGGCGCATCGCCTTCAGGCGGCCGAGCGAGGCGAACGCCGCGGTGGCGCGGCGCACCGCGCGCGACAGCGCGTCGGCGCTCTCCGCGTCGAAGAGGAACCCGGTTTCGCCATCTTCGATGGTGTCGGCCAATCCCCCGGTGCGACGGGCGATCGGCAATGAGCCGCTTTTTTGCGCGTACATTTGCGCAAGGCCGCAGGGTTCGAAACGCGACGGCATGAGAAGAAAATCGCTGCCGGCGAAAATTCGCCGCGCCTCGCCGTCGTCGAAGCCGATGATGGCTCCGACCGCGCCGGGATGGCGACGACGGAGGTCCAATATCGCGTCCTCGAAGCGTTTCTCGCCGCTCCCGGTGGCGACGATCTGCCCGCCGTCGGCGACAATTTCGTCGGCCGCTTCGATCGACAGGTCGACGCCCTTCTGATGGACGAGCCGGGATATGATGGCGAAGAGCGGCCCCTTACTGACCGCCAGTCCGAAGGACTTGCGCACCAGGCCGGCGTTGGCGCGCTTCCACGCCTCGAAATCGATCGGGGCGCTGTCGGGGCCGTCCGCTTCGAGGCCACTGCCGTCTTCGATCCCATTCAGGATGCCGGTCAGCTTTCCCTCGCGCGCGCGGTCCGCCAACAGCCCGTGAAGCCCGCAGCCCAATTCGGGGCGGGTGATCTCGCGCGCGTAGGTCTCGCTGACGGTGGTGACGTGGGAGGCGTAGTAGACGCCGGCCTTCAGGTAAGAGAGCTGGCCATGGAACTCGATCCCGTTCTGGGCGAACGCGCGTTCGGGAATGCCCAGTCCGGCGAGCCTCTCGGGCGAAAACAGCCCCTGAAAAGCCAGATTGTAAATCGTCATCACCGAAGGCGCACGAACGCCGAGCCATTCGAGATAGCCCGCCGCGATCGCCGTCGGCCAATCGTTGAGGTGCAGCGCCGCGGGCGTCCAGGCGGGGTCGCCGAGGCCCGCGGCCATTTGGGCGGCGGCGAGCGAGAGCCGCGCGAAACGCAAATCCGCGTCGGCCCACGGCTTTCCCTCGCGATCCGCGTAAGGGGTTCCCGGGCGCGCAAAAAGCTGCGGGCACAGCAAGACATAGACGATCAGACCGTCTTCGGCGGCCATTCGCCCCAATCGGCAGGCGGGGATTTCGGCCCGGCCGGGCAGCTCCACGGCGCTTTCGAGCGCGAATCGTCCCTCGACGACTTGGGGATAGCCGGGGATCAGGATGCGAACGTCGGCGAAGCGCCTCACCGCGCGCGGCAGCGCGGCCGACACCACGCCCAATCCGCCAACCTTGACGAAGTCCGACATCTCCGGCGTCACGAAGAGGATCCGTCGGCTCGACCGGCCCAACTCATGCGCATCCGGGTGCGGCCGTTCGTTCCCCGCAGTATCATCGGGATTGGTGGCGATCCCCGCGCTGTCCATGGGTTCTGCATTCCTCCCCGTCGGAATCAATCCCCGCCCCGAGCGAATGCTTTCGTCAGGGGGAAGGGAACGCCGTACAACGCAAGAAAAACTCGGATCGCGTCTTTACGAGAGCGACGCCAGCCGGCTGGAGGCGGCCTCGCGGCGGCCCGCGTTCGCCGCGATGGCGTCGGTCGGCGCGATCGCATGGCCATGATGGGCGGCGCCGATCCGGCCGTTCGAAGCGACCCGAATCTGGTTGGTCACGCCGACGACGCCATGGGTGTTGCGAACGTCCGCCTCAGCGGAGCTCTTTTGATAGGGCCATTCGACTTCGCCGGTCAGAGTGACCCAGCCCCTCTCGCATTTGGCGCTCACCCGATCGCGCGGCACCGCGAGGTCCCAGTGGAGGGCGTTCAGAACGTTGGCGGCGATGGCCTCGAAGCCGCGTCGGGATTGTTCCGCCGGGCAGACTTCGAGTCCGTCGACGACCCGCCGGACGCCGGGCACCCCTTCGACTTTGTACTTGGCCGCCAACTTCTGCGCGTGCGTGTCGACGTCGCCGCTCAGGGTCGCCACGCCGTCCCGCACCGTCGCGAGAATGCGGGAGACGTCGATCAACGGCTCCAAGTAGAGCGCGCTGAGCACAGCCTGCTCTAGGGTTTGGTCCATCATGGCCTCGCTCCCGTCTGCAGCATCCGCCCGCCCCTTGGCGCGGAATCCGGCTGCGTGGGCTGCGCGCGTCGCAGGAGAAGGGTGACTGCCGATTGGGGCCGCGCGCTCGACTCGTTAGCGACGCCGCTGAACCCGCCGCCGCCCGCACAAAAAGCCTGGAAGGGCGACGGATACTCATCCCTATATTTCGCTCTGCCTTTGTCTTCTCAGCAGGTCAAAATCGGGCCTCTTTCGCGTCTACACCTTGGGTTAACATGTGTCAACGAACATCTTGCCGAAGAACAGCAAAGTTTTCGCGCTAAAATTTCAAATGTTAATAAGTAGCGCCTCACTGTGGCGAAAAGATCGCCAAATTCCGTCGCGCGCGTCCGCGACCGACCCGCCGCCGGCGTCCTTCGACACGGGCGCGCCCGTCGCGCGCCGCTCGCTTGCCACGCTTACGAGAGTGCGGCTCGCCAACCGTGGGTCGCCTCGCGATCGTCGGCAATCGACCTCGCCGAAGCGACGAATTCGATCGCCTCGTCGCGACGGGCCGTCTCGACCTTGGCGCGCTCGCCAACCTTGATTTCGTTGGTCACGCCGACGACGCCGCGAATCCTGCGGACATCCGCTTCGGCCGAACTCTTTTGATAGGCGCGTTCGACTTCGCCGGTCAGAGTGACCCAGCCCCGCTCGCATTTGGCGCTCACCCGATCGGGCGGCACGGCGCAATCCCAATAGAGGGCGTTCGCCACCCGCACGGCGAGGTCGTCGAGGCCTCGCTTGGACTTCCCGGGCGTGCTCACCTCGAGTTCATCGATGACTTTCTTGACGCCCAACACGCGCTCGGCGGTTAATTTAGCCGCCGACTTTTGTGGGTAAGCGTCAATATCGCCGGTCAAACTCACGACCCCGTCCCGCACCTTCACCCAGATGCGGGCGGCATTGATCAAACGTTCCAAGTGGAGCGCGTTGCGCACCGCCTGCTCCAAGGATTGGTCCGTCATGGCCTCCTCCCTTTGTTATTGTCAGCCTTCGCCTCGGCCGCACGGGGAAATTGCCGCATCCCGGGCTCCACGCCCGCCCCCGGCGTCGCCGACTCGCCCGCCGCTGATCCCTCATGTCGCTCGTACGCTCGGCTGAGCCGCAAACATTCGCTTTTCTCGTCCCGCCGGCCTCCGACCGGTGGCGGGCGCAAATAGAGCACTCAACGTCTATCCGATTCGGTTGCATTGACACAAGTCAATATTTGTATTCCGAGGAATTATCATACTTTTTACACGGGCAATCTTTACAGTGGGAATAGCAATTATGATATTATCCAATTGTGGCGACATGATTACCTAATCGCGACACAGCCGCCTGCGGCGCGGGATGCCCGCCGGGGATGGGCTGAAGCCGGAAGGCCGCCAATGCGGGGCCGCAATTCCGGACGCGCCAAAGCTGCAGGAATGGCCGCCGGGCGGCCGCGGAGGCGCGATTGCGGCGGCGCGTCCGTCGGCGCCGCGCTTGCACGGATTGGCGAAAGGTCATACTCGTAAAACGTCATTGGCGATCCGGCGCGAGCCGGGTCAAACGGGAACGCGGTGCGGTCCGATCCCTCTGGGGTCCGGGCCAAGGCCGCGGCTGCCCCCGCAACTGTAAGCGGCGAGCCGCTCTCCATGTGATCCACTGGAACCCCGAGGGTTCTGGGAAGGAGGAGAGGGGCGAGAACCCGCGAGCCAGGAGACCGGCCTTTGATCGTGCAACCCTAGCCGCCGTCGGTGGGACGGCCGGAGGAACCATGTTCAAAGCCGCATTGCGGACCGCCAGTCGGGCCGCGCTTATCGCTATCGCGCTATCCCCGGCGCACGCCTCTTACGCACGCGCTGACGAATTGCCCGACATCACGGTGACGGCCGATCGGATCGTCGAACCGGTCGGCGAGACCGGCGCCTCGGTGACGATCATCCCCGCCCCCGAGGTCGAGAAGCTGGGGGCCAAGGGCCTCGCCGACGTGCTGCGCGGCGTCGCCGGAATCGACGTCGTCGAAAACGGCGGCGTCGGCTCGGCCACGCAAGTCACGCTGCGCGGCTCGAATCCCGGCGAAACGCTGGTGCTGATCGACGGCGTGCGCATTGGCGACCCCTCTGCGACCGACGGCTCGCTCGATTTCGGCAATCTGTCGGTCGTCGACGTCGAGCGCATCGAAGTGCTGCGCGGGCCGCAATCGGCGCTCTACGGCTCGGACGCAATGGGCGGCGTCATCAACATCATCACCCGCAAAGGCGCCAAGACGCCGCATCGGACGGTGACGGTCGAGGCGGGCAGCTACGGCACGATCTCGACGCACGCGACGATGTCGGGCGGCGACGACGTCTGGACCTATTCGCTCGGCGTCAACGCGCTGCATTCAGACGGCTTTCCGCGCTACGGCTACCGCATCGACCGGCCGATTGTCGACGGCCTCGGCCCTCTGCCGCCTCTGCCGGCGGACGATCCCACCGACAAAGGGGGGGCGAGCGGGCGGTTTTCCTATCGGCTCTCGGACCAGGTCACGATCGACGCCGGCTTCTCGATTTTCGGCAACGCGCTGCGCTTCGACAACCCGGACGCGTTCCTCTCTCAGGCCGATGTGTTCAACCATTACAACGTCTCGCAGACGCTGATCGCCGATGGCTTCGTGCGCGCGAACGTCGATTCGTTCGGCGGGCTGCTGCATAGCCAGCTCACCGCCTTTAGCAACGTCACCAACCGCAACATCTGGGAGACCGAGAGCTGCTACGATATCCTCGGCAACGCGTTCAATTGCCGGTCCGGCTATCAGGGCGCTCGCTATGGCGCGGAATACCAGGGCGATTGGAAGCTCGGCGCCTTCGGCGGACTGACCATCGGCGTGCGCAACGAGACGGAGACCGCCAGCACTTCGCAGAGCCCCAATCCGAACGATGGGTCGTTCACGCCGATCAGCGCGCAGCAGACGACGAACTCGATCTTCGCCGAGCATCGCCTGACGCTCGGCGACCGCCTCGACCTCACGCTCGGCGGGCGGGTCGACTCGATCGAACAAGGGCAGACCTTCGCCACCTACCGCGCGACGGCGGCCTATCGGATCGACGAGACGGGAACCAAGCTGCGCGCGAGCGTCGGAACCGGCGACAAGGCTCCGACCCTCTATCAGCGCTTCAGTCCCTACGGCGATCCGACCTTGGCGCCGGAGCGGAGCTTCGGATTCGACGCCGGGGTCGACCAGAAGCTGTTCGACGGTCGTCTTGTCGCCTCGGCGACGGTTTTCGACACCCGCTATCGCAACCTCATCGATTTCGCCAGCGTCTCGTCTTGCCCTCAGAACGCCTACACGATTTCTGCCGGCGGCTGCTACTATAACGTCGGCACTGCGGAGACCAGGGGCGTCGAACTCTCGGCTGACGCGGTCCTCGTCCCGGACATATGGCGCGCGCGGGCAAGCTACACCTATCTCGACGCGCGCGATCTCGACACCAATCCCTCTGATGCCGACGCCGGGCTTCAGCTGTACCGGCGACCGCGCAACAAGGGTCAGCTCTCGCTCATCTACGACGGCGTCGCCAAGCTCGAACTGGAGGCGCGCCTGACGCTTGTTGGATCGCGCTTAGACGACTACTTCAACCCGATGACGTTCGCGTCCTCGAACGTGGTCCTGGCGCCCTACGCCAAGCTCGACCTCCTCGCCAATTACAAGTTCAACGACAATTTCGCCATGTTCGGCCGCGTCGAGAACGTCACCAACGCGCGCTACGAGGAAGTGTATGATTACGGCACGGCGGGGCGCTCCTATTACGCGGGGATCAGTTACAGTTGGTGAGGCCGTGACGAAGCCGGCGAGGCGGGGCGGGGCGAGCAGGGCGCTCAGGCTGGCGCATTGTCTTGCGCTCGCCCTTGCGCTGGCCGCCGCCGGGGGCGCGCTCGCGGCGGAGCCGGCGGCCAAGCCGCAGCGCATCGTTTCGATCAACATGTGCATGGACGAGCTCGTCCTGCGCCTGGCCGATCGCGACGCCATCGCGTCCGTCACCTGGCTTTCGCAAGATCCACGCAACGCCAATATGGCGGAGGCGGCGAAGGGCCTGCCGGCCAATAACGGGCTCGCCGAAGAAGCGCTCTCCTACCACCCCGATCTGGTGCTCGCCGGCCCGTTCACCGAGCGCTCGACCATCGCGTTGCTCAAGCAGGTCGGCGCGCCGGTGGTCGAGTTCGACGTCCCCGAGACGTTTGACGGCGTCCGGCGGCAGATTCGCGACGTCGCGGCCGTCCTCGGCGAGCCGCAGCGCGGCGAGGCGCTAGTCGCCGACATCGATCGCGGCCTGGCGCGGATTTCGGTCGATGCGAACCGTCCGCCGCTCAACGCGATCATCCTCCGGCCAAACGGTTTCACCGTCGGGCCGGGATCGCTGGTCGACGAGATTCTGCGACGCGCGGGCATGACGAACCTCGCCGCCCGGCTCGACGTCGGCGTCTATCAGCAAATTCCTTTGGAACGGCTGGCCGTGCTCGACGCCGACGCGCTGATCGTCGACAGCGAAGGCTTCGCCGAACCCTCGCTCGCCACCGAGGCGCTGCGTCACCCGATCGTCGCCGCGCTGACCCGTCGCATGAGAGTCGTTCCGCTGCCCTCGCGGCTGTGGACCTGCGCCGGGCCCGCGCTGGTCGATGCCGTGCGGACGCTCGCCGAGGCGACCGCCGAGGCGCGGGAGAGGCGCAATTGAGCCGCGCCCCCGCCCGCGCGTCCGTCGGCTATTGGCCGCTCGTCGCGACGCTCGGCGGCCTGTCGCTTGCGGCGACATTCGCCTCGCTCGTCGTCGGCTACGTCCATCTCGACGTTGTCGCGGCGATGAGCGACATCGCCCACGGACGCTCGAGCCTCCCCGCGCTGGTGCTCGTTGAACTTCGCTTGCCGCGCGCCGCGCTCGGCTGCGCGGTCGGGTTCAGCCTTGGGCTGACGGGCGCGGCGATGCAGGGATTGTTGCGCAATCCGCTCGCCGATCCCGGCGTTGTCGGCGTCTCGGGCGGCGCGGCGCTCGGCGCCGTCGTCGTCTTTTATTCCGGGCTTGCAGGCGCCTTCGCGCTCGCCTTGCCGCTCGGGGGCATCGCCGGCGCGGCCGTCGCCGCGCTGACGCTTTATGCTCTCGTGGGGAGAGGCGCCGGCACGATGACGCTAATTCTGGCCGGCGTGACGATCAACAGCTTCGCCGGCGCGCTGACCGCGCTGGCGCTCAATCTTTCCCCCAACCCTTACGCCGCCTTCGAGATCATATTCTGGCTGATGGGCTCGCTCGCCGATCGCAGCTTGCCCCAGCTTTGGCTGACCTTGCCGTTGATGCTCGTCGGCTGGGCGCTGCTGGTGTCGTCGGCGCCGGCGCTGGATGCGCTCACCCTCGGCGAGGATACGGCGGTGAGCCTCGGCTTCGACCTTCGGCGACTGCGCTTGCGGCTGGTGGCGGGATCGGCCTTGGCGGTCGGCAGCGCCGTCGCCGTCACCGGCGCCATCGGCTTCGTCGGCCTCGTCGTTCCCCACCTCCTGCGCCCGCTGGTCGGCCATCGGCCGGGCCGGCTGCTGCTCGTCAGCGGGTTCGCCGGCGCGATCGTCCTGCTTGCCGCCGACATCGCGGTTCGCCTTCTGCCGATCCATCCCGAGCTCAAATTGGGCGTCGTCACCGCGCTGATCGGCGCCCCGCTCCTATTCAGCCTGATCGATCGCATGCGGCGGGAGGCCTGATGCGCATCGAGGCGATCAACGCCACCGTCCGGTTCGGCGACGCCAACGCGCTCGACGGGGTCGACTGCGCCGTTCGCTCCGGCGAAATGGTCGCCCTCATCGGCCCCAACGGCGCCGGCAAGACGACGCTGATGCGCGTCCTTGCCGATCTGCAAGAGTTGCAATCGGGCGAGGCGCGTTACGACGGCCGACGCGCGGGCGAATTCTCACGCGGCGAATTGGCCCGGCGGATCGCCTTCCTCGCGCAGGGCGGCGAGGCTTTTTGGCCGTTGCGCGTCGATCATCTCGTGGGCCTGGGGCGTCTGCCGCACCGGCGCGCCTACTCGGGGCCGAGCGCCGCCGACCGCGCCGCGATCGAGGCGGCGCTCGAAGCGGCCGATGTCGGGCATCTGCGCGCCCGAACGCTTCATTCCCTCTCGGGCGGCGAACGGGCGCGCGTGCTGCTGGCGCGCGCGTTGGCGGTTCAAGCCGAATTGCTTCTCGCCGACGAGCCGGTGGCGGCGCTCGACCCGCTGCACCAGCTGCAAGCGATGGCGCTTTTGCGCTCGGTCGCCCGGAGCGGCTCCGGCGTCGTCGCGGTGCTTCACGATCTGACCCTGGCGGCGCGCTTTTGCGATCGCCTGATCGTGCTTGCGGGCGGACGCGTTCTCGCCGACGGTCCGCCCTCGGTGCTCACCGACGCCGTCCTCGCCGCCGCCTACGGCGTCGACGCGTTACGCGGCGAGCACGGCGGGGAGCCCTTCATCGTACCGTGGACGGCGAGCAAGCCGGCGTTCGTCGCCTGCCGGGGGGACGGCGGCGGTTGAATCGCGCCGCGCGCGATCCCGTTTCTTCGAAGGAGTGCGGCGCGGCGCGGTCGCCGCGCCCGGCGCGCTGCCGATCGCGGTCCAATATGGCGAGGCCGTCACGACGGGCCGGGGCGCGGCTTCCAGTGGCCCGGGCGCCCGTTTTCCCTACTAAAAAGGTCCGCTTGCCAAGCCGCCTGCGAATTGCCATGGAGTACCTATGCTTCGCCAGTTCGTCATCGCCGACGATCACGCCCTGTTCCGCACTGGACTCCGTTTGCTCCTCAGCGACGCCTGCGGGCCGGCCGAAGTGCGCGAGGCCGCAAGCCTGCCCGAATTGCGGGCGCTGCTCGACCACGATGCGCGCGTCGATCTCGCCGTCGTCGATCTCGCCATGCCCGGCATGAACGGCGGCGGCTCGATTCGCGAGCTGCGCCAGACGTTCGCCCATCTGCCGTTCGTCGTCATGTCCGGCTCGGAACAACGCCAGGACGTGCTCGACACGCTCGCCGCCGGCGCTTTCGGCTATATCCCCAAGTCGCTCGATCCCGAGGCGATGGTCGCGGCGTTCCAGCAAGTGCTCGGCGGCGGCATCTACGCGCCGACGCTGCTGTTGATCGAGCCGGCGCAGTCGCCCGAACCGCCGCAACCCATCGACGGCGCCATCATCGCCATGCTGACGCCGCGCCAATGCGACGTGCTGCGCCTGCTCGGCAAGGGCCAGGCGAACAAGGAAATCGCGCGCGCGCTGGATATTTCCGAAGGCACGGTGAAGATCCACCTCGCCGCCATCTTCCGCCTGCTCGACGTGCGCAACCGCACCGAGGCGGTGCTGAAGGCGAGCGCGCTGGATATTTGAATGGCGCAGTTCGGGTCGGCGGGCGGGGGGAAATCTGCCGCCGCGCACGGCGCTGGCCGATCGCCTTGGGGGGAACGAGGATATATACGATGCATAACCGCGAAATAGCGCCTCGATTTGACCCCGCGGTGTCGACGAATTGCAACGGTTCGACGCCGCTCGGCGTTCGGACGCCACGCTGAAACACAGCCCCGGTTGCGCCTACGGAGGGCGCACATATTGGCGGGGGACGGTCGCATCCGCCGAGCTCAATCGTCATAGGTCCGATCGAAGTCTCCGATCCGTCGCGCCTGTCCCCGCCGAATCTCGAAAAAGCGGCCTGCGACGGCGCCAAAGACAACGCCGCCGATGTGCGCGGCGTAGGCGACTCCGCCGGATTGCACGTCGGTCACGGCGCCGAAGCTGAGGAGCTGGATGACGAACCAAAACCCGATCAGCAGCGCGGCGGGGATGAACGTGACCTGGAAGAACCAGCCAAAGAACAGCACGGTGCGAATCTTGTCGCGCGGGTAGGTGACCAGAAACGCGCCCATCACGGCGGCGATCGCGCCGCTCGCGCCGAGACTGGGAATCGTCGACGTCGGATCCACCAGAACCTGTGCGAGCGTCGCCACTACGCCGCCCAAGAGATAGAACGCCGCGTAGCGCAATCGACCCATCGCATCTTCGATCTCCGGGCCGAACGCCCAGAGAAAGATCATGTTGCCGATGATGTGCGACCAACTGCCGTGCATGAACATCGACGTCAGGATCGTGACGAGGCGATGCCCTGCGACGATGTCGGTGGGAACCGCCGACCATTGGTTGACGAACGCGTCGCCGCCGCTCAGTTCGAGCAGAAAGACGATGACGTTGGCCCCGATGACCAAAAGGTTGACGATCGGGACCTGCGACGGGCGCCGCGTTTCATCTCGGACGGGGAACATAGGCTCGCTCGCTCATTGGTTTCACCTGCCGGTCGGCCTCCTTGGCGCCTGAACTTGCCGTTATGGCGCTTTCTCCTTCTTCGCCCGCAGCCCCTTGAGAATGGACACTGCGGCGGGAACGAGAAGCTGCTGGGCGGCCGCCTCGAAGGGATTGTTCACCAATCCGGCGACCGTCTCCCTGATGCCGCGCATCTGGGAGCCCAGCGAGTCGACGGTCGTCCTAAGATCGCGGGCGTCCGCCTGGAGGGCTTCGACCGCCATCTGCCGGACGTCAAAGGCGAGGTCGATCGCCGAATCGGGCTTGATGGCGGCGCCCAGCCCCCAGACGATCGCCGCGAGCCCGAGGTCGAGGAGCGCCATGACCGCAGGCGCCCAAACCGGCCCCAGCGCGCCTTCGAGAGCGCGGAATCCCGCGAGATTGGCCATCGCCAGGCCGAACATGGCGACGAGGCCGGCGAACAAAGCGAGCGCGAACCGTCGCGCGACGACGCGAAGCCAGAATCGCGCGATCAGCGAATCCGCCTTTTGCAAAAGGCGAAGGTCCTGCATCAGATCTTCGATCATGGGTTGAACTCCTAGCGCCGGCCAAGCAGGCGACCAATCAGGATGCCGACCACCATCGCGCCGACCGCCGTCGCCGCCGGATGCGCCGTGGCGTTCTTCTCGGCGTCTTGGACAAATTCCTTGATCCCGTCGACGAGGTCGCGCAGTTCGCCGTCGAGCCGTCGCTCTTCGATCGCCTCGATCGGTTGAACCGGGCTTTTCGCCGCCTCGCCGCCAGCCGGCGCGCGGTCGGCGAGGCGCGACAAGCGCTCCTTCTGCGACGACGAGATTTCTTCGCGCAGAGACTTCAGTTCACGCATAAGCACCGAATCGTGGGACACCGCATCCTCCATTGTTGTCGTCGGCGCGCCTGGCCGTCACGGCTCAAGGCGAATTGCGCTCGAGACGGGGCGCCGCGCCGCGATTGCTCCAAGTCGTCGGCCGCGCTAGAGCCGCCTCTGGCGCGGGAACTCGATCGGCAAAAATTCGACCGCTGAGGATTGAACCGGCTGCGGATAAAGCGTCATCAGCCTCATCACCTCGAGCGGCATCCCCGTCTTGACCGGCAGCCCTAGCTCGCCCGCCTCCGACGGGGTCAGCGCGTAGTCGTGCGTCCAGCGTCCCCCGGCGAGCTTGGCGGCGAGCGCCTCGGCCGCGTCCTTGCCCATTCGCGGCGCCATCAGTTCGGCGGCGCCGCGCTTGACCTGGTCGGCCGCCTTCTCCCCGAGGTCGGCAAACACCAGCGTGAGGTCAGAGACGTGCTCGATCGGCTTCGCGTTGCGCGCTTTGACGATGCTTGCCGCGGGGAGGCCGCCGATCTGGGGATCGATCGGGCCGAGCATGGAAAACTCGCCGAGCACGATCTCGTCGGCCGCGAGCGCGATGAGCGTCCCGCCCGACATGGCGTAGACCGGCACGTAGACGGTGACCTTGGCCTTGTGGGCTTGGACGGCGCGCGCGATCTGCATCGCCGCCAGCACAAGGCCGCCGGGAGTATGGATCACGAAATCGATCGGCGTGTCCTCCGGCGTCTCCTTGATGGCGGTGATGATCGTCTGTGCGTCCTCCAAGTCGATGTGGCGCGAGATCGGCAGGCCGAACATGCTGGGGCTATCCTGGCGGTGGATCATGGTGATCACACGCGAGCCGTGCAGTCTCTCGATTGCGCGGATCGCCTGGGCGCGTCGCGTCGCGTACCACTGACCAACGAAGATCGGCTGCAGCAACATGAGCGCGAGGAACAGCCATATGATCGATGAGAGATCGAGCGTCATTTTTGCACCTCTATTGTTTGTCCAAACGGAGGACTGACCTTTGTGGCGTGCGGCAAGTCCGCGTCCGAAGATTGCACCGCTGTTCAGCCAGATGCGCCCTCGCGGCCGCCGTCATCGGCTCGTCGGCGACTTTCATGCCGAAGGCGGAGGACGGCGACGGCGATGGCGAGCGCGCCGCCCGCCGCCAACACCAGGATCAACGCCGAGTTTTCGATCCACGCGATCGCGGGGATCCCAAGCGCCATGATGAGCGCGAGCAGGCAGATCCGCCAGGATAAGACTTGCAGGCCAGCGGTGAACGCGCCGAGAGTGAGCAATGTGAAAACGGCGACGCCGGTCGAACTGGCGGTGAAGACTCGCTGCACGCCTGGCGACAGCAGCAAATTCATCACCAGCAGAAAGGCCGCCCAGTGCAGGGTCTGGGCCAGGATCAAGCGCGACCGCGCCGCCTTGTCGCTCGCGTTCCGCCACCCGGCGGCGACGCAGGCGACGCCGATGAGCGGCGCCAGAAGCTCCCAATAGACGACGAGCGGCTGTTTGGAGACGCTCGTGTAAGCGACGCCAATCATGGTCAGGACGAGCAAAGCGATGAAGGGCAGCTCCCTCACCCACAGGCTCGGGCGCTTTGGCGGACGGGCCGCCGCCGCTTCGGGTTCTGTTCCGCTCATGGTCGTCGCCTGCGTTTGGCGTTGATGGACGACAGGGGCGTCAGACGCGCTCGTGTTTGTCGAGCCGCGCCTTGAGCTTGAAGGCGAGCACGACGAGCGAGACGCCGAAGATGAGCGCATAGGCGCCGAGCCACCAGGTCAGCACCACCGCGCCGATCATCGGGGCGACAATCAGCAGCGCGCCGTAGACCAACGAGACGAGCCCGCCCACGACCAACCACCAGCGACCGTCGTCGATTCCGAGCCGAAACGCCGCCGCCAGCTCCAGGGCCCCGGTAAGGATCGCCCAGATCGCGACGAGCAGCACGAACGCGACCACGGTGATTCCCGGCCAAAGCACGGCGATCACCGCGACGGCGATGTTGACGAGGCCCTCGAAGACGAGCAGCCCCCAGCGCTCGCCGGCCTTTGCGGCTCGAACCGCACTGACGATGCCGAACACGCCGTCGACGAAAGCGTAGATGGCGAAAAGGATCACCAGCGACAGCATCGTCGCGCCGGGGAGAAACAATGCGATCAGGCCGAATACGATGGCGAGAACGCCGCGTAGTCCGATCGCCCACCAGTTGCGGGCCAGCAGCGCGACCAGCAGATCGCGCCCCGGCGAGAGTTCGCCGCCAAATCCTGTTCTAGTCATGACATCCTCCTTGATCGTTGAGGGGTTGAGGTCGGCGCGCCGACCCGCGTGAGGCGAGACCGGCGCGAATTCTTCACAGTGTACGCAAACCGAAGGCGATCGCGGTCCACGCGATGCCGAAGAAGATCAGGTCAATGCCGAGGAAGACCCCGATCGCCCAGAGTCCCGAGACCGGCCATTCCGCCATCACCAGCAGACCCAGAGCCAAAGTGATGGCGCCGTCGGCAACCT
>CAVWKL010000128.1:0-26133 GCA_963755075.1 uncultured Alphaproteobacteria bacterium
AAGGGGCTTGCGGATCGGTGAGCGGGCTCGCCAGGCGCTCGGCGAGGAGGCGTGCGCCGGCCGGCGTCGCGGTCATGTCGATCGTGGCGAATAGCGAACCGCCCCGCTCGCCCGACAACGTGCGGGTGAGTTCGAGATTGGCCCTGGTCGCCGCGTCGATTTCGAGGCCGGCGCCGCGCGCGCGTCGGGTCGGCGGGGCGAGGCGCGGCGTCGCGTCGATCTGGGTGCGCTTGACGTAGCGCAGCGCCAGCGCGGCGGCGGCGATCTCGGCGCGAGTGAACTGGCCGAAGCCCTCTAGCGTCTCGACGCCGTAGAACTCTTCGACCGTCCGC
Source organism: uncultured Alphaproteobacteria bacterium (assembly GCA_963755075.1). GTDB lineage: Bacteria > Pseudomonadota > Alphaproteobacteria > Rhizobiales > Beijerinckiaceae > Roseiarcus. The sequence continues at coordinate 333 of CAVWKL010000128.1, forward strand.
TCCGCGCTCGCGCCGTCGCCTGAATCGCGCCCCAGCGGGGTCGCGGAAATTCGCGTCTCCGCGATCAATCGCGAAAAGGGGGGATCGTCGAACAGCGCCTGTGGCGCGACGATTTCGCTTGGCTCCACGCGGGCGATTTCGGGACCGAGGCCCGCTTCGTCGGCTTCGCTCAGCGTGAACGCGCCGGTCGAGATGTCGAGCGCCGCGAGCCCGAAAACGGCGCGCCCTTCGCCGGAGCGGACACGCTGGACACTAAGAAGAATATTGGCCCGACCAGGCTCCAGCAGCCGTTCCTCGGTGATCGTGCCGGGCGTGACGAGGCGCACCACATCACGCCTGACGACCGATTTGCCGCCGCGCTTCTTCGCCTCCGCCGGATCTTCGAGCTGCTCGCAGACCGCGACGCGGCAGCCGCGCGCGATCAGGCGCTGGAGATAATCGTCGGCGCGCTCGATCGGCACGCCGCACATGGGAATATCGTCGCCCTCGTGCTTGCCGCGCTTGGTCAGCACGATGCCGAGCGCGCGACTGGCGACTTCCGCGTCGTCGAAGAACAACTCGTAGAAATCGCCCATGCGATAGAACAACAGGCAATCGGGATGGGCGGCTTTGATTTCCAGATATTGCGCCATCATCGGCGTGGCGCGCGCCGGTTCGGCCGCGCGCGGCGGGTTGCTCGTCGCCGGCCCCGTTTCCGGCGCCGCGGGATTCTCCGGCTTGATCATCGCCGCGACCCTAGCAAACCGAACCGAGGCGCGCACGGGCGCCAAATGGCCTGTCCACTGGCGCCTAGCCGTCAGCCCGCGTCCCGCGCAGCGGCGACTGGATCAACGGCCCCGCGCCGGCGCCGAGCGTTACGTCCCGCCCACGCGCGATTGCGCCGCGCACGAAATCCTTGGCCGCCGCGACGGCCTCCGGCAGCGAGGCGCCGAGGCCGACATGCGCGGCGATCGCGCTCGACAGGGTGCAGCCGGTGCCGTGCAAGTTGGGCCAGGCGAGGCGAGGCGCCGCCAAGCGACGGACGGCCTCCGCCGTGACCAGCAAATCGACCGCCTCGTCGCCGGCCAGGTGCCCGCCTTTGATCGCCACGGCGCGCGGACCGAGATTCACCAGGGCCGCGCCTTGGCGCGCCATATCGGCTTCGTCTTGAGCAAGCGGCGCGCCAAGCAGCGCCGCCGCCTCGCCGAGATTGGGGGTCAAGCAGTCGACGAGCGGCAGCAGCCGCGCCTTCACGGCCTCGACGAAACCAGCGTCGGCGAGCGCGTCTCCAGACGAGGCCATCATGACGGGATCGTAGATGACGAAGGGGCGCTTCTGGTTCGTGGCGGCTTGGGGCCAATCCCCCGACCCCTCAACCAACCTCTCCCCGTAAACGGGGAGAGGAGAAGAACGGCGCCGCGCGCTCCTCTCCCCGCTTGCGGGGAGAGGTTCGATGCGCTGGGCGGTTGGCCGCGACGCCCGCAGGCATCCCGCCACCGCCTCCACGATTTCCGCGCTGCCCAACATGCCGATCTTGATCGCCGCGACGTCGAAATCCGCCAACACGGCTTCCATCTGCGCAACGACGAACTCGGGCGGAGCCAAGTGGACCGCGCGCACGCCGCACGTATTCTGCGCGGTCAGCGCGGTGATCGCGCTTGCGCCATAAACGCCGATCGCGGCGAAAGTCTTCAAGTCGGCCTGAATACCGGCGCCCCGCCCGAATCCGAGCCGGCGATCGTCAGCGCGATCGAGGTTCGCGCGCTCACGGCGCGCGCGTCGCGGCGATCCATTCGCGTCCGCGGGCCTCAGGGTCGGCATTGAGCGTGATGTCGGTGACGACCGAGACCACGTCGGCGCCGGCGGCAAGGCACGCGACGGCGCGCTCGACGTTCAGGCCGCCGATGGCGACCAGCGGAGTCGCGCCGATCCGCCGCTTCCACTCGCCGATGCGCGCCAGCCCCTGCGGGGGATGCGCCATCGATTTCAGGATCGTTGGATAGATCGGGCCGAGCGCGACGTAGTCGGGCTCCAGCGCCATCGCTCGCGCGAGTTCGGCTTCATCGTGGGTGCTGATCCCGAGCTTGAGCCCGGCGCGACGCACAGCGCCGACGTCCGCGCCTTCGGCGAGATCGCCTTGGCCGAGGTGGACCCAGGGCGCGCCCTCCTCAATGGCCACGCGCCAATAGTCGTTCACCACCAGCGTCGCGCCGGCAGCGCGGCAAACCTCCAGCGCCGCACGCGTCTCGCAAGCGACCGAAGCCGCGTCCTTGTCCTTGACGCGCAACTGGATCAGCCGCGCCCCGACGCCGACGAGCCGCGCGGCCCAGGCCGCGGAATCGACGATTGGATAGAAACGGTCGAGGCGAAGCGCGCCGCTCACGACAATGCGGCCTTGCCGACGACTGGGGTCGAGGGCGCAGCCACGTCGCGCGGCTGCATCGGCCCGGCGCGATGGGCGGCGTAGCCGGCTTCGACCGCCTGCTTGAAGGCGCGCGCCATGCTCACCGGATCGCCCGCCGTGCCGACCGCCGTGTTGAGCAGCACCGCGTCGTAGCCGAGCTCCATCGCCGCCGTCGCGTGCGAAGGCAGGCCGACGCCGGCGTCGATGATCAGCGGCACGCCGGGAAAACGCGCGCGCAGCACGCGCAGGCCAAAGGGATTGTTGAGGCCTTTGCCCGAGCCGATCGGCGCGCCCCACGGCATCAGCACCTTGCAGCCCGCTTCAACCAATCGGTCGCAGACGATGAGATCCTCCGTCGTGTAGGGAAAGACCTCGAAACCATCGTCGCTGAGCAAGCGCGCCGCCTCGACCGTGCCGAAGACGTCGGGCGCGAGCGTGTCGCGGTCGCCGATCACTTCGAGCTTGATCCACGAGGTGGCGAAAATCTCCCGCGCCATCTGCGCCGTCGTCACCGCCTCCTTGACCGTGTAGCAGCCGGCGGTGTTGGGCAGCACGCGCACGCCGAGCTCGCGCACGATGCGCCAGAACTCCTGCCCCTCGCGAAACTGGCTCGACTCGCGCCGCACCGAGACCGTGACGACTTCGGCCTCAGCCGCCCTAACGGATTTGGCCATCACCTCGAGCGAGGGATATTTCGACGTGCCGAGCAGCAACCGAGACTTTACTTCAACGCCGTAGACCTTCATGGCTTCCGACTCCTCGCCCCCGCCGTCCCCCACAAACTCTCGCTCCTCGCCGCTGGCGCGGCGAGGCGTTCGAGGACTATCCCCCTTGCCGAGGCGCGACGATCTCGATCCTGTCGCCTTCGCTCAAGATCGTCTCGGCGCGCTTTCGCGCCGGGACGAATTCGCCGTTGAGGGCGGTCGCCACCACCGCGTCGGTGTAATCGAGCGCTCGCAGCGCCGCCGCCAAGGTGACGGCGGCGACCTCGCGCTCCACGCCGTTGACGACCAGCCTTTTCACGCCGCCGGTCTGCGCCGCCTCCATCGCTTATTCCGCCGCCTTGACGTAAAGCGCGCCGCCCTGCTCGACGAATTCGCGCGATTTCGCCTCCATGCCGGCCAAGACTTCCGCCTCTTTTCGCAAGTCCTGCGTGATCTTCATCGAGCAGAATTTTGGCCCGCACATCGAGCAGAAATGTGCGACTTTGTGGCTGTCCTTGGGCAGCGTCTCGTCATGGAATTTTCGCGCCGTGTCGGGATCGAGGGACAGGTTGAACTGATCCTCCCAGCGGAAGTCGAAGCGCGCGCGCGACACCGCGTCGTCGCGAATCTGCGCCGCCGGGTGTCCCTTGGCGAGGTCGGCGGCGTGCGCCGCAATGCGATAGGTGATGACGCCCGTCTTGACGTCGTCGCGATCGGGGAGGCCGAGATGCTCCTTGGGCGTGACGTAGCAGAGCATCGCCGTGCCGAACCAGCCGATCATCGCCGCGCCGATCCCCGAGGTGATATGATCGTAGCCCGGCGCGATGTCGGTGGTCAGCGGTCCGAGCGTGTAGAACGGCGCCTCGCCGCACTCGCGTAGCTGCTTCTCCATGTTGACCTTGATCTTGTGCATCGGCACGTGGCCCGGGCCTTCGATCATCACCTGGCAGCCTTTGTCCCAGGCGATCTTGGTCAGTTCGCCCAGCGTTTCCAGTTCGGCGAATTGCGCCGCGTCATTGGCGTCGGCGATCGAGCCGGGGCGCAGGCCGTCGCCGAGCGAGAACGAAACGTCGTATTTGCGCATGATGTCGCAAATGTCGCCGAAGCGCTCGTAGAGGAAGCTCTCGCGATGGCCGGCGAGGCACCAGCGCGCCATAATCGAGCCGCCGCGCGAGACGATGCCGGTGACGCGTTTGGCGGTCAGCGGGACATAGGCGAGGCGGACGCCGGCGTGGATGGTGAAATAGTCGACGCCCTGCTCGGCCTGCTCGATTAGCGTGTCCTTGAACACGTCCCAATCGAGTTTCAGCGGATCGCCGTCGACCTTTTCCAGCGCCTGATAGATCGGCACCGTGCCGATCGGCACAGGAGAATTGCGCAGAATCCAGGAGCGGATGTTATGGATGTTGCGGCCCGTCGATAGGTCCATCACCGTGTCGGCGCCCCAACGGATCGCCCACACCATCTTCTCGACCTCCTCGGCGACGCCCGAACTGACCGCGCTGTTGCCGATGTTGGCGTTGACCTTGACGAGGAAATTGCGGCCGATGGCCATCGGCTCGAGCTCAACGTGATTGATGTTGGCGGGAATGATCGCGCGGCCCCGCGCGACTTCCGAGCGCACGAATTCCGGCGTGACGAATTCAGGGATCGCGGCGCCGAAACTGTCGCCGTCGGCGAGCCGCGCATGGGCTCCCTCCAGCGCCGCCTCGCGCGCCAGATTCTCGCGATGGGCGACGTAGATCATCTCCTCGGTGACGATCCCGGCGCGGGCGAATTCATATTGCGTCACCGGTTGGCTAGGCGCGCCGCCGCGCAGCCGGCGCGTCGCCGGGCAATGCGGCGCGAGGCGCTCGGCCGAGACGTGGCCGTTGTCCTCGGGCTTGATTGCGCGTCCGGCAATGTCGGCGTAGCCGCGCTTGGCGATCCAGCCTTCGCGCACCGGCGGCAGGCCGGCCGCGAGATCGACGCGCGCCTCCGCTTCGGTGTAGGGCCCGGAGGCGTCGTAGACGCGCACCGGCGGCTCGTTCGCCTCGCTCAGCGCGATTTCGCGGAACGGCACGCGGATGTCGGCATGGCCCTTGGGCGACGCGTAGACCTTGCGCGAGCCGGCGATCGGCCCGGTGGTGACGCTCTCAGGCGCCGCCGGCGCTTTGATCTTGGGCCGTTCGTTCATAAGCCTTGCCTCCGCTTCGCCCGGGCGCGGCGGCGAGGGGAACGGCGCGGCGATGTCGATCGGCGAGCCTCGTCCCTTCGCCGGCATGACCCGGATCAGGTTCAAAGGGTTCGGCATTCGAAGCCGTCTCAGCCCGCTAAGGGCGCCCCTCGAGTTAGACGTTCAATGTGGGACGAAGGGAGGTGCGTGTCAATGAGGGGATTTTACAGCTATATGATGATGACTTTTCCCGACCTGGAATTCATTGTGTCCAAGTGTCGTTTCGTCAATTAGCGCCCACGCCGCCGATACCTCATGTCGGGACGAGTCTCGACCTGAGGGACCGGGCGCATTCAATCGTTCGCCGCCAAAGCAGCGGGCGGCCGACGAGGCCGGCCCGAATGAGAGGCCTCGGAGGGAATCGTTCTTGCCGAAATCGCTCGCCCTCTCCTCCCAGCCCGCGGGAAAGGCTGCGCGCCGCCGACCGCTTCGCCGTCATCGATTTCAAACCTCAACCGGCCAGCGCCTCGACCCGCCTCGACACCGGCGCGCCGAAGAGCTTTCGAAACTCCTCGGCGGGCATGGGGCGGCCGAAATAGTAGCCCTGCACCGCCTCGCAGCCGAATGTTGCGAGCAATTCGGCTTGCGCCGCGGTTTCAACGCCTTCGGCGACGACCAGCTTGCCGAGCTGGGAGGCCAGCGACAGAACCGACCGGACGATCGCCGCGGCGCCGGCGTCGTTGGTGATGCGTTGCACGAAGCTCCGATCGATCTTGATTTCATCGATCGGCAGGCGGTCGAGGTAGCTCAACGAGGAATATCCGGTGCCAAAGTCGTCGAGCGCGATGGCGACCCCGCGGGCGCGCAGTCGATCGAGCTTGGCCGAAATCGCGGAGTCCCCGGCGATCAGCACGCCTTCCGTGATCTCGACGACCACGCGCTCGGCGCCAAGTCCCGCCCGCGCGATCGCGTCGTTCACCTCGTCGAGCAAGTCGGAGGTTTCAAACTGAATCGGCGACGCGTTGACTGCGACGCGCAGCGCCTCGGGCCAGCGGGCCGCCTCGCGAAGCGCGGTTTGCAGCACCCATCGGCCGATGTCGACGATGAGACCGATTTCTTCCGCGATGGCGATAAACTTCGCCGGGGAGATGAAGCCGCGTTCCGGGTGTCGCCAGCGGATCAGCGCCTCGGCGCCAATGAGCTCGCCGGAGGCGAGATCGACTTGCGGCTGATAGTGAAGCGAGAATTGTCCCTCGGGAAGCGCCCGCCTCAGCGCCGTTTCGATCCACTGACTCTCCTGCAGCGCCGCCTCCATGTCCGAGGAAAACGCCTTGCAGTGATTGCCGGGAATTTTTCTCGCCGCGCTGAGCGCAATTCGCGCGTGGGCGAGCAAGGTCAAGGCGTCCCGACCCGATGTCGCGGACGTCGCGACGCCCAAGCTCACCCCGACGGCTACTCTGCGCCCGTCGATTTCGTAAGGGTCGCAAAGCCGCGCGATCAGCGATTGGCAGGCCTGCGCGCGGTCGCGCGGTTCCGGCGGCGCCGCCAAGGCCAGCGCAAACGTCGTGTCGCCGATCCGCGCGATCATTTCACAGCCGTCGGCGCGCAACCGTGCGACGATGGATCTCAGAACCTCTTCGCCAACCGCCAGCCCCAAGACGTCGGCAATCAAATGGAACCGCCGCAACTCGATGCAGATCACCGCAAAATCGCGATCGCTTGGCTCGGCGACGCACAGCCGCGCCTCGACGTTGGCGACGAATTCGTCCTTCGCCCAGGCACCGGTCATCGGGTCATGGGTCGCCAGAAACTTGAGACGGGACGCCTGCGCGCGCCGCTCGGTGACGTCGCGGAAAGTCAAACAGGCGACGCGCCGCACGCTCTTCTCGGCGATCGTCGACACGGTGACGACAAATTCGATGAAGCGCGTCGCGGCGCCGGGCCAAGCGATGGCCGTTTCGCGCGGCGCCGATGCGCCGGCGCCGGCCGCCGCGCGTCCGGCTACGGCGTCAACGACAACCGTCGCCAGCTCTTGCGGCAGGACCGCGAGGGCGTCTCGTCCGGCCAGATCGCCGCCCAGCGCCTCTTGGGCCAGCGTGCTCATCGCCAGGATCTTGTTGGCCTCGTCGACGATGATCACCCCGTCAAAATTGTCGGCGATGACTTGCCGCAGCATGGCGCGCGCGAACTCGCGCTCGCGTTCGGCGGCCGCATGTTGCTTGCGCCGGAAGCGAAGATCGGCGAACACGCCCGTCAGAACGAACGCCGCGAGCGCCAGTTGTACGCCGGCGGTGCCGACTTGCAAAGCCTGACCCTGCTGGAGCGCGAGCGCGACGAGCTCCGTCGCCAGCGAAATCGCCGCGGCGCTCGCCAACCAGCGAATTCGATTGAGGCGATGGTCGAGCGACGCGGCGAGGCATGCGAGCAGGACGATGACCAATGCGGACGGCCAAAAAGGCGCGGCGCGCAACGCCAGGCCCTGCTTAAGCGTCTCGGCCGCGAGAATATGGACGAGGCCGCCCGAAATCAGCCCGAAGCGCGGGACCATGAAGAAATCGCGCAATTCCTGGGCGCTCGAGCCAATGACGATGTCCCGCCCTTTCAACCGATCGCGTTCGACTTTGCCCGAGAGAAGGTCGGCGACGGAAATGCGATCGACGGCCTCCGCATCGATTCCGAAATCGACGCCGAACATTCCCGCGAGGCTCCGGTCGCCGCGCGGGGATAATCTCGCGAGCGCGCTCCCCAATGAAGGAATCGCTTGGCCGTCGACGGGCCGGCTCAAGGGATAGCCGCGCACTAACCCATCGGGGTCGAGCGGAACTTCGACGGAGACGATCTCGCTTTCCGCGGCGAGTTGCGGGATGGGCGTATTGGCGATGCGGCCGTCCGCGCCGCCGGCCGGCTGCTCGAACGCGGCGAGCATGGCGTAGCCGCCCGCGCGCCCGAGCGCGGCGGCGAACGCCGCGTCATTTTCCGGCGTCGAGGCGGCGCTGAAATCGATGTCGAAAGCCATCGACTTCGCGCCCAAAGCGATTAGACGATCGATGATTTCCGCATGCACGGTGCGCGGCCAAGGCCACACGCCCAGTTTTTGCAGGCTCGACGCGTCGATTTCGAGAAAGACGATGTCGCCCGTGGGGCGATGGGTCAGCGCCGAAAATCGCCAGCTGACGAGAACATCGTCGATCGGTTGGAGAAGATTGGCCGCCGCAGCGCCGATGATCGCGCCCGCAATCAGCAGGCAGCGGACAATGACCCAGGGGCGCGCTGAGGATCGTTCAAACAGCCCGGCCTGACGCCGGGTCGACGGCGCCGAAGCCCGCTCTGAAGATCGCGCCACTGGATTTCGGCCAAACCTCATGTTCAGTGGCCGCTTCCATAGCGATGATCGTCGCCGCGCCCGGCGTGATTGTCGTTGTCGCCGTGGCGGCCTTCGCCCTCTCTGTGCCCGTGGCGGTCGCCTTTCTTGTGCCCTTGGCCGTTGCCGTCCCCGTCGTCGCTTTTGTCGGCGCCATTCACGTTCGGGCTCGCCTCGCCGACGCCGGGGGTCGCCCCGTCAGAAGCGCCGCTCTTCGCCGGCGCCGCGTCGGCGGGCGCCTCGTTCGACGGCGCTGCAGCGGTTTCGACGTCCGCGGGGGATGCCGGCTGGCCCTTGATATTGGTCACTTGGCCAACCTGCCCCGGCCCGGAAACGCTGAGGCCTTTTGCCAGCCCCGCCGTCGCCTGCTGGCCAGGGCGGACGTCGACATGCAGTTGACGCGCGATATCCTCGACGCCGACGACGCCGCGCTGAACGTGCACGGTTGCGCTCTGAGAGTCGGAGGTGACGGTGAAGATCGTGCCCTTCACCAGCGCCGCTATGAACGGCGTCTGCACCGAGAAGTGCTTCACCTTCTCGACATTGGCTTCGACGCTGACCGTGCCGAAAAACTGCCGGACGGTGGTGAATCGCCGGCCGGTCCGGTCGAAGATTTGAATTTGCGTGTCGGGCGCCACATCGATGACTTCGTTGTCGCGTGTGAATTCCACGTTGCCATTTTGCCGCGTGCGGACGACGCTGTCGTCCGAAACGATGTCGCCGCGGTCGAGCTTGACCCACGCGTGATCGCGAAAGACTAGCACCTCTCCGGCAAGCTTGGCTGCGAGCCAGTTGTCCGCCCGCGCGCCGCTCGCGGCAAAGACGACACAGAGGGTGCTCAGTGCGGCGGCGAGCCCTACACGCATGACGACCCTCACGTCACTCCATCACACTCACGATGCGGCGGCGTTCGAATCAGATCAGGCCGAGAACCGCCGCCGACTGTCGATGTTCGAACCCGGCGCGCGACGCGTGAACCGGGGCGTCAAGGCCGCCGCGCGACGAACGCGCAAATCGCCGCCGGCGCCACAACCGGGCGACCCCTCGCTCGTGCGCCTCGGCGATCGTCATGGCCGCTCGGAAAGGCTGTCCGGCGACCGCAACGCGACGCGGCAATTTTCGTCCAATTCACTTGGACCGGGCGACCATAATTGCAAAGTGTTACGCGAGGGTTATCGGCGTCTGCGCACTTTTCGCGAGTTCGTCCCCGTCGCGCGAACCGACAATCGATTCGTGTGAAGCCCTACCAAGTCAGCAATTTTTGCCGTCCGCCGGCCTCGCCGCCCCACGTCAAAATAAGGCGAGGCATTCACCTGCAATTGCGCCGCGCCGCGGGGTTCCGCTCAGGCGATCCTGGACGCGGCCCGCACGTGTGCGCTCGTCTCCGCGTCGACTTCGATCCCGGCGCAATCCGCCAGCGCCAGCCATTGCGCGATCTCCCGGCCGGCGAAACGCAGGCGCGGCGCGATGTCCGCCAGAGGCGCAAGCACAAAGGCGCGCTCGGCGAGACGCGGATGCGGAACCTTCAGATCCGCCTCGTCGATCGTCGCCTCGCCATAAGTCAAGATGTCGATGTCGAGCGTGCGCGGCCCCCAACGCTCGAAGCGGCGGCGACCCATCTTGCGCTCGATATCGAGACAAAGCTCAAGCAGCGCACGCGCGGGCAACGTCGTCTCGACGAGCGCCGCCATGTTGAGAAAGGCCGGCTGATCGAGCTTGCCCCAAGGCGGCGTGCGGTAGACCGACGACACGCGCGCCAGCTCGACCCTGGGCGCCTCGGCAAGGCGGCCGAGCGCCCGGACGAAGGCCGTCGCGACGTCGCCGATGTTGCCGCCGAAGCCGAGGGCGGCTTCGACCGGCCGGTCATCCCCCACGCATCACCTCGATCTCGACGCCGACGGCTGCCAGCGTCGCTGCGATCGGCGGCGCGACCTTGCCGACCCGCACCGCGACCTTCTCGATGCGCGAAAACTTCTCCAGCAAAGCGCGGGCGACGTCGAGCGCGGCGGCTTCGACCAGCATGCGCGGTGCGCCGCAAAAGGCCTGCCGCGTGATCGCCACAACCTTGCCGTAGTCGACCGTCGCCTTGAGATCGTCGCCAGCCGCCGCCTCGGCGAGATCGACGATGAGGTCGAGATCGATCTCGAACATCTGGCCGTGCTTGCGCTCGTGGGCGAAATGGCCGTGAAAGGCGTGCAGCCGCAGGCCATGCGACGAAGATCTTGCCGCGCCGATCGCTGCCGGCGAAGGATGACCGTTCATCGTCAGCTTTCCCCCATGGCGCGCCAGATTTGCAGCGCCTGCACGTGCGGCGCGACGTCGTGAACCCTTAGGATCGCCGCGCCGTTGGCGACACCCAAGAGACCGGCCGCGATCGAGCCGGCGACGCGCTCGGCGGGCGTCTTTTGGCCGGTGATCAGTCCGATCGTCGACTTGCGCGAAACGCCGAGCAGCACGGGACGACCGAGAGCCGCCACTTCGCGCAAACGCCGGATCAATTGAAGGTTTTGCGCCGGCGTCTTGCCGAAGCCGAAGCCCGGGTCGACCCAAAGCTTCTCCTCGGCGACGCCGGCGGCGAAAGCGATGTCGATCGAACGCGAGAGGAACGCGAGGATGTCGGCGATGATGTCGAACTCGGGATCGACGCTTGCGCGGTTGTGCATCAGCACAGCCGCCGCGCCGCTGTCGGCGACGACCCGGGCCATTTCGCGATCGCGCTGAAACCCCCAAACGTCGTTGACGATCGAGGCGCCGACTTCGAGCGCGGCGGCGGCGACGCGCGCCTTCATCGTGTCGATCGATATCGGCTGCGCGACGCGGCGACGCAGCGCCGCGATGACGGGAACGACGCGGGCCATTTCCTCGTCCACCGTCACTGCGCTCGCTCCTGGCCGCGTCGACTCCCCCCGACGTCGAGCATCGCCGCGCCCTCGGCGGCGAGGCGCTCGCCGTGCGCGGCCGCCTCCTCGGCGCTCGCGAACGCGCCCCCGTCGGAAAACGAGTCCGGAGTCACGTTGACGATGCCCATGACCGGGATCGGCGAGCCGAGCCCGAGCGATTTCCCGTGCGGCAGGAGGAGCGTCAAGGGCGAACCCAGCTTTGAGATCAGGGGCGAAATCCCGTTCAACGCGGATCCCGCCGACCGTCGTTTCGCGAGCACCTATAGGGCAGAATGGGCGCTGACGCCATTCAGCCCGGCTCAGCCGATCTCTTCCTCCGCGCCAGTCGGACGCCGCAGCCAATAGGCGCGGGCGCGAGCGCGCAGCCCGTTCACGAGAACCGCCGCCGCCCGACGATAGGGCCCGACCAACCGCTCGGCGAATTCATGAAAGACCAGGAATTTTTGGTAGACAACGGCGAACCAAGGCATCGTCAGTAGTTTATCGCGCGTCAGATCGAAGATCGGGATGACAAGCCCGAAGCCGACGATTTTCGCCACAACGTAGCCCGCGCCGCCGGCGACGATGTGGCCGGTCGCGGCGATCACCACGCAGACGAAGGCGCCGGTTTCGGCCACGACAAAGGGGATGCCGAACATCAGCAACGCCACCCACGCCGGCAGACCGTTGATGAGCCGAACGAGACGCGCCTTGAACGCGGCCCAGGGCACAAGCGCCAACACGCGCCGCCCCACGGCGACGACGCTGTCCCAGATCCATGTCTCGAACAAGAACGCGAGCGCGAACACGAACACCAGCGCCCGCGGAACTTTCGGCCGGTTGTGCACCCCCGCCGCCTCCGCATTTTAACGACCCGTCGAGGGTGAACCGAATTCGTGGCGACATCAAGCCCGGTCCGGGAAAACAATGGCGGAGACCAAGATGGGGCGGCGGCTTTCTTCATAATTTGGTTAGAGCATTCTGCATTCAAGCGTAAGCACGGCCTGCGTTCCTGACATCGCTGGCGCATTCGGCTTGGCGGTAAGCCCAGCCAGGCGCCGGGCCCGGGCAGGGCGCCACATGCGCCCGACGGATAGCCGACGAACTCGAGCGCCGCATTGCGCCTTTGACGCGATCTCGAGCCAATGGTTGCGACGACGGCGCCGGTCCGCTTGCGCCGCTCGGCTGCCCATGTCGAAGGCGCCGACAAAGGTCCGTTCCTCTCCCGGGTCGACGAGCGGAGCCGAGGTCACGCTCCGGATTTCGGCTGCTCGAGCACGCCGTCCTGCAATCCAGTGGGATCTCCGCCCGGACGGCGCGCTACTTCTGCGGCGACGCCGCGGCCGCTGCGGCGACGGCGCGCTCGGCGTCCACCAGGCCGGCGCCGAATTCGTCCTTCCCTCCGCCCCGGCCCAACGGCTCGGCGGTCGCGGTGAGCCATTTTCGGATTTCGGCCGGCGTCGCCGCGGCGCGGCGTTCGAGCATCAGCGCGACGACGCCTGAGACCAACGCCGCCGAAACCGAGGTTCCCGTCTCGAGCGCGTAGCTTGCCTGGGGCGCCGGCAACAGCACGTCGACGCCCGGCGCCGCGACCGCGACGTAGCGCCCGGCATTGGCTTTCGGATAGAGTTTGTCGTCCGCGTCGGTCGCGGTGACCGCCAGCGCCGTCTCGTCGGCGGCGGGATAAAGCGGCGGCGATTTTGGACCCGCATTGCCCGCCGCGGCCACCAGCGTCATGCCCTTGGCGAATGCGGCGGCGAGAATGGCGTGCAACGCCGGGTCCGGCGGACCGGCGAAACTCATGTTGACGACGCTCGCCCGCTCGCCCGCCGCCCAGTCAATCGCTTTCAATAGCCAAAGGGTTTCGCCCATGGGCCCCGCCCCCTCACTATCGAAAGCCCGCGCCGCGAGGATGCGCACGTTCGGGTCGACGCCCTTCAGGCGTCCGCGCGCGGCGATTGCGCCGGCGATCGCGGTGCCATGCTCAAGCGTGTGCGGCGCCGCGCCGCCGATCGCGTCGAACCGCGCCTCGATCGCGCCCTCGAGATCGGGATGACTTTCGTCGATCGCAGTGTCGATCACCGCCACGCGAACCGGCTCGGCGGGCGGCGGGTCGGCTATCGCGTCGACGTGCAGCCTGGCGAGCGCGTATTGCGGCGGCGAGGGCGCCGAGGTTGGCGCGGCGTCCTGTTGGGCCGCATAGATGTAGTTCGGCTGAACGCTGACCAGGGAAGGCTCGAAGCCGAGTTCGCGCACAACGCTTGCAACATCGCGCGCGTCCGGAATGCGCCACAAGCGCACCGAGGTTCCGAGCAATCCGATCGGGACGACTTCGGCTTCGATCAGGCGATGGCGGCGCGCGATGAGCGCCACTGTCGCGGGCGGCGTGGCGGGCAATATCTCGACGAGCGCCTCCGCGCGCCGAAACCGCGTCTCTCCGAGCGGGGGCGGGAAGGCGCGGGCGACGAATGGCGGCGCAGGCGCGACAAACCCGGGCGGCGAGCCCCGGTGGACGCGCAACGGGGCGCGGGGCGCGCGCGCGGGCCGCGCGTCAGGAGGAGGCGCGCTCGTCGGTCGCGGCTGCGTCGCCAAGTCGCCGATCGCGGGAAGAATAATGGAAAAGGGGTTGACGCGCATTCCGACGCCAGTGCGGCCGTCGCGCGGCGGCAACACGTCGTCGGCGAGGGCCGGCGCGACGCATGCCACGAGCGCAAGCCCGAAGACGCCGCAAAAGCGGCCCCAAGGCCGCGCGCCCGCGTTCGCCATCGCTGCGCCCTCGACAGCCTGCGGCGCGACGACGCCGAAGAATTCGTCGCGCCGAAAAAACGGAATGTGCTCTGTCAGCATAAGACCCTCCCAGAATTGCGCAAGCGCCCTTACTTGCAGAAACCGCCAAGGATCAGCCTGATATTGCAGTTGACGCCCTGCACGGCGTTGCTCGACATCTGGGTGTTGCTCGCTTGCACCGAATTCTGAGTCTGCTTGGCCTGGGCGGCGTTAACGGTCGGACTGACGAAGTTCTTGCCCGACACCGGCAAGTTCCCGTATTGCGCGCCCGCCGGCCCGACGGCTGGGCCGCTGGAGACGCCTTTGGCGAGGGGCGTCTTGGGGCCGCCGAACACTGCGCCGAGGCTGCGGGGCGCGCCCGCGCCGAAGCGCGACGGCGCCTCGGTGTGAAGCTTCGTCCATGCGCCGACCCCGCCGGGAAAACTCATAATGGGGCTGCCTGCGATCGCCGTCGGGCGCGGGAAGAACGGCAGCGCGAAGGATCCGGCGCGTGCGACGTCGAAGCCGGCGCCGATGAAAGCGGCGGTCAGAGCGATCGTGAGAACGCGGCGGGCGGTGAGAGCTTGAAAAGACATTGCCGACCCCTTTGATTCTCGGCGCCCGGGATGGGCCCTCGTCCTCGTTCGTCGCGACGAAGTTGGAAAGGGTTCAAAGGGAACATGAGCCGGTCGGCCGGCATCGCCGCGCCGTGGTCGATATGACCGATGATGGCGACGTTGCGGATGTCTTCTCTTGCGCGCACGCTCATGCCAAGAAGGTAGGATCCCCGTTCCCGAGTGGTGCGCGCATCGTTGCCGTCGATCGGCACACAAGAGAGAGAGCTATCGCCGCCGCGACAATGGACACTGGTGGAGTGTCGTGTCACAGACCCCTTCGACGCGGATGCTTGGGCGGCGCGCTCGTCGTTGCGGTGGAGAAGTAGCTCTTGGTCAAGTCCGTGACCGCTGGGCGTTCGCCGCGCCGAGGCTTCTCGTGCGCAGCCGTCGCCGCATGGTACGACCATGAACGCGACGGCCGCGCCGTGTGCATTTTGCTCGCGCTGTTCGTTGCGGTCTGGACGTGTTTCCAAATCGTCGTTTTCTCAGCAATCGGCCTCAACGACGATCTCACCGAAGTGTTCGTCTGGAGTCGGCATCCGTCTGCAGGCTATTCCAAGCACCCACCCCTCTCGGGACTAATGGCTTCTGCTTGGTTTGCGGTCTTTCCGGTCGCCGACTGGTCGTTTCACCTGTTCGCGATGGTCAATTGCGCCATTGCGCTCCTCGCGGTCTATCTCATCGCGCGCCGCTACGTCGAGGGGGACAAGCGCTTGCTGGTCCTGTTGCTCCTCCTGCTGACGCCGTTCTACCAATTTCACGGCCAACGTTTCTCGACCAACCAGACGCTGCTCTCCACCTGGCCGATCGCCACCTATTGTTTCTTGCGCGCATTCGAATCGCGCCGGCTCGGCTGGTCGGCGATAGCTGGAGCCACGGCCGCGCTGGCGTTGCTCGGCAAGTATTACTCCATCTACCTGGTCGCCGGGTTCGTCGTCGCTGCGCTCTGGCATCCGCGGCGCCTGGATTACTTGCGTTCGCCCGCCCCCTGGGTGTCGATCGTCAGCGGCTTGGCGGTGCTTGCCCCACATCTGCATTGGCTTGCAACGACCGGACCAGGGCCCTTCCGATATGCAATGGCCGTCCACGGCGCCGCGTCGGCGTGGGATGAGTTGAGGACGACCCTAGCCTATGCAGTCGGCGGCGCAGCCTATGTTCTGCTTCCGATGATTGTCTATGGGTTGGCGGTGCGCCCGGATCGCCGTCTTCTCGCGCAGGCGGTCTGGCCTGACGATCCGGATCGGCGAATGCTCGTGCTGCTGCTTGCGACGCCGCTCTTGCTGCCGATGCTGACCGCGCCGTTGATCGGCGTCGAACTGACATCGCTATGGACGATGTCGGCCTGGTTCTTGTTGCCGATCGTACTGTTGGCGCCTACGCAGATTACTCTGACCCGTGCGTCGGCCGTGCGTGTCGCCGTTGGCGTGGCCGTCATGACGGCCGCTTGCCTTGTCGCGGCGCCGGCTATCGCCTGGAACAATTATATGCGCGAATCCAAGAACGGGCGCGCCTATTACCAAGTTGTGAGCGAAGAACTGACGCGGGCCTGGCGGGCGACGATGCGACGGCCGCTGTCCATCGTAACCGGAGATTATCCGCTAGCGCTGGCGACGAGCTTCTACAGTCAGGATCATCCGGACAGTACGCCGTATTTCGGATCGCCGGCCGCGCCCTGGGTCACGGACGAACGCCGGGCGCGCGAAGGCTGGGCGAGCGTGTGCTTTGCGAACGACAAGCCCTGCCTCGACCAAACCGCGCGAAATTCGGCAGGACGTTCCGGCGTCGTGCGCGTTGGCGAGGAGCTGAGCGTGTCATTCTTCGGCATGTCGAGCGCGTCGGCGCAATTCGTTTTTGTCATGGTTCCCCCGCAGCAATAGGGCGCGCCGGTCGCGCACCGGTCCCCCGCCCGTCGCCGCTCGCCCCTACGCGAGCCCCCTCTTGCGCAGGAGCGCGTCGGGCGACGGGTCGCGGCCCCGGAAGGCGCGGTAGGCGGCGTCGGGCTCCTGACTGTTGCCGGCGGAATAGACGAAGCGTTCGAGCCGCCCCGCCAGCGTCGGATCGAAGACGTCGCCGCTCGCCTCGAAAGCTTCGAAGCCGTCGGCGTCGAGGATCTCCGACCAGAGATAGCTGTAATAGCCGGCGGAATACCCTTCGCCGGCGAAGACGTGCTGAAACTGCGGCGCGGAATGGCGCGGCGCAATCGCGGCAGGCATGTCGATCGCCCGGAGCTCGCGCGTTTCGAAGCCGGCGACGTCGATTTCGCCGGGATCGCCGAGGCAATGCAACTCCATGTCGACCAGCGCCGAGGCCGTGTATTCGACGGTGGCGAAGCCCTGGTTGAAGCGCCGCGCCGCGTGCAGGCGCGCGATTAGCGCCTCGGGCATCGGCTCGTTGGTTTCGTGATGGCGCGCGAAGCGGCGCAGCGTCTCGGGCCGTTCCAGCCAATGTTCGTAAAGCTGCGAGGGAAATTCGACGAAGTCGCGCGCGACGCGGGTTCCCGCCAGCAAGGGATAGGTGACGTCGGAGAGCATGCCGTGCAGCGCGTGACCGAATTCGTGGAACAAGGTGTGGGCTTCGTCGATGCTGAGGAGGCAAGCCTCACCGTCTCCGGCGCGAGCGAAATTCATCACGTTGAGGATAATCGGCAGAACCTGGCCGTCGAGCTTCTGCTGGTCGCGCAGCGAACTCGCCCACGCGCCGCTATGCTTCGAGGGCCTGGCGAAATAGTCGCCGATGAAGAGCGCGATCGGCGCTCCCGCGCGCCCAAAAACCGTCCACGCGCGCGCATCGGCATGGTAGAGGCCGATGTCGCGGCGCTCGACGAAGGAAAGGCCGAACAGGCGATGAGCGACGTCGAACGCCGCCGCGATCATCCCGTCCAGCGGCAGATAGGGCTTCAATGCGCGCTCGTCGATTTCATAGAGCGCCTTGCGGCGCTTTTCCGCGTAGTAGCGCCAGTCCCATGGACGCAATTCGAAATTGCCGCCCTCCGCGGCGATCATCTCCTGCAGCGCCTGCGCCTCGCGCTGGGCCTGCGCGCGCGCCGGCGCCCAGACGCGCCTCAGCAGGCCGAGCGCCGCCTCGGGGGTCTTGGCCATCGTGTCGTCGAGGCGGAAGTGGGCATAGCTCGCAAACCCCATCAGCGCCGCGCGCTCGGCGCGCAGCCGCACGGTCTCGCTCATGATCGCGCCGTTGTCGTGCGCGTTGGCGCCCCGCGCGACGAAGGCGCGAAACGCCTTCTCGCGCAGATCGCGCCGGGCCGAGAATTGCAGGAAAGGTTCGATGGAGGAGCGCGAAAGCGTCACTGCGTGCTTGCCGGGATAACCGCGTTCGACTGCGGCGCGGGCCGCGGCGGCGAGGAAACTCTCGGGCAGGCCGACGAGATCGTCAGACCGATCCAAAATCATCGCGAAAGCTTTTTCGTCGGCGAGCACGTTCTGCCCAAACGCGGCGCCCAGCGTCGCCAGCCTTTCGCCGATCGCAGCGAGCCGAGCCTTCTTCTCCGGCGCGATCCCGGCGCCGGCGCGCACAAAGGACGTATGGCAGCGATCGAGCGCCCGAGCGGCTTCCGCATCGAGCGCCAGCGCCGCTTGGGCTCCGTGCAGCGCTCCAACCTTTTGAAACAGCGCGTCGTTGAGAAGAATCGCGTTGCGTTCGCGCGCCAAGATCGGCGCGATCTCGCGCTCGATTTCCTCCAGCGCATCGCTGCTATCGGCGCTCGCCAGGGCAAAGAACACGCGACTGACCCGCTGGAGCGCCGCGCCGCTGCGCTCCAGCGCGCCGATCGTGTTGTCGAACGTCGGCGCCTCAGGATTGGCGGCGATCCGATCGATCTCGCCGCGCCTTTCCGCCAACGCCGCGTCGAAAGCGGGGCGGAAATGCTCGGGCCGGATGCGCGCGAACGGCGGCGCGCCGAACGGACCGGTCCACGGCTCAAGAAGGGGGTTGATTGCGTCGGCGCGACCGGGGTCCACTCAGCTTCCTCGGGTGGGGTTTCAGGTTGCAGCGATTGGGAACACTTCCGCCGCGCCGGGTCAACCGCAAGGCGCAAGCGCGTCAGACCCGGCGTCCCCTGGTGAACGACCAGTGCGTCTGGGCGAGCCGCCACGTCTCGCCGCGACGACGAAAAACCTCGGTGCAGTTCCAATGCAGCGCGTCATCGTTCCCGCCATAGGAGACGAAATTGAAGGTCAGGACGGCGGCGGCTCCGATCGGCTGGACCTTCGGGTTGAGCATTTCGAATCGCGCCGCGCTTACCTTGCCGCGCAATGACTCGTAGTAGGCGGTCAGCGCGGCAAGGCCGTCGAGCCGGCGATCGAGAAACGGGTCGAAATAGACGACGTCGTCGTCGCAGATCGCCAGAAACCCAGAGGGATCGCCGGCGCACCAGCGCTCCAGCGCCGCGCGCTCGATGGCGACGATTTCCGCTTCCGCCCCGTTCATCGCCCCTCGGTCCGCTCGATCAAGATCGCGCGAAAATCATTGACGTTGGTCAACGTCGGGCCGGTGACGATGAGATCGCCGAGCGCTTGAAACAACGCGTAGGCGTCATTGTCGGCAAGCCGCTCCGTCGCCTTCAGGCCCAGCGCGGCGGCGCGCGCCAGCGTATCGGGCGCGACATAGGCGCCGGCGTTGTCCTCGCTGCCGTCGATGCCGTCGGTGTCGCCGGCCAGCGCATGGACGCCCGGCGCGCCGTTCAGCGCCAGCGCCAGGCCGAGCAAGAATTCGGCGTTGCGCCCGCCCCTGCCCTTGCCGCGCACGGTCACGGTGGTCTC
This sequence comes from uncultured Alphaproteobacteria bacterium, assembly GCA_963755075.1. GTDB lineage: Bacteria > Pseudomonadota > Alphaproteobacteria > Rhizobiales > Beijerinckiaceae > Roseiarcus. Next base: position 19,973 of record CAVWKL010000128.1, read on the forward strand.
GCCGCCGGAGAGGAGCACGCAGGGGCCGCGCGCGGGCTCGCCATGCCGGGCCACGGAGCGCGCGATCCCGGCGAACGCCTTGCCGACTTCGCGCGCCTCGCCCTCGATCGCGTCGCCGAGCAGCACCGGCGTTACGCCGCACGCGCGCGCCGCCTCGGCCGCCGCCCGCAGCGACATTTGCGGCGTGGCGACGAGAACGTTGGACACCGCGGCGAAGCGCGGGTCGCCGGGCTTCGGCGTCTCGGAGGCGGCGCTCTTTAGATGGGCGAGGACGCGCGCCGGCGCATCGATCGCGTAGCGCCCGAGAATCGCCAGCGCCTCGGCCGCGGTCGAGGGATCGGGAACGGTCGGCCCCGAGCCGATGATCGCGAGGTCGTCGCCGGGCACGTCCGAGATGACGAGCCCGACGACGGCGGCCGGCGCCGCGGCAAGCGCCAGCCTGCCGCCTTTGATCGCCGAGAGGTGTTTTCTGACGCAATTCATTTCGGCGATATCGGCGCCGCTTTTCAGGAGCGCGCGGTTGATCGCGCGCTTGTCGTCGAGGGTGAGACCGGGCGCCGGCGCGGCGAGCAGCGCCGAACCGCCGCCCGAGATGAGACACAGCACGAGATCGTCGGCGCTCAAGCCCTTGACGCGTTCGAGGATGCGCAGCGCGGCCTTTTCTCCTGCGGCGTCCGGCACCGGGTGGGCGGCCTCGACGACCTCGATGCGCTTCGTCGGCGCGCCATGGCCGTAGCGGGTGACGACCAGCCCTTCGAGTTGCCCGCTCCAATCCGCTTCTACGGCCGCGGCCATCGACGCGGCGGCTTTGCCGGCGCCGACGACGATCGTGCGCCGCTTCGGCGGCGCGGGCAGGAACTGCGCAAGCCGCTTGGCCGGCGAGGCGGCGTCGATCGCGGCGTGAAACAACCCGGTCAGAAAAGCGCGCGGTTCGTCCATGCTTTGCCGACGATCTCCCGGGGCAAACCGCGAAATTGGCCATTGTTTCGGGCGCCGGCGCCCATCTTAACACAGTCGCCGGCGACACGGGATCCGAGCCTCGAGCTTCCCCGCAGGTTCCGGCGCCGAGACAGGATGAGCATACTCGACAGCCGGGCGCCAACCCGCGTACCCGACGCGAACGCTGGCGGGAATTCCCCCTTCCGGCCTCGCCCCGATCGGACTATGTTTCGCCAGCGAAGCTGTCGCAGTTGGGGTCATAGGGAAAATCTCGTCCTTCTTGCAGTCCGCTCGAACAAGGCGCGCCGTTGGCTTGGCGACTCCGGGCGCAAGGGTTCTTGGTCTCGCCATTGCGGAAATCGCCGCATGAAGAAGTTGTGCGACCGCGGGCTCTTTATCTTCACCGAGCACAAGCAATGTCGCCGAATTAAATAATATACTTTGGAGTCGGGTCTGGGGAGAATACAATGACGAACATCAATATGGCGCAGAGTCCGGTTGACTTGCGTAAAACCTATACGAAGATTTATATTCATATATTGCCGTATCTATTCATCTGCTACCTTTTCAATTATTTTGACCGGGTGAATGTCGGATTCGGCAAACTCCAAATGCTCGACGACCTGCATCTGACCGAGTACGTGTACGGCCTGGCCGCCGGCATTTTCTTCATCGGTTATGTCTTGTTCGGCGTTCCCAGCAATCTGGTTCTTTACAGGGTGGGCGCGCGTCGCTGGTTGACGGTTCTGATGATTTTTTGGGGCGTCTTTTCCGCGAGCCTGATGTTTGTGAAGTCGGCGGAATCCTTCTATGTCCTGCGCTTTTTGACGGGCGCATCGGAGGCTGGATTCTTTCCCGGCATCATCCTCTATTTCAGCACCTGGTTCCCATCCGCCCAACGCGGGCGGATCACCGCGTTGTTCATGTCCGCGATCCCGATTTCCGGCGTTTTGGGCAGCCCATTTTCCGGTTGGATTCTGAAGACTTTCGCGACCGGCGCCGGCGGTCTCGCCGGCTGGCAGTGGCTCTACCTGATTCAAGGATTGCCGACGATCCTGCTCGCCGTCGGGCTATTGTTTCTGCTGAACGACGGCATCGACCAGGCCAAATGGCTGAGCGAGGACGAGCGCGTCGCGTTGAAGAACGCGCTGATCGAGGATGAAAAGAACCGTCCTGCCGAAGTGTCCGATTCGTTCGTCCGCGTGCTCGGCAATCCCAGCGTCTGGATCCTCGGCGTGATCTATTTCTGCATCCAGTGCGGCGTCTATTCGATCAACTTTTGGTTGCCGACCATCATCAAGTCGAGCGGCGTCGCCGATCCCATGACCATCGGCTGGCTGACCACCATTCCCTACCTCGCCGCCAGCATCTTCATGATCTTCGTCGGCCGCTCGGCGGACGCCAACCGCGAACGGCGGTGGCACCTCGCCGTGCCGGTGCTGATGGGCGTGGTCGGATTGCTGATCGCCGCCAACTTCGCCTCCAATACGCTGGTGGCGACGCTCGGCCTCACCATTGCGACCATGGGCGCCTTCACCGCCCTGCCGATGTTCTGGCCGGTCTCGAGCGCCTACCTCACCGCCTCCGCCGCCGCCGGCGGGCTGGCCCTGATCAACTCGCTGGGCCAATGCGCCGGTTTCCTCAGCCCGTATCTGGTCGGCTGGATCAAGGACGCCACCCACAGCACCGATCTCGCGCTTTACATCTTGGCCGCGGTGATGCTGGTCGGCGTGGTGTTGGTGCTGCGGGTTCCGGCGCGGATCGTCAACCGCTGACTCGCGGCGGCAAGATTCGGTCGAAGGCGGCAGCGCGTCGGAGGCGGCGTCATCGTGAGCGAAAGGTGTCGCGAGAAGCCGGATACGGGCTCGTTGCGCGCCGGGCGTAACTTGACGAAACTACTGGTAATCAGTATATGAAAAGCCTTGTGTTCGAATGGGACGCTGAAAAGGCCGCGGTCAATTGGCGGGTTCACGGCGTCGCATTCGATCACGCGGTCAAGGCGACTGGCGATGCGTTTGCGGTCGAATGGATCGACGACCGCGAGGCCTACGGCGAAGAGCGCATCAACTTGCTCGGCATGTGCGACGGTGCGCTCTTGCTTGTGACGTACACCGAACGCGGCCAGAACATTAGGATTATCTCGGCCCGACGAGCGACGCGAAATGAGCAAGACCATTATTTCCGCGAGAATTCGAACTGACGGCGCGGCTGTCGAAATCCTCGCCGACGGCGGCGAGCGTGAACTGCCGAACGCGCCGATGCGGCCGATGACCGACGAGGAGATCGCGGCGGCGGCCGGCGCCGACCCCGACGCGCGGCCGATGACAGCGGATCAGCTGCGATCGGCGCGGCGCGTGCCGCGGGTGAAGACTTTGCGGCGTGCGCTGGGATTGACGCAAGAAGAGTTCGCGATGCGTTACCAAATCCCCCTGGGCACGCTGCGCGACTGGGAGCAAGGACGCTCGGAACCGGACCACCCCGCCAGGGCTTATCTCAGGGCGATCGCCGGCGACCCCGCCGCCGTATCGCGCGCTTTGGAGAGCGGCCCTCGGTGAAGGCGCGAGCGGACACCGTGGCGGCAATTTCCAAAGATGTGTCCGCATCACGAATTGCTTCGCCCTGCGCAGTCCGAACAGCACTCGACAATTTCACGGCCAAGAAATTCGGCGCCTGGCTCGGAGGCCGGCCTTTTTGACCATCACTGGAGTCGGTCGCGCGACGTCAGCGGATGACTCTTCGGGTCAATTCGGGTACGCGGGCGGTTAAACACCGAGTTTGAAGCCCATAACGACCTGGAACGACAAACGTGGCGGCACAAATATCTGAACGCGCAAGGATGCCGTCGATCTCCTTCATTGTCGCGAGGAGCTACCCGGGCAATGTGATCGGTTACAAGAACGCACTGCCTTGGCGCCTTGGTAGCGACATGAAGCGTTTCCGCCAGATTACGACCGGCCACGTCATAATAATGGGGCGCAACACTCACCTTTCAATTGGCAGAACATTGCCAAAACGGATAAATATTGTTTTGACTAGAAGCCTGATGACTAGCAATAATTCAGAAATAAATGTTGACGCCGAAACCCAGCTGATATTCACAAATAATCTGGAAGAAACTTTGTTTGCCGCTGATATTATCTCGATATGCCGCGGCAAGAAAGATATATTTGTTATTGGCGGACAACATATGTATGAATTATTTGGTAGATTCGTCAATAAAATCTATTTGACCCAAGTGTCGGCCGACGTTAAGGGGGATGCGTTTTTCGATAGGAAATTCGAACTAAGAAAATGGAGAACCATAGAAGAGACTCCGGTAACGAAATCTGAGGGACTAGACGATTATAATTATGTATTCTCAATATTGTCTCGTCGGGAAAGAAAAAGCAGGTACGCGTTTGTTAAAGATTTTCTTACAGAATTGGACTCAAAGAAATTGTGGCTCGCGAGCAACACCAATAAACATCGAGAAGATATTGTAAATTATATTCACGAGAATTTAGAGCTCGACGTCTGAATTGCGCGCCACCGCCGCGATCAGCGCGACGACCGGCGCGCTCAAACCGCCACCGGCGCCTTGATCGCCGGCCAGGGATCGTAGCCTTCGAAGGAAATCGCCTCGGCTTTCAGATCGAACAGAGCGCCGCGTGGCGAGGGTTCGGCCGGCGCGAGCTTGAGCCTGGGCAATGGGCGCGGCTCGCGCGACAGTTGCTCGCGCGCTTGGGCCTCGTGATTGCGATAGAGATGCGCGTCGCCGAAGGCGTGCACGAATTCGCCGACCCCGAGGCCGCATTCGCGCGCGACGAGATGCGTCAGCAGCGCGTAGCTGGCGATGTTGAAGGGAACGCCGAGGAAGAGATCGGCCGAGCGCTGGTAGAGCTGGCAGGAAAGCCGCCCATCCGCGACGTAGAACTGGCAGAGGCAATGGCACGGCGGCAGCTTCATGGCGCCGATGTCGGCGACGTTCCAGGCCGAAAGGATCAGCCGACGCGAATCCGGGTTGCGCGCGATCTCAGCGAGAAGCCAAGCGATCTGATCGTAGGTCCACCCGTCGGGGCCGGTCCAGGCGCGCCATTGCTTGCCATAGACGGGGCCGAGGTCGCCGTTGGCGTCCGCCCATTCGTTCCAAATAGAGACCCCGTTGGCGTTGAGATAGGCGACGTTCGTATCGCCGTTGAGAAACCAGATCAGCTCGTGAACGATCGATTTCAGATGCAGCCGCTTGGTGGTCGTCAGCGGAAAACCTTCGCCGAGGTCGAATCGGATTTGCCTGCCGAACAGCGAGCGCACCCCGGTGCCCGTCCGATCGCCTTTGACGACGCCCTTTTCCAACGCTTCGTGCAGGAGTTCGAGATAAGCGCGCATCGGAGCCCCGCAGCCTGACCGAACTCCTCCTTAAATGATTCGGCGCGCTTGGAGCATCCCGCGCCCGCCGCCCTGCCTAAGGCGGGGCGTATGATCGGCGCGGGTCAGTGCACGCTCACCGTTTGCAATTCGTTCTGCCATGCGTTGGCGATCGCTGCGTCCCTGGAGTCGGTCAGCATGATCGGCGAGCCGTCGGCAGCGAGCAAGGCGAAAAGCTGCAAGCCCGGCCGGATCGCGGGGGCCTGGGGGAAAAGGCGCTGAGCGTCTTCGGACCGGATCGTCTTGACATAGGCGATTGCGCCGTCGCCGAGGTGGGCGAACTCGTGCGGCGTCAAGGCGCCGATTCTCTCATTCGTAAAGGTCATCATCCACTCCTTTCCGGACTGCCCGTCGCCGAACCCGTCCTCGACGCGCACGCTACCTCAGTCGCGCGCCGCGATATTGATCTTCTTCACAATCCGCTCAGGTTGCGGCCGCGCCACGTCGATCGACAGCAAACCATTCGCAAGTTCCGCTCCACACACCTGCATGCCCTCCGCGAGCAGGAAGCTGCGTTGGAACTGCCGCGCGGCGATGCCCCGATGGACATAGTCGCGCGTCTTGTCCTCCTGCTGGCGACCGCGGATCGCCAACTGATTTTCCTCCTGCGTCACCTCGATCTGGTCCTGGGAAAATCCCGCGACCGCGAGGGTGATGCGTAAAATCTCCGGCGCTCCATCCTTGGCCGGAATTCTCTCGACGTTGTACGGAGGATAGCCATCAGCGGCGGATTTCGAGGCTTTGTCGAGCGCACGCTCGATGCCGTCGAACCCGAGTAGGAACGGGGAACTTAATGCCGTAACGCGAGCAATACGTGG
>CAVWKL010000129.1:0-11149 GCA_963755075.1 uncultured Alphaproteobacteria bacterium
GACGAAAAGACCGGTTCCGAAGCCTATGTTCCCCCGATCCGGCCAAGGACACGCAGTTGATCGCGGCGGTCGATTTCCTGCACGGCCGCTCGCCGACCGCGACCGCCAAGGACCCGACGCGCGGCGACAATTGACGGCGCCTCGACATGGGGCGGCGCAGAACGCCGTAACGCCCCGCAACGCCGTCAGACCGGCGACAGAACATGAATGGCGCGGCTGGCGATCATGTCCTTCGTCTTGGCGGAGTAGGCCGCCATGTGCGGGGCGGCGGCATGGGCTTGCAGCGCCTGCGCGCTCTCCCAGCTCTCGAGCACGACGAAGACGTCGGAACCCATTTTCGTCTGGAAGGGCCCGAACCCTTCCGCATCGACGGCGGGCCCGTATTCGAGGCAGCCCGGCTCGGCGCGCACGGCCGGGACATTGGCGCGGAAGACGGCGAGGACATCCTCCCGGCGCCCAGGTTTGGCGGTGATGACCGCAACGACCTTGATCATGTGTCTCTCCCTGTCGCCTGGCGGGCGTCGATGCCCCGACAAGTTACCCGCGTGGTCTCATCGGCGCCAGAGCGAGCGGCCAAAACAATGCCGCGAGCCTCCGGCCCGCGGCGCCGATCCTTGCGACCGCGCGCGTTGGCGCGCTATCGTGCCGACGAGGCGATTGGCTTCGATCGCTTGGGAAAGGCGCGCTTCATGTCACGGCTCGGCAGATTGTTCGGACAGGGCCCCGCGCCGGTCGGGCCGCCGCAATCGGCCAATTCGGCGCGCGCCGCCCTGCTCGCCGTCAATCGGCCGACCGCGCCGTTCCAGGTGCGGCCGGGCAATGCGTGGGAGGCGGAACTGGTGGCGGAATGGCGGATCGTCGACGCCGACTGGTACGAGATTTTCGCCAAGGCGCATCTCGAGAAGGCTTTCAAAGTGCTGATGCGACTCGACGAAGCCGCCCACGAGGTGCGCGCCGTCGATCAGGAATGGTCGGTCGCATGGCGCGCCGGCATCCCCGAGATGAGCCTCGCCGCTTCCGCCTTCCGGGGGCAGCAGACCTCGATCGAGTTCGGCAAGGCCTATGGCTTCACCGAGCGGCTCGGCGTCGGCGAGATCTACAATTATCGGTTTGCAACCAAAGAGCTGAAGGAGCCGCTGCAAAGGGCCGTCGCCGCGCAAGGCTGGCGCTGGCGGCCGGTCGCGTTCGGGAAGCTGTAGAGGCGCGGGGGCGCGGGCGCTGAGCGCGACCACGAAATTGCGGCGACGCCGCACGAGACACACTTGAACTGCGCCCTGTTGACGATCCGCACTGTCGGCATTGCGACCCCCGGACTTGATCCGGGGCGAGCACGGGCCTGACATTGACGCCGAGCACGGATCAGGCAGAGCGGACGCCGAAAGGCGGCGCTCCGAACAACGCTTTCCGAATTGTCGAATTCCGGCTATCGCGCCACCGCCGCCACAAGCTCCCCCGCCAGCGCCTTGGCGATGAGCGCGCGCGTTTCCGCGATGCCGTAGAGCGCGACGAACGAGCCGAGGCGGGGGCCCCGCTCCTCGCCGAGCAGCACGGCGTAGATCATGTTGAAGAACTCGTTGGAGACGCCGGGACGCTCCGGCGTCGCGCCCTTGGCGGCCATGTCCTGATAGCGCGGGATCGGCCGGGCGATGTCATAGAGCGCGTGCTGGATGTCTTCGGCGCTCGCTTGCGCCGGCAGCGCCGCCAGTTTCGCCGACACGGCCTCCAGCGCGGTGCGCTCGACGGCGTCGGCCAAGCGATAGCGCTTCTTCGGCGCGACGAAATCGCGGAAATAGGCGACGGCGTAATGAACGAGCTTGTCGAGCCGTGGGTGGTTTTCCGGCGAGGCGGTCGGGGCGTAACGGCGCAGGAACCCCCAGAGCACCGCAGGGTTGTCGCTATTGGCGACCGCGGCGAGGTTGAGCAGCATGGCGAAGGAGACCGAGGTCTGCGCCTCGGCCCCATGCGCGAGCCGCTCGGGCGGCGGCGGCGCGCCAGAATGGACGTGCCAGACCGGATTGCCCAGCCGCTCCTTCCATTCCTGCCTGGGATAGGCGTCGAGAAAGCCGAGGTAGTCGTCGACGGTGCGCGGGATGACGTCGAAAGTGAGCCTTTTCGCCGCCATCGGCTTCTGGAACATGAAGAGCGACAGGCTCTCCGGGCTGGCGTAGGTCAGCCATTCGTCGATGGTCAGGCCGTTCCCCCTCGACTTGGAGATCTTCTGGCCCTTTTCGTCGAGGAACAATTCGTAGTTGAAGCCGGCGGGGGGCTCGCCGCCGAGCGCCCGCTCGATCTGCGAGGAGAGCTTGACCGAAATCGATCAAGTCCTTGCCGGACATTTCGTAGTCGACGCCGAGCGCATACCAGCGCATCGCCCAATCCGGCTTCCACTGCAGCTTGCAGCTGCCGCCGGTGACCGGGGTCTCGAACTCTTCGCCCGTGTCGGGATCGCGCCAGCGGATCGTCCCCTTTTCGGCGTCCAAGCCGAGCAGCGGGACCTGCATGACGACGCGGGTGCGCGGATGGATCGGCAGGAACGGCGAATAGGTCGCCGCGCGCTCCTCGCGCAGGCTCGGCAGCATGATCGCCTGCACCGCGTCGAACTCGCCTGAGCATGTGCATGAGCGCGGCGTCGAAGCGTCCGGACTTGTAATAGTCGCTCGAGGAGGCGAATTCGTAGTCGAAGCCGAAGCCGTCGAGGAAGCGGCGCAGCCGCGCGTTGTTGTGCGCGGCGAAGCTTTCGTATTCGCCGAACGGGTCGGGCACCTCGCTCAGCGGCTTGCCCAAGTGCTGGGCCACCATCGCGCGGTTGGGGATGTTGTCGGGCGTCTTGCGCAGGCCGTCCATGTCGTCGGAAAAGGCGATGAGGCGCGTCGCAATCTTGTCGTCGGTGAGGGCGCGAAAGGCATGGCGCACCATGGTGGTGCGCGCAACCTCGCCGAAGGTGCCGATGTGGGGCAAGCCCGACGGGCCGTAGCCGGTCGCAAACACCGCCTGGCGCTGCCCCGTGCGCTCGACGCGGGCGGCGAGCTTGCGCGCTTCCTCGAAGGGCCAGGCCTTGGAGACTGCGGCGGCCTCGCGCAGGGCGGCTTGCGACATGAATCTCTTCCCTTATCCGGCTTCGCCGCGCGGCGGCCCGCATGAGCCGCGCACAGTAGAAAGGCGCGAGGCCAAGTCAACCGCCAAGGGCCGGCGGCGGCGTTCGCACGGTTTTTGCTCGCCTGTCAGGGATCGTTGCCCGCGGGAATCGGAGCCCCCCCTCCATCGAGATCATCGCCGAAGTCCTCGTCCGCCACGCCGGCGGGCGGAGGGTCGCCGAGACGAGCGAGGCGGCCTATGCGCGGATCGAGGCGCACGCCGATCCCACGCTGTTCATCGCGCTGAGGCCGATGGAGGACGCGCTCGCGGCGGCTGCGGGGCGCATGGCGCGGCGAAGGCGAGCCCCGCGCTCACGCCCCTGCGGGCTTGCTCGCATCGAGGCGCATCTTGAGATAGTCGGCGGCGAGGATCGGCGCATAGCGCGCCGCCTCGCCCGGCGCAACGCAGCTCGGGATCGCTTCGACGCGCGCTTGCGGGTTGGGGTCGAAGAAGAAGGCGATCGAATAGCGCGCCTTGCCGGAACGGTTGACGACCCGATGCGGCGTCGAGACGTAGACGTCGTTGGTCCAGCGCATCAGGCAGTCGCCGATGTTGACGATGAAGGCGCCCGGCATCGGCGGCGCGGCGATCCAGGCGCCGAGGCGGGTGCGCGCCTCCAGCCCGCCGACGTCGTCGGTGGCGAGCAGGGTGATATTGCCGTAGTCGGTGTGCTCGCCGGCGCCGATCTCGCCCTCGCGCCGCGAGCCGGGATAGTGCAGCAGCCGCAACGTCGCCAGCGGCCGGTCGAACTTGTCGACGAAGAAGTCGAGCGGCAGACGAAGGTCGCGCGCGAAGGCGCGATGGATGGCCCCGGCGAGGGCCGAACAGGCGGCGAAATAGTCGAGCAGCGTCGAACGGAATTCGGGCAAATCCGGCCAGACGTTGAGCGTGCGGAACGGCGCGCCGGCGAGGATCTCGGGATCGTCGGGGGCAAGCTCGAGCCCGATGTTGAAGGCTTCCTTGAGGTCGGCGCCGCGCTTAGGGTCGAGCGCCTCATGCCGGAGGCCGGAATAGCCGCGGTTGCCCCCGACGCGCTCGATCGCCAGCGCCTGCTTTTGCGCCAACGGCAGGGCGAAGAAGGCGGCCGATTGGGCGAAGGCGGCGCGCGTCAACTCCGCCGCCACGCCGTGATTGACGACGTAGAAGAACCCGACCGTGCGACACGCCGCGCCGACTTCGCCGGCGATCCGCTGCAGCGCCGTCTCCTCGCCGCTCGCTAGATGTTGCAGATCGATCACCGGCAGCCCGTCGGTCATGGCCCTCAATTCTCCGCAGTCAACAACAGCCGAGCCGTCCCTGATAGTAGCGCGCCACGCCCGCCTCGAGATCGCCCCAGACGCGCAGGAACGGCGCGCGCGACGGGATGGCGCGGCGATAACTTTCGCGCAACGACGCCTCGGCCGCCTCAAGATCGATCCCGGTCAGCCGCCCTTGGCTGACGATCTCGCGCCCCGCCACGATCAACGAGGCGACGTGGGCGCTCGTCGCGCGCGCAAAGACGAGGTCGATCGGCTCGACGGGCATGACGGCGTCGCGATCGAGCCGATCGAGGTCGAGGACGAGAATGTCGGCAGGCTCGCCCGCCTCCAGCGCCCCCGATCCGGGCGCGCCATTGGCGAGGCGGCCGTTGGCGACGATGGCCTGAAGCCAGGGGGCGCGCGCGATGACGGCGTCGAACCCCCAGCCGCCATGGAGGAAATGGCCGAGCCGCATCTCGCGCAAGACGTCGTCGTCCTCGTCGAGCGCCGAGGCGTCGACGCCGAGCGCGACGCGGCAACCGCGCTTGATCGCTTCGCCGATCGGCGCGATTCCCGAGCGCAGGTGCAGGTTCGAACTGGGATTGGCAGCGATCGTCGCGCCGGAGCGGGCGATCGCGTCGAGTTCGTCCGGTCGCGCGTGGACGCAATGGGCGAGCGTCAGGCGCTCGCTCAAGAGCCCGACGTCCGCAAGATGGCGAAGGACGCCTTGGGGATAGGCGGCGTCGGCGAAGGCGCGCTGGTAGATCGTCTCGAGGAGATGCATGTGGACGCGGCGGCCGGTTCGCCGCGAGGCCTCGGCGATGGCGCAAAGCAACGCCTCCGAGCACCATTGCGCCCCGTTGGGGCCGAACTGCACCGCGAAGGCCGGGCTCTCGACGGCCTCGGCGATCGCCTCGACGCGCGCGACCTGCTCCTCGGGGCTCGGCATGGGGCCGAGGTACTGCGCCTCGACGAGGCGGCGGGCCTCGGGCGGCAAGCTCGCGAGCACCGCGTCGGACGGCCCGTAGACCAGCGGATTGCGGTCGCGCATGGAGACCGCGAACGTGACGCGAACGCCGACGTCGGCGGCGGCGCGCGCCACCTCGCGGGCTTCCTCGATCAGCGGGGCGGGGCCGTGCGGGCGCACGTAATGGGCCATGACGGAGGCCGCGCCCGCGCGCGCCGCGCGGCCGAAGGCGGCGAGCGCGGCGAGATAAGGGTCGACGGAAGGCATGGCGGCGAGGCGCAGCAGCCAGGTCTCCAACGGCTTGCCGGCCCCCCCGAACGACGTCGGCGACAGGGGCCGCGCATGATCATGCGCGTTGACCAGGGCGGGCATGGCGAGAAGGCGCGGCGGCGCGGCGGCGCGCGAAGGTTCGATCGCGGCGATCCGCCCGCCGTCGATCGCGATGTCGACCGAGGTCGATCGGGGCTCGTCGCCCGATCCCAAAAGCGCGACGCCGTCGAGTCGCTTCGTCATCGAGAAGACGCTCATGACCGTTCGTTCCCTGCGCCCGGCAAGGCGCGCGCCGAACCGTCCGTCCCGCGCGCCTAGCCCGGCTCGGCCTTCCCTTGCAGAAACGGCGCCATGCCCTTCCTCGCGAGTTCGTCGGCGCGTTCGTTCATTTCGTCGCCGGCGTGGCCCTTGACCCAGCGCCAGGCGATTTCGTGGCGCTCGGCGGCCGCGTCGAGGCGGCGCCACAGGTCGTCGTTCTTGACCGGCTTCTTCTCCGCGGTGCGCCAGCCGTTGCGCTTCCAGTTGTGGATCCAGGCGGTGACGCCGTTGCGCACATATTGCGAATCGGTATGCAACTCGACGCGGCACGGCCGGCGCAGCGCCTCGAGCGCGGCGATGGCGGCGGTCAGCTCCATGCGGTTGTTGGTGGTGGCCGCCTCGCCGCCGCTGAATTCCCTCGTGTGGGCGCCGGTGCGCAGGATCGCGCCCCAGCCGCCCGGACCGGGATTGCCCGAGCAGGCGCCGTCGGTCCAGATCGCGACATCCGTCTTCACGCCAGACGGCCGTAGTCGCGGGCGCTGACGACGCGGCGATGGAAGCGCATCTTCGTCAGGTATTCCAGAGGGTTCTTCGGGACCACCTTCGCGCCCGGCGGCACGTTGAGCCAGTCGACCAGCCTCGTCAGCATGAAGCGCAGCGCCGAGCCGCGCGCCAGAATCGGCAGCGCCGCGACTTCCTCAGCGCTCAGCGGACGCAGGCGCTCGTAGCCGGCGATCATCGCCATGCCCTTGGAGACGTTGAACGCGCCGTCGGCCTCGAAGCACCAGGCGTTGAGACAGACGCTCAGATCGTAGGCGAAGGCGTCGTTGCAGGCGAAATAGAAATCGATCAGCCCGGAGAGCCGCGCGCCGAGGAAGAAGACATTGTCGGGGAAGAGATCGGCGTGAATGACGCCGCTCGGCAGGTCCGCCGGCCAGATCGCCTGCAGCGCGGCAAGCTCGGCCGCCGTCTCCGCGGCGAGACCCGGCATGACCTCGTCGGCGCGAGCTTCAGCGCTGGCGAACAAGGGCGGCCAGCCCTCGATCGACAGCGCATTGGCGCGCCCCAGCGCGAAGCCGGCGCCGGCTTCGTGCATGCGCGCCAGGGCCTCGCCGACTTGCCCGCAATGATGGGCCTGGGGGCGGCGAATCCACAGGCCGTCGAGAAAAGTGACGATCGCGGCGGCGCGGCCGGCGAGGCGCCCGAGCGCCTGCCCGTTGCGGGCGCGCACCGGTTGCGGGCAGGTGACGCCGCGCGCCGCGAGGTGCTCCATCAGGCCGATGAAGAACGGCAGATCCTCCTCGTGCACGCGCTTCTCATAGAGCGTCAGGATGAACACTCCGGCCTCGGTGCGCATGAGGAAGTTCGAGTTCTCGACGCCCTCCGCTATGCCCTTGAACGAGGTGACGCGGCCGAGATCGTAGCCCGCGAGGAACGCGCCGAGCGCTTCGTCCGTGACTTCGGTGTAGACCGCCATGGCGCCTCTGCAGGGGTTGGTGGGGCGTTCGGTTGGTAACGAGGCGGGGGGATGTACGCAAGCGGGCTCTGGGTCGCATTCACGCTCGCCGCCTCGGCGGCGCAAACCCTGCACAATGCGATGCAGCGCGAGCTGATCGGCGCGCTCGGGGCGGCGCCGGCGCGCTTCCTCTTCGGCTTGCCGTCCGCCATTGGCTTTCTCGTCAGCGCGCGCAAACGCGCACATCTCGCTCTCACGATAGTTCCAAGCTCGCGGTCGCGTCCGCGAGACCGGCGATTGGATGGACGGGGGATAATTGCTTGGTTGGCGGAGCGGAGCGCGGGCCCCCTGCGATCATCGCAACCCGAAAGCCCCCCTCACGCCCCCACTGGCTCTCTCAGCGCTCGCGGCAGCGGAAAGAACATCGCCTCCTCGGCGGCGGTCAGCGTCTCCACCGTGACGGCGAAGCGTTCGACGAAGGCGTCGACGATCTGCTCGACCAGAATTTCCGGGGCCGAGGCGCCGGCGGTGATCGCCAGCGAGCGCACCGCGGCGAAGGCGCGCCAGTCGATCGCCTCGACGTTGGGAACGAGCACGGCGACCGCGCAGCCCTCGCGCTCGGCGACTTCGCGCAGGCGCTGCGAATTCGACGAATTGGCGGCGCCGACGACGATCACCGCCTCGACCATCCCCGCCGCGCGCTTCACCGCCTCCTGTCGATTGGTGGTGGCGTAGCAGATGTCCTCGAGCGGCGGCGCGTGGATGTGCGGGAAGCGCGCTTCGAGCGCCGCGACGATTTCGCGGGTGTCGTCGACCGAAAGCGTCGTCTGCGTGACGTAGGCGAGAGGGGCCTCGCAATCGAAACGCAGGGCGTCGACCTCGGCGGGCGAGCTGACCAGGGTCGCCGCGCCGGCCGGCAATTGTCCCATCGTGCCGATCACTTCGGGATGGCCGCCATGGCCGATGAGGATCACGTGCCGCCCGCGCTTGAAATGGAGCTGGGCCTCGCGGTGGACCTTGGTCACCAGGGGGCAGGTGGCGTCGATGGTGAAGAGATTGCGCGTCCGCGCGTCCTCTAGGACCGACTTGGCGACGCCGTGGGCGGAGAAAATCACCGGCGCGGCGCCGGCGGGCGCCTCGTTCAATTCCTTGATGAAGACCGCGCCCTTGGCCTTCAGCGCGTCGACGACGTATTTGTTGTGAACGATCTCATGGCGAACATAGACCGGCGCGCCATAGATTTGCAGCGCCCGCTCGACCACGTCGATAGCGCGCACCACGCCGGCGCAGAAACTGCGCGGCGCGCAAAGAATGATGCGAAGCTCGGGCTTGGCGGTCATCGGTCTCTGATTCTTTCCATTCGTGTGTCTTGGAAAGGCGGCTCGGCGAAGTCAAGAGGGCGTCGTGCGCGCACACTAGAACTGGCGCACCAGCGCCGAAGGCCCTATGAGCGTCGGCCCGTCTCGAAGAGGACCGCCGCCTTGACCGCCGCCTCAGCCGCCCGCGCCAGTGCGCCCGTCTTCACCAAGGGTTCGACGATGCGCCACGTCGCGGTGATGACCGCGACCGGTTCGATCGGCCTGGTGGCGGTTTTCGCCGTCGACTTCCTGTCGCTGTTCTGGGTTTCGCGGCTCGGCGTGCAATCGTTGAAGGCGGCGGTCGGCTACGCCAGCCAGCTGCAATTCCTCGCCATGGCGGTCAACATCGGCTTGACCATCGCCATTTCGGCGACCATGTCGCGCGCGCTCGGCGCGGGCGATCGCGCCCGCGCCCGCCGGCTCGCGGCCTCGGGGCTGCTGATTACGGCGGTCGCGTCGACGGCGCTGTCGGCGGGGCTGTTCGTCTTTCGCGACCCCTTGCTCGCGACGCTGATGCATGCGCATGGCGAGCCCGCCACGGTCGCCAGCGCGTTTCTCGCCATCGCCATTCCCGCCAACGTTCCGCTGGCGCTCGGCATGGCGCTGTCGGGGGTGTTGCGCGCCGCCGGCGACGCGCGCCGCGCCATGTACGTGACCCTGTCGGGCGGGCTGATCACCGCCGTGACCGACCCGACGCTGATTTTCGGCTTCGGCCTCGGCGTCTACGGCGCCGCCTGGGCGACGGTGATCTCGCGCCTGATGATTCTCGGCGTCGGCGCCTACGGGGCGATTGGCGTGCATGACCTCGTCGGCCGACCGAGGATCCGCGACGCCAGGGCCGATTTCGCGCCGATCATGGGCATCGGCATGCCCTCGATCATGGCCAATCTGGCGACCCCGGTCGCCGCGGTCTATGTGACGCGGGTATGGTCGGACTTCGGCGAGGCGGCGGTCGCCGGCGGCGCGATCGTCGATCGCGTCGTTCCGCTCGCCTTCGGCGTCATTTTTGCGCTCACCGGCTCAATCGGCCCGATCATCGGCCAGAACTTCGGCGCCAGGCTGATGGACCGGGTTTGGCGGGCGATCACCGATTCGCTGTTGCTCGCCGTCGGCTACGCGCTCATCGCCTGGGCGAGCCTGGCGCTCGCCGCGCCATGGATCATCGCCGCCTTCGACGCCCACGCCGCCGCGGCGGATTTCGTCGCCTTTTTCTGCCGCTACGGCGCCGTGGCGTGGGTGTTCGTCACCTGTCTCTTCGTCGCCAACACGGTCTTTAACAATCTCGGCTTTCCCCTGCTGGCGATGATCTTCAACTGGGGCCGCGCGACGCTGGGCACGATTCCCTTCGTAACCGTCGGCGCCCGCTACGGCGGCGTCGAGGGCGCGATGCTCGGCGCGGCCGTCGGCGCGGCGGCGTTCGGGCTCGCCAGCGTCGCCGTGGCTTATGGCGTCACGAGGCGTCTCGCAAAGGCGATGAAGGCCAGCTAGCGACGCCGGCCGGCCAGGGGTTCATTGATTTGTCGCGCGATGGCTCCTATTTAGCGGCTGCGCGCCGTTCGCTCGGCCTGTCTCTTCGGATGTCTGTATGGCCCGCGACGTCATCGACGCTGAGATCATCGAGTCCCGCCACGACCTGGTCGCCTGGATGGAGGCGGGCGGCAAGCCGGCGGAGGCGTTTCGCGTCGGCGCGGAACACGAAAAGATCCCCTTCTACAAAGACGGCCTGACGCCGGTTCCCTATGGCGGCCCGCGCGGCATCGGCGCGCTGTTGGAAGGCATGCACGAACGCCTGGGCTGGGACAGGATCGAAGACGGCGGCAAGCTCATCGGCCTTTTCGACCCGGCCGGCGGCGCGGCGATTTCGCTCGAGCCGGGCGGCCAGTTCGAGCTCTCCGGCGCGCCGCTGGCGACGGTCCATGAGATGGCGGACGAACTCGACGCCTATTTGCATTGCGTCCACGCCGTCGCCGATTCGCTCGGGATCGGCTTCCTCGTCCTCGGCGTCAGCCCGAAATGGTCGCTCGCCGAGACGCCGGTGATGCCCAAGGGCCGCTACCGCATCATGTCGCGCTACATGCCGACCGTGGGCTCGCGCGGGCTCGATATGATGTTTCGCACCGCGACCGTGCAGACCAATCTCGATTTCTCCGACGAGGCGGACATGGTCGCCAAGCTGCGCGTCGGCCTGGCGCTGCAGCCGATGATCACCGCGCTGTTCGCCAATTCGCCGTTCACCGATGGCCGGTTGAACGGCTTTTTGTCGGCCCGCTCGGAGATCTGGCGGCAGACCGACGCCGCGCGCACCGGCATGCTGCCGTTCGCCTTCGAGCCGGGCATGGGGTTCGAACGCTACGTCGATTACGCGCTCGACGTTCCCCTTTACTTCGTCAAGCGCGGCGCGACCTATCACGACGTCGCGGGCGCGAGCTTTCGCGATCTGCTCGCCGGCCGGCTCGCCGCGCTGCCC
>CAVWKL010000130.1:0-52479 GCA_963755075.1 uncultured Alphaproteobacteria bacterium
AACAGAACGATGATCCCCAAGAAGCGGGCGCGAATTGATCCGAGGAAGCGGCGGCGATGCGAATTTTCGGCGAGCGTCGTCATCGAGAAGCGCACTCCTGCGGGCGAATCGTGCTCGGCCGCCGGGATGTGACGGTCTCTTGCCGCAGCATGGCGCGGAACACTGAACAACTGTTTAATGAGATTTCGCGTCTGTGCGACGGCGTCCTCGTCAACGCCAAAAGGCCAAGGCGCCCGCGGCGCCGGGCGCGGTCGGCGCGGCGACATTCAGCGCATCGAGCAATGCCTTGTCGAACCGATCGGGCGCCTGGATTTGCGGCGCGTGACCGGGATCGGGGACCTCGACCAAGCCGGCGGGCGTCGGGGAGGGCGCTCAGGCGAACGATTGCGACGCCCTCCACATGACCCGGTCGAACCTGCGGTCCGACAAAACCCGCCGCAGAAACAGGATGACGCGCGCGACGCCGCCGGTCGCCTAGCGCGTTCTCGGTCGCGCGGCGCGAGCCGCCTTTGCGATCGTTCGCGCCGCGACCTCCGGCCCCAAAGGCAATCGGGACGCCTTCGCGCTCCCCAGCAACTTGGCGCGGCGGCGCGCGTATGGGGCGCAGGCGGTCGCTCCCGAGGCGCGCGCGAGGCTGTCGCTTGCAATGGCCGCTCGGTGCGGATCGCGCCGGGCTCGACGACGATCGCGTCGACGCCGAACCTGGCGGACCCAGCTCCTGAGATTTCCGATCGCCGCCTGCGGCGATCGCAGGCTATTTCTTCTGCGACTTCACATAGGCGATGTAGCCGCGCACGTCGGCCGCCGGTTCGGCGTAGGCGGCGCCGAGCGATGTCTCCATCGCCGCCATGAACCGGCTCGCCCAGGCCGGCAGCGGGTAGTCGATCGCGGCGAGAAACTCGAGCGTCGCCGCCAGCCGGATGTCGGCGATCGACGGCTCGGCGCCGCCGATGAAGGGTTTGCCGTCCATGTAGAAGGTGTGGAAGACCTCCAGCGGCTCGGCGACCGCCGCAGCGGCGGCCTTTTGCGCGGCCTCCTTGGCCCCCGAGTCGGCGTCGCTCGCGCCGACTTCGCCGGGATATTGCGGGAAGCCGAGCGCCGGATAGGTGGCGCGGGCGACATAGGGGTAGAGCGTGCCGATGATATAGAACATCGCGCTGTCGATCATCGCGCGCGCTTCCGGCGCCGTCGGATAGAAGCGGTCGAGATGGTGCTTGTTGCAGAGATATTGCATGATCGCGCAGCTTTCCCACACCACGCCCTTGGGCAGGTCAGCCGCTTCGATCATCGGCGTCAGGTGGGCCGGGTTCATCGCCAGGAACCCCTCCGAGCGGGTCTTGCCCCAGGCGTCGTCCTCGGTGAATTCCAGCCCCGCCGCGCGCACGAAGACGCGCGCCGTCATGTTGTTCACGCTCGGCTTCAAGATATGCAATTTGATTGCGGACATTCGTTCCTCCCCTAGTGTTGGCCATGGCGACGCGAAGTCGTGTTGCGCCGGGCGGCCGACCCGTCAGCGCGCATAAGGATTCTTCGGCGTGCGATCCTCCGACAGACTCTGACGCGAGCGCGCGACGAGCCGCTCGATCGCGTCGGCCAGATGAACCTCGGCGATGGCGCGGTCGCCCGCGGCGACGCGCAGATTGTGCGCTTCGAACAGCACGTCGGCGTGACTGAAGCCGAACGGCGGCTCGAACTTGTAGCAGGAGAGCTCGATCAACAGGCCGAGCGGATCCTCGAAATAGATCGCGTCGAAGATCTTGCGGTCGCGCACGCCGGTGTGCTCGACGCCGCGCGCGTCGAGCCGCGCGATCGCCTGCATGAACACCGCGCGCGAGACGGCGAAGGCGATGTGATGGACGCAGCCGACGTCGGTCGGGGTGCGGCGCTTCACCGGCTTGCGGTCCTCGCGGGTGAAAACGGTGATCAACCGGCCGTCGCCCGGATCGAAATAGATGTGGCTCTCGCTGGCGTCGTCGAGATTGGGCTGCTCGAACACGAACGGCATGCCGAGCAGCCCCTCCCAGAAGTCGATCGAGGTCTGGCGATCGGCGCCGACCAACGTGATGTGATGCAAGCCCTGAGTCTGCAGCTTCTTCATCGACGCCTCCCTTCAGGCCCTCTCCACGAGTTTGGACTTGTATTCGCTGCGCGGCAGGCTTCCCGCCGGAATGAGCTCGATTTCCGTCGTCACCAGAAGCGCGGCGCGAATTTGGGCCTGGATGCGCTCGGCGAGGCTTGCGTCCGGCGCCGTCGCGACCTCGACGCTCACCGGCAGGGGCGGCTCCTGGCGCACGCCCGGCGCGCGCGGCCGAATCATGATGACGCCGGTCACGGCGGGCGCGAATTGATTGACCACCTCGCGCACCGCGGCCGGAAACAGGTTGACGCCTCTGACGATCAGCATGTCGTCGGTGCGCCCGACGCAGCGCACGCGCGGCGCGGTGCGCCCGCAGGCGCAGCGTCCGATCCCGAGCCGCACGTGGTCCCGCGTGCGAAAGCGCAGAAGCGGCGCGGAGCGGTTGACGAGGTGGGTGAGCACGAGTTCGCCCTCGGCGCCGTCGCGAAATTCGACCGGCGCGCCGCTCTGCGGATCGACTAACTCGAAATGCACGAAGCCGCGGCCGGAAAAATGCATGCCCGCCTTGGCCTCGCATTCGCCCCACAGGGAGACCGAGATGTCGCCGATGCCCATCGCCTCGGTGACGCTCGCGCCCCAGGCGGCCTCCAGCTTGGCGCGCGTCGTCGGTTCGCCGCCGCCCGGCTCGCCGGCGACGAGCAGCCGCTTCACGCCGGAGGCCGGCAGATCGAGGCCGCGCTTCTCGGCCCATTCGGCGACGTGCAGCGCGTAGGACGGGGTCAGCGCCACGACGCTCGGCTGCAACGCTTCCACCGCCGCCATCAGCCGCTCCGTATTGCCGGCTCCGACAGGGATGTGACAAAGCCCGAGCCGGGCGAAGGCGTCGAGCGCCGCGCCGGCGACGAACGGCCCGGCGTTATAGGTGGAGACGATCCGCTCGCCGCGCGCGACGCCCGAAGCGCCATAGCTGCGCGCCGATGTGCGCACCCAGACTTCGAGATCGGCGCCGGTGAGCGGAATGTAGCTCGGCGCGCCCGTCGTGCCGCTGGTCGAATAGATGCGCGCGACCTCGCCGAGCGCAGCGGTCCGATGCGCCCCGATCGGTTCGTCTTGGGACCGCGTGCGGCGCAACTCGTCCTTTTCGGTGAACGGCAGCGCGGCGATGTGCTCGAGCCCGCCGACGGAGGCGGGCGAATCGAAGCCGCCGCGCGCGAACTTGTCGCGATAGAAGCGCGAACGTTCGAAGAGATAGGCGATCTGGGCGCGGTAGAGCGGCCCATCGCGGCCGGCTTGCTCATCCCACGGCGCGCCTTCGATTTCCGGCTCGATCATGGTCATGTCGAGGCGTCCCCGGCGCCCTCGCCGACATAGCGGATCGCCGCCTCGGCCTGCGAAGCCATGAGGAAACCGATCGGCGCCTCCGCCTCCTCGGCGAGATGCGCGATGAGCCCGGCGGTGCGCGCCAAGATCGGCACGCCGCGCGCCAGCGCGGCGGGAATTTCGACGTCGCGCAGCGTCGCGGCGATCGCCATCGACACGTTCATCGGCAAGTCCTTGCCCCAGACGCGCGCGACCGCGCCGGTCAGGCGCGTCGCGCAATCGACGCCGCGTCCGGCGACGCCGCGCTGGCGCGCCAGCCCGATCATGCGTTCGGCGCGCGGATCGAGGGGCTTGTGCAGGGGATGGCCGTATCCCGGCATCGTCCGCCCCGCCGCGCGCCGCTCGCGCGCGATCTCATCGACGGCTTCGTCTGCCGTGGCCCCCGCCTCGACGCGCGCCACGGCCTCGTCGATCACCGCGCGGGCGAGATCGGCGGTCCCCAGAATCACCGTGCCGCAGCCGAGGACGCCCGCGGCGACCGCCCCTTGCAGCGCCGCGGGGTCGGCGGCGTAGGTCATGCGCGCGGCCTGGACGCTCGGGGTGAGGCCGTGCTCGGCGATCGCGACCAGCGCCAAATCGAGAAAATAGCGCTGCTCCGCGCTCGGCATGCGCCCGGTCGCCAGGAGAAAGAAGAACTCGGTAAAACTCGCCCCGCCCATGAGATCGCCGGCGAGGTCGCGGCCGCGGATGGTCACGCGCGCGGCGTCGGCGGTCGAAATCGCGGTCGAAGCGGCGCCGCGCCTGCCGATCAACATGGCCGATTCCTCCGCGCCGCGCGCGGCCTTGATCAGCCGCTGCGATTGTAGGACAATACCATCGCCGCGCCCGCCGTCAAGCGCTGCGCGGCGCAAGCGCGCTTTGCGCCCGCGCCATTTCGCGTCATGCTGGCGCGAGTCGGCGGCGCCGATGCCGGACGGAAAGCGATGGCCCAATCGACAATAGCGGACAATGTGCGCCATGGCGGCGACGCCGGCGCGCCCGCTCATGGGGCGACGGTCGCCCATATCGTCGAGCGTCTGCGCGACGACATCCTCGCCCATCGCCTCTCCCCGGGCGAACGGCTGGTGGAGTGCGACCTGACGGCCCGCTTCGCGGTCAGCCGCGGCCCGGTGCGCGAGGCGCTGCGGCGACTCGCCGCCGAAGGGCTGATCGAGCACGCACCGCATCGCGGCGCCGTGGTCAGGCGCCTGTCGCGGCGCGAGATTCGCGAGCTTTTCCAAATCCGCGTCGAAATGGAATCGCTCGCCGCGCGCCTCGCCGCCGAAGCCGCCGACGCTGAAGAGCGCGCGCGATTCGCCGAGGACATCCAAGCGATCTTCTCCGAAACGCCGCGCGAGGTCTGCGATTACCTCCGGGAAAACGCCGCTTTCCACGAGGCGATCATGCGCTTGGCGGGCAATCGTCAGCTTCGGGAGGTGTCGATGCGCCTGCAGCTGCCGCTCATCATGGCCCAGGTCGGCGACGCGCTGACGGGCGAGGTGTTGCGAACCTCGGTCGGTGAGCATCGCGCCATCGCCGCGGCGATCCTCCGGCAAGACGGCGCCGCCGCCGCCGCCGCCATGCGCGCCCATCTCGAACGCGCCGCGGCGCTGGCGCTGGCGCGCGGCGAGGCGGCCGAAATCCACGCGCCGACGAACCGGGAAACGCGCCAGCGCTAGCCGATCCGCATCGTCGCCCCCCGCGCCAGGCGCGGCGCGAGCTTGCGCATGTCGGCGGCGGCGATCGCCACGCAGCCGGCGGTCGGGGTCAGGCCGGGGCGCGCGATGTGGAAGAAGACCGCGCTGCCGCGGCCTTTGCATCGGCGGGTGAAGTTCTGGTCGAGCACGAAGGTCAGATCGTAAAGCGCGTCCTCGCGCCACATCCGGTCCGTGCAATCCGCGGCGGGCAGGCGGACGGGGCGATTGTAGCGCGCGCTGGCCGGGTTTTCGCACCAGCCGGAATCGCGGCCGAGCGCCCGCAGCGGCGCGCCGCCTGCCGGAGGGCGCGGACGGTCGGGGCGGTAGTAGCCCCACAGCAGCCGAAACCGACCCGCCGGCGTGGCCCCGTCGCCCTCGCGCTTGTCGCGCCTGATGCCCGCCGGCCCGAGCGCGCAGGCGAATCGCAACGGCCCCGCGATGAGCCACCCCCGCGCGCGTTGGCCGGGGCGGGGGCGGACATGCAAGGTTTTCAGGCGCGCGGTCGGGAGGCGGAGCATAGGACCGCGCAGGGGCGGGAATCGCAAGAGAACTTCACGGCCACGCCGCCGTCAAGCCGTCAAGAGCCGGCGCCGATCAGGCGTTGGCGTTGGCCGGGTCGCCGGTCGCGCCGCCGTTGCGGGATTGGCCGAGCCCGATCTTCTTCGCCAGCGCCGATCGCTGCGCCGCGTAATTGGCGGCCACCATCGGATAGTCGGCCGGCAGCTTCCACTTGGCGCGATATTGCTCCGGCGTCATTCCCAGCACCGTCAGGTGCCGCCGCAGGGACTTGAACTTGAGTCCATCGTCCAAGCAGATGAGATAATCGGGCGTGATCGACTTGCGAATCGAGACGGCGGGCGTCGCCGGCTCGGTTTCGGGCGCGGTCGGCGCGGCGGCGCCGTTGGCGATCTTCACCAACGACGCATGCACGGACTCAATCAGCGCCGGCAGTTCGCTCGATCGCAAGGAATTGTATGAAACGAAAGCCGAGACAATGTCGCCGGTCAAAGCGATCGCGTCGGCCGAGTCAGATTGTGACATGAAATAAACTCCAAAGATTGTGTCGGATATTGCGATATCCCTTTCGATGCTCCACCACAAGCTGTCGGCAACTTAAGTTGTGCAAAATGGGCATTAGACATTACGATTATGGCGAGGCCGTGCCGTCGCCGCACGCGGCCGCCTTCCCTCCGCGCCGCTTTCGCCCCATATTGCCGCCATGCCAAAACCCGCCAAGCCCGCTTCCCGCCCGACGCGCGCCAAGGCCGCCAGACCCGAGGTCCATCCGCTCGACGAGCATCTCGCGGCGTTGCTGAACCCGGCGCTGGTCGAAAAGCTTGGCGCGCTCGCCGAGGCGCCGCAGGCGGCTTACGCCGTCGCCGATTCGCATCCGCGCGGCATGAGCGGCGCGGCGGCGACGGCCGAATCGCTCAAGACGCTGCTCGACCTCGGCGATCCCAACATTCGCGACCGCCCGCCGTGGACGCCGCATCGCCCAGAGCGGCCGCCGAAGTCGGAGGGCGGGCGCCGCTTCCGGGTGGTGTCGGAATTCGAGCCCAAGGGCGACCAGCCCGAGGCGATCCGCGAGCTCGTCGCCGGCATCGCCGCGCACGAGCGCGACCAGGTGCTGCTTGGGGTCACCGGCTCGGGCAAGACCTTCACCATGGCCAAGGTCATCGAGGCGACGCAACGGCCGGCGCTGATTCTCGCCCCCAACAAGACGCTGGCGGCGCAGCTCTACGGCGAGTTCAAGAGCTTCTTTCCCGACAACGCGGTCGAATATTTCGTCTCCTACTACGACTACTACCAGCCGGAAGCCTACGTGCCGCGCACCGACACCTACATCGAGAAGGAATCCGACATCAACGAGCAGATCGATCGCATGCGCCACGCCGCCACCCGCGCGGTGCTGGAGCGCGACGACGTCATCATCGTCGCCTCGGTGTCCTGCATCTACGGCATCGGCTCGGTCGAGACCTACACCGCGATGACCTTCTCGCTCGCCGTCGGCGACAAAGTCGATCAGCGCCAGGTCATCGCCGATCTCGTCGCGCTGCAATACAAGCGCTCGCTCGGCGATTTCACCCGCGGCGTGTTCCGCGTGCGCGGCGACACCATCGAATTGTTCCCTGCCCATTATGAGGATCGCGCTTGGCGAATCGGCTTCTTCGGCGACGAAATCGAGCGGATCGCCGAGTTCGATCCGCTGACCGGTCAGAAGTCCCAGGATCTCGAATTCGTCAAAGTCTACGCCAACAGCCATTACGTGACGCCGCGCCCGACGCTGCTGCAATCGACCAAGGCGATCAAGGAGGAGCTGAAGGGCCGGCTCGCCCAGCTCACCGCGCAAGGCCGCCTCCTGGAGGCCCAACGGCTCGAGCAGCGCACCGTGTTCGACCTGGAAATGCTCGAGGCGACCGGCTCCTGCGCCGGCATCGAGAACTATTCGCGCTATCTCACCGGCCGCAAGCCGGGCGAGCCGCCGCCGACGCTGTTCGAGTACCTTCCCGACAACGCGCTGGTGTTTGCCGACGAGAGCCATGTCACCATTCCGCAGATCGGCGGCATGTATCGGGGCGACTACCGGCGCAAGGCGACGCTGGCCGAATACGGCTTCCGCCTGCCGTCCTGCATGGACAACCGCCCGCTGCGCTTCGAGGAATGGCAGGCGATGCGCCCCCAGACCGTCCATGTCTCGGCGACCCCCGGCAAATGGGAAATGGAACAGACGGCGGGCGCCTTCGTCGAGCAGGTGATTCGCCCGACCGGCCTGATCGACCCGCCGGTGGAGATCCGCCCGGCGCGCAGCCAGGTCGACGATCTCCTCAGCGAGACGAAGGCGGTCGCGCTGCGCGGCTATCGCACGCTGGTGACGACGCTGACCAAGCGCATGGCCGAAGACCTCACCGAATATCTGCATGAGAACGGCGTGCGGGTGCGCTACATGCACTCCGACATCGACACCATCGAGCGCATCGAGATCATCCGCGACCTGCGCCTCGGCGCCTTCGACGTCCTCGTCGGCATCAACCTCCTGCGCGAAGGGCTCGACATTCCCGAATGCGCGCTGGTGGCCATTCTCGACGCCGACAAGGAGGGTTTCCTGCGCTCGGAGACTTCGCTGGTGCAGACGATCGGCCGCGCCGCGCGCAACGTCGACGGCAAGGTGATTCTCTATGCCGACGTCCTCACCGGCTCGATGCGGCGCGCGATGGAGGAGACCAATCGCCGCCGCGCCAAGCAGGAGGCCTACAACACGGAAAACGGCATCACGCCGGCCTCGATCCGCCGCGGCATCCAGGACATTCTCCACTCGGTTTACGAGGCCGACCACGTCACCGTCGACGCCGGCCTGGCGGCGGGAGTGGGCGGCGCGCGGATCGGCCACAATTTCCAGGCGACCATCGCCGATCTGGAAAAGCGCATGAAGGAGGCGGCGGGCAATCTCGAATTCGAGGAGGCGGCGCGCCTGCGCGACGAGATCAAGCGCCTGCAGACCGTCGAGCTGGCGGTCGGCGACGATCCGCTGGCCCGCCAGGCGGCGATCGAGGCGGCGGGCGGCGGCTACGCCGGCGAACGCCAATACGGCCGCGCCGCCAATCTCCCCGCCAGCCGCGCCCACAAGCCGACCGACGCCGACATGGGGCCTCACAATTGGGGAGGCGGGGAGGCGCGGCCGAGCGGCGGCGGCAGGGCGATACGGCGAAGGAAAGGGTGAGCGGGCGGCGCCTGCCCTCGCCGCCCCAGACCGAATCGGATCGCGGCGACGGCGATCGCACCGACAAAAAATGGGCCGCGCCCGCGGCATTTCGCCCATTCCCCTAGCCTTAAGCCTTGAGCTAGGTTAATTGGCTCTAAACATGTTCCCTATAATCTCATCCTGCGTGGGGGCGTGAGCGTAGGCGAAGCATGCAGGCAGTCGGCGCAACTTTCGGCGAGGTCCCGTTCCATCGCGGCCGAGATCATCGCCAAGGTCTTTTGTGGCTCCTTCCCTGGGGCGCCGCGCTGGTTTTCGGCGCGGGCCTGGAGGGATGGATTCTGCACGCGCGTCCGGCCGCCGCTCCCGAAATCGTCGCTCGCGTCGCCGCGCTGCCGGCGCCCGCGCCGGCGAAGCGGATCGCAAATCCCTACGGCGGGCTCGTCGACGCCTACGGCCCGTTCGTCAATCCCTACGGCGAGCCCCCCAATCCCTACGGCGCGCTGGTCGATTTTTACGCCGACGCCAAGCCGACCGCGCCGAGCCGGAACCTGAGCCTGCAAGCGAGCCTCGAGGCCGCGCCGCCCGCGCTCGTCGCCGAGATCCCGCGAGCGCAGGACATCCCGCTGCCGCCGAAGCGCGACGTCGCGCGCATCGACGAGGCTGCGCCGCTGCCGCCGCCCCGCCCCGCCGAGTTGGCCTCGCTCGCGCCCGACCGCCGCGCGCCGGGGGTCGGCGAAGCGGCGACAGGCGCGACGACCCCGGCCGACGACGGCAACATCTTCGCCAAGCTGTTCGGCGGCGGACGTTCGTCCGACGCCGCCGTCGCCTATGCGGCGACCGAAAGCCGCGTCGCCACCAGCCCGAAAGACGGCGCGCTCGGCGCGGTCGATCGCGCCTCCCGATTATCGCTCTTCGGCCGATCGCCGCGGCCGACCGGCTACGATCAGTGGACCGCCGTCTACGACATCTCGGCGCGCACCCTCTACATGCCCGACGGCACCCAGTTGGAGGCCCATTCCGGCTATGGCGACAAGCTGGACGATCCTCGCTTCGTCAGCGAGCACGCCCGCGGCGCGACGCCGCCCCATCTCTATGAACTGACGCCGCGGGAGGATCTGTTCCACGGCGTCCAGGCGCTGCGCCTCACCCCGATCGGCGACGGCGACGTCTTCGGACGGGCGGGCCTGCTTGCGCACCCCTTCATGCTCGGCCCGAACGGCGATTCCAACGGATGCGTGTCGATCAGGGAATACGACGCCTTCTTGCGCGCCTATCAGCAGGGTCAGGTGAAGCGCCTCGCCGTCGTGGCGAAGCTGGACTGATCGAAGCGGGCCGCGAACGGTTGGCTCGCGGCGGCCCTCTCCTTCCTCGCTTGCGGCGTCGGGCGATCCTGTCGCTGGGGCCTGCGCCGCGCCCGCCTCCCCGGGTTCTCAGGCCAGCTTCCGCAGCAGCATTCCGTGCCAGAGGTACTCGGCGTCAGGGGTGAAGGTGTGTCGGCCGGCCTCGTGGGCGGAGTTGAAGTAACCGGGCAGGCTGCTGAACCGGTTGAGGTTGACCTGGACGAACGGATCGACGCCGTCGACCTCGAGGCGCTGCCCGCCTTCCCAGACGACGAGCTGGTTGCACTCGCCCCGCTCGCGGTGGGCGTACGCCTGGAAAAGCGCCCAGACGGCGAAGGTCTTCTCGAACAGGGCCGGCTGTTGGGGAAAGAAATTGAACCAGAAGACCGAGTCCGCAGTGAAGGCCAAGGGCGGCTCGCCGGGGCCCCAATGGTAGGGCGCCGGGCCCACCGGAAAGCTGGCGGGATAGGCCGAAGACTGAGGCTCGGTGTGGTAGACGCCGATCAGCGCCCACCCGCCCTCGCCCTTCAGGCGCTCGAAGGCCGACGCAACGACGTCGTCGCCGCCGATGGCGTAATGCACGAAGCATTGCTGGCCGGACGGAACCCGTTTTTCCCAGTAGCCCATGCGCTGGTTCAATACGTTCCGAAACTCGCGGCCGGCCAGCAAGCGGGCGAGCAGGCTCTCCGACTCGTCGAAAGCGCGGACGACCTCGGGGATGCTCAGCCGCTGGAAGACGGCGTAGCCGGGCGGCGCGTCGCGCGGCGTTCGCGCCGCCGCGCCAAACTCGACGGCCAGAAGGATTTTCTGAGAATAGTCGAAGGCGCGATCCATGGATTCTCCTGGAGGGACGACGAACCGGATCAAGTCAGACTGCCGCGGCATGCCGACAAGCGCGTGACGGCGTTTGCGGCGGCGCCGGTCCCGATCGCTCTGCGCCCGAACCCGGGCGCCGTGTCAATGCGCCGTCAGCGTCTGCCCGCGCCGCTCCGGGCTGAAGCGGATGACGACGACGAGGGCGACGGCGACGACCCCCGCGACCAGCGCCAGCGCATAGGCGTAGTTGCCGCCGGCGCCTTCGGCGAGCTTGGCCTGGAACGGGCCGTTGTAGGAGGCGAGGAAATTGCCGGCCTGATAGACGAAGGCCGGCAGGGTGGCGCGCACCGCGCCGGGCGACAGTTCGTTGAGATGGGCGGGGATCAGCCCCCAGGCCCCCTGCACCGCGATCTGCATGACAAAGGCGCCGAGGGCCAGCATGACCGGCGTCGTCGAATAGGCCCATAGCGGCAGCGCGGGCAACGCGATGAGCGCGGCGATGGTGATCGCGTTGACCCGGCCGATCTTCTCCGAAACGAAGCCGAACGACAGCCCGCCGGCGATGGCGCCGATATTGGCGACGATGGTGATCCAGCTCACCGTGCCGGGATCGAAATGATGCTGCTTCTGCAAGAAGGTCGGATAAAGATCCTGCGTGCCGTGACTGAACAGGTTGAAGCACATCATCAGCACGACCGCGTAGAGCACGAGTCCCCAATTCGCGCCGACCGTCGCCCAAAGACCGGGCTTGCCGACCTTCCGCGCGTCGGCAAAGGCGGGCGATTCGGCCACGCTGGTGCGGACGAACAGCACCAGGAAGGCGGGCAGGATGCTGAGCAGGAACATGCCTCGCCAACCGACCGTGTAATCGCCGAAGGTGCGCCCGTAGAGCAGGCCGTAGGCGATCGAGGCGAGCAGGAAGCCCGAGGGATAGCCGCATTGCAGGACGCCGGAGACGACCCCCCGCGCCTGCGGCGGAATCGACTCCATCGCCAGCGAGCTGCCGAGGCCCCATTCGCCGCCCATCGCCACGCCGAACAGCGCGCGCAGGACCAAGAAAACGGTCAGGTTGGGCGCGAAGGCGGCGAGCGCGCCGATCACGGAATAGCACAGGATGTCGAGCATCAGGGCCGGCTTGCGGCCCCATTTGTCGCCGATCTGGCCGAAGACGAAGGCGCCGACGAAGCGCATCGCCAAGGTGAGGAACAGCGCGTAGGCGACCTCGGGCACGCCGACGCCGAACTCCGCCGCGATATCCTTGATGAGGAAGGTCAGCAGGAAGAAATCGAAGGCGTCGAGCGTCCATCCGAGAAACGAGGCGAGGATCGTCTTCTTTTGCGCCGCCGTCAAATTCATCGCCATCCCCCCTGGGCCCACGGCGCGAAATCGACGCCGGGGCGTTCCCTCACCTTAGCGCGGCGGCGCGCCGGCGGCCAAGCCCTCGGCGACAAGGCGCGCCGAGCCGCCTGCGCCGGGGTCGACAGCGTCGCCGCCGGACTTTAAGAGCGCCGCTGGGCGACCAGAAGGCTGGGATCGAGGCGTCACCAATGATCATCGCTATCGACGGACCCGCGGCTTCGGGCAAGGGCACGCTGGCGCGACGCCTGGCGGAGCATTACGGATTGCCGCATCTCGACACCGGCCTGCTCTATCGCGCCACCGCGGCGAACCTTCTTGCCGCCGATCGCGACCTTCGCGACGTCGACGCCGCCGTCGCCGCGGCGCGCGGCCTGAGCCTGACCGATTTCGACGAGGCGCGGCTGCGCGGACGCGAGATGGGCGAGGCCGCCTCGATCGTCGCCGCCTTGCCGCAAGTGCGCGCCGCGCTCGTCGAGGCGCAGCGCAATTTCGCCCGTCGTCCCAGCGGCGCCGTTCTCGACGGTCGCGACATCGGCACCGTCATCTGCCCCGGGGCGGACGTCAAGATTTTCGTCACCGCCAGCCCGGAGACGCGCGCGCAACGGCGCGCGCTCGAGCTTGCCCAGCGAGGCGAGAGCGCCGATTACGCCGCCATTCTCGCCGACATCGCCAAACGCGACGCCCGCAATTCCGGGCGCTCCGAGGCCCCGCTGCGCGCGGCGGCCGACGCCGCCGTGCTCGACACCAGCCGCATGAGCGTCGAGACCGCCTTCGCCGAGGCGTTGCGCATCGTCGAGTCGCGGCGGCGCGCCGGCTGATCGGTCCGCGCCCCCCATGACGGCCGCGCCAGCGGCGCCCAAAGCGCCCATGTCCCGCCCGGCGCGGCCCGGTCAAAACGGCGGTCCGGATCGAGGCGCAGGGCGCGGAGGGACGACGAATTCCCGCCCGCTCCCGCCGTCCGCCGTCAGCGCCGCGGTTCGTTGACCCATTTTGGGGCCGTCTTAACGGTTTGTTCACCACGCGCGCGGAAATATCGCGTTGCAGCGCCGCGACGAGCCGGAGGCGCAGCGATCGGCACAACCTCGGCGACGGTTGCAACCATGAACAGCGCGGCGGCCTGGAACGTCAGAGGCATGGGGCGTGAGACGCGCGCTATCGCCGAAGAAGCCGCGCGACGCGCCGGCATGAACCTGGGCGATTGGCTCGACGACGTGGTCGCCGACAAAGCCGCCGAACAGGGCGTCGAACCCGCCGATCTCCAAGGCGACGACAAGCTCGACGCGATCGGCGAGCGGATTTCGCGACTGTCGCGCCGCGCCGAAGAATTCGACGAAGGTCCGCCCCCCCGTCCGCCCGTCGAGCCGCGCCGCAGAGCGGAGACCCCGGCGACCGGTCAAGACCAGGCCCGTCGCGCCGAGGACTTGCTCGAGGCGGCCATCGCCAGGCTTGAAGGCCGCGCCGAACGCACGGAAGCGCGCGCGGCGCGCGCGTTCGAATCGGTCGCGCGCTGGATCGAGCGCAGCCAAAGCGATCGCATCGAGGAACGGGCGGCGCTCCACGCGGTCGCCGAAAAGCTCGAGGCGATCGATAAACGCACCGCTCGCCAGGCGTCGCCGCCCGCCGACGCGCCGAGGCGCTTGGAGTCGCGTCTCGACAAGACGGAGCGCGAACTCGATGCTCGGATGAGCGCGCTGGCGCGCCGGGTCGAGGCGGTCCAGGAGCGCCGGCGCGAAGCGCCGCGCGCGCCCGAGCGCCCGCGCATCGACATGCGGCAGGCGGTCTCGCAAATCGCCCGCCGTCGCAGCGAACTCGACGCCCGCGCGAGCGCCCCGGCGCCGGAGCCGGAGAGGCGCCGCGAGGCCTGCCCGCCTCGATCGAAACCCGCCCGCCGACGCCGCCGCGCGCCCCCGCGCCGAGCGACGCCTTGCGCGACGAAATCCTCGCCCTGAGCGCGCGACTCGACCAGATGCGCCGCGAGCAGAGCGAGCAATCCGCGCAGCCGCTCGTCGACGTGCAGGGTCTGCGCGCCGAAGTCGCGGCGATGTCGCGCAGCCTTGCGGATCTGGCGCCGCGCAACGCCGTGATCGCGCTGGAAGGGGCGATGCGCGATCTGAGTGAGCGCATCGCCTCCATGCGCGACAACGGCGCGCGCGAGGCGCTCGTCGCGCCGGTCGAGGCGCTGGTCGCCCAAGTCCTGGACGCCCTGCGCGCCCACGATCCGCACGTCGCCGTGCAGGGCCTGGAGCGCGAGGTCCGCGCCATCGCCGCCAAGGTCGACGCGCTCGCCCAGACCGCCGTCAATCCCGAGGCGTTCGAGCGCATCCGCGCGCAGACCGAGGAAGTCCGCAACCTTCTCGCCGCCGCCGCCATGCGGCCGGTGCCGGTCGAGCGGTTGGAGAGGCAGATCGGCGATCTCGCCGACCGCATCGAGCGGCTGGCGTCGAGCCCGGCGCCGCAGGCCGAATCGGCGCGAGCCGTCGCGCTGCTCTCAGAGGCGCGCGCGCAGATCGAAGGTTCGACGCCGCCCGCGGCCTTGTCGGCGATCGAGCGCCGCCTCGAACAACTCTCTCAGCGGATGGATCAAGCGTTGCAGCGGCCGCAACCGGGGCAAGGCGTCGATCCGCAGGCCATTGAAGACTTGGCTCGCCGCATCGACGGCGTTCGCGTCTCCATCGAGCGCCAGAGCGGTTCGCAACCCGACGTCGCCAAGCTCGAAGCCGCCTTGCGCGACATCAATCAGAAGCTCGATCGCCCGGCGGCGGCGGGGACCAACGCGGACGCGCTCGCGGCGATGTTCCAGGACCTGAGCGCGCGCATCGATCAGCGGACAAATCCGGCTCTCGACATCAAGCCGATCGAGCAAGCGCTGCGCACGCTCGGCGATCGACCGATCGAAATCGACACGACGCCGATCGAAAACATGATGCGCGACCTCGGCGCCAAGCTCGCCGCGCCGACCGCGGTCGACATCGGCTCGCTCGAGGGTCTGCTGCGCGAGATCAATCAAAAGCTGGACCGCGGCGCGACGGCCGCGCCGGCGCATGGTCAAATCGAGGCGATGATCCGCGACCTCGGCGCGCGCATCGACCAACGCGCCGCCCCGGCGATCGACATCCGCCCGCTGGAGCAGGCGCTGCGCGCCCTCAGCGATCGGCTCGATCGCGCCGCGCCGACGAGCGTCGATGCGAAATTCGTCGAGCAGGCCGCCGACCTCTTCGCCGAGCGCCTGGGGCGGCGCGTGGGCGCGGGCGTCGACGCCGACGCGCTCGCCAATCAGATTTCCGAAATCCACGATCGCCTCGACGCCTTGCAGACGGACGCGTCGTCGAACGCCGCGATCGAACGCAAGGTCGTCGATTTGCTGGCCGAACTCGACGCGACGCGCGCGGCCCTGCAATCGCTGCCTGTCACGCCCGCCCAGGAAAACGACGACATCTCCGCCGGGCTGGCGAATCTCCGCGCCGAGCAATCGAGCGCCGACAAGCGCACCCAGGCGCGTCTCGCCAATCTTCAGGACATTCTCGAAAGGCTCGTCGATCGTCTCGGGCGCATCGAGGACGAAGTCGCGCGCGTCGACGAAGGCGCGCGCAGTCGCGCGCTCGGCCCCGCCGCCGCTCCGCCGAGAGCCTCGCCCGCGGGCGCAGGCGAAGTCGTGAACGCAACCGGCGCGGCGCTGCGAGACATTCCCGATCGCGCCGCGGCGCGGCCAGCCCGGGATGGAATTGGCGAACCGGCGCGCAGGGGCGGATCGGGCCAGGCCAGCGAGGCGCCGCCGCTGCGCGCGCTCGACGGCGCCGACTTCCTGCTCGAGCCCGGCGCGTCGCTCGATCGGGCGCGCAGCTTCGAAACGGGCGATTACTCCAAGCCGAAGAGCGCGATCAACGCCCATATCGCCGCCGCCCGCCGCGCCGCCCAGGCCGCGCAGGCCGCCCAGGCGGACAGCGCGACCAGGGATCGCAGCCCGAAACAAGCCGCCGCGCGGGCCGACACCGGCGAGCGCGCCGTCAGTTCCGGCGTCGCGCAGGCCAAGGCGTTTTTGGCGGCGCAGCGGCGCCCCTTGCTCCTCGGCGCGGCGCTCCTGGCGGCGCTGGCGACGTTTGCGGTCGTGGAGTTGCGCGGCGGACGTCCGGCCTCGATGCAAAGGTCGGAACTGCAGGCGCCGGCGCAAAACCTGGCGGTCCCCACAAGTCCCAAGCTCGGCGCGCTGACCGGCGCGGAGGCGATCGATCCCAATCCGATCGGCTCGATCGCCGCCCCGTCGACGCCGGCCAGGAGCGCCAAGGCCGCGCCCGCCGAGCTCGTGGCGTCGATTCCCTCCGGCCTGCCCGCCTCCCTGCGCGACGCGGCGGCGGCCGGCGACGCCGGCGCCGAGGTCGAATTGGCGCTGCGTCTCGTCGAGGGCCGCGGGATCGCCAAGGATCCGCACGCGGCGGCGCAATGGTTTGAGCAAGCCGCAGTTCGCGACGTGCCGATCGCCGAGTACCGATTGGCCACGCTCTACGAAAAAGGCATCGGCGTTGCGCGCGACGCTCAGCTCGCCATGTCCTGGTACGCCAAGGCGGCGAACGCCGGGAACGCCCGAGCCATGCACAACCTAGCGGTGATGAACGCCGAAGGCGCCGCCGGCGGCAAGCCCGACTACGCCGAAGCCGCGCAATGGTTCCGCAAGGCCGGTCAGCTCGGAATTCGCGACAGCCAGTTCAACCTGGGCATTCTCTATGCCCGCGGCATGGGCGTGCCGCAGGATCTCGTCCAGTCCTGGCTGTGGTTCTCCCTCGCCGCCCAGCAGGGCGACGCCGACGCGATGAAGAAGCGCGACGACGTGGCCGCGAAGATGGACGCGTCCACCCTCGCCGCGGCCGCCAAGGCCCTCGCCGAGTTCAAGGCTTCGACGCCCTCGCCCGCCGCCAACGAAGCGCCAGCGCCGCCCGGCGGCTGGGACGCCAGGATCGGCGGGCCGCAGGCAGGGGCGGTCTCCGCCGCGCCGGCCCGCGCGCTCTGAGGGGCGCGAAGGGCGTCGATCGACCCGACCCCGCCGGGCGCGGGTTTCCACATTCGGGCGCCCGCTCTAAGGTGGCTCGATCCGCTGTCTGCGATCGAGGATCCCATGCCCCCCGGCCTTATGCTGCGCCTCATCGGCACCAGCGACCTGCACGCCAATATTTTCGCCTACGACTATTATCGCGACAAGCCGGACGACACGGTGGGATTGGCCAAGACCGCCTCGCTCGTCGCCGCGGCGCGCGCCGAAGTCGCCAACACGCTTCTGTTCGACAATGGCGACATCATCCAAGGCTCGCCGATCGGCGACTACGCGGCGCTGTCGAAGGGGTTGAGGAAGGGCGACCTCCATCCGATGATCGCGGCGATGAACGAACTGGGCTACGCCGCCTGTGCGCTCGGCAACCACGAATTCAATTACGGCCTCGACTTTCTCGACGTCGCGCTCGCCGGCGCGAACTTCCCGGCGCTGAGCTGCAACATTCTTCGCCCCGACGGCTCCTGCTATTTCACGCCTTGGCTCATTCTCGAACCGGCGCTGCGCGACGAGGCGGGCGCCGAGCAGCGCCTTCGCGTCGGCGTGATCGGCTTCACGCCGCCCCAGATCGTGCAATGGGACCAGAGCCATTTGAGCGGCCGCGCGACGACGGTGGGGATCGCCGAGGCGGCGCGCCTTCACATTCCGGCGTTGCGCGCCGAGGGCGTCGATCTCGTCGTCGCGCTCTGCCATTCCGGCATTTCCCGCAAAGCCCCGCAGCCTGGGGAAGAGAACGCCGCGCGCGCGCTGGCGGCGGTCGGCGGCGTCGACGCGATGTTCCTCGGCCACCAGCATTTGCTGCTGCCCGGCGCGGATTTTTCCGGCATCGACGGCGTCGACGTCGCCATGGGCGCGGTGCTCGGCGTGCCCGCCTTCATGCCGGGCTTCTGGGGCAGCCATCTCGGCGTCATCGATCTTCGGCTCGAGCGGGCCGGCGCGGGTTGGCGGGTCGGCGCCGCCAAGGTCGAGGCGCGGCCGATCTATCGGCGCGAGGGCGAGGCGGTCAGCGCGCTCGTCGAGGCCGACCCCAAGACGCTCGCCGCCGCGCAGGCCGCCCACGAGGCGACGCTCGCCTATGTCCGCGCGCCCGTCGGCGACATCGCGTCGCCGATCAATTCCTACTTCGCGCTGGTCGCCGACGATCCTTCCGTGCAAATCGTCAACGCGGCGCAAATCTGGTACGCGAAGCGGCTCGCGCAGACCCTGCCGGCGCTGGCGAATATGCCGATTCTCTCCGCGGCGGCGCCGTTTAAGTCTGGCGGTCGCGGCGGCCCGGACTATTACACCGACGTTGAGGCCGGTCCGATCGCGATCAAGAACGTCGCCGACCTCTATCTCTATCCCAACGCCCTGCGCGCGGTGAAGATCGACGGCGCGACGCTGGGCGAATGGCTGGAGCGGTCGGCGGGCCTCTTCCGGCGCATCGATCCCAACTCTCACCTCGAGCAGCCGCTGCTCGACGCGAACTTCGCCTCCTACAATTTCGACGTCATCGACGGCGTGAACTACGAAATCGACGTGACGCAGCCCTCGCGTTACGACAGCGACGGCAAGCTCGTCGCGCCCGACGCGCGGCGCATCCGCAACTTGACGTTTCGCGGCGCGCCGATCGATCCGACCGAAGTCTTCATCGTCGTCACCAACAATTACCGCGCCAGCGGCGGCGGCAATTTTCCCGGCTGCGACGGTTCGACGATCGTGTTGGAGGCGCCCGATTCCAATCGCGACGTCATGGTGCGCTATATCGTCGAGACCCGCCATCTCGAGCCCAAATCCGACGGCAATTGGCGCTTTACCCCCTGGCCCGCCGACGTGGTCGCGACGTTCGTCACCTCGCCCGCCGCCGCGGGCGCGCCGCCGCCGGCCGGCGTCGCGCTGACGCCGATGGGGGCCGCGCCGGGCGGGTTTGTCAAATATCGCGTCGCGCCGAAGTGAGGCGCGCGCCGCGCCCTAGCCGAAGACGGAATCGCCGGGGAGGGCCGTCAATTCGATCGTCGCCGGCGCCAGCGCCGCGGTCGGCTTCTCCGCCTTCCTGTGGTGGACGTACCAGTAGGCGAGCGCGGCGAGCGCGATGACCACGACGAGGACGATCGCCCAGATCGGAAAACTTGGACCCCTGGCGGCGGAGGGCGCCGGCGAGGGGCTCGAAGGCGCGGGCGGCGCGCTGGCGGGCGCCGGCGATGCCGCCGCGGCGGCGGCGCCGAGCAGGTGGGACAGCGCCGACGGCAGGGCGGCCGCGATCGCGCCCCTCTGAGCGGCGAAGACATTGGCGAGCGCGTTCGGGTCGGACCAATTCGACGGATCCTGCTGGCCGATGACGCCGATCACCGCTTGACCGACGGCGCCGAGGGCGGGCTGCGCCGCCTCGGCCGGCACGCCGACGTATTGCGCCAGCGCGTTGGCGAGGCTCGTGAGCGCATTGGCGCCGATCAGGCCGCCGAGCGCGTTGGCCCCGTCAGTCAACGCCTGCAATTGTCCCGCCCCCAGCGCCGCGCTCAGCTTGCCGAGCGTGTCGGGATCGGCGTTGGCGACGGCGTCGTAAATCCTCTGCGCGCCCCCGGGAGCGGCGAGCGCGCCGCTGAGCGACGCCAGCACGGCGGGAACCGCGCCGCCGACGAGCTTTTGCGCCACGTCCGGATCGACGCCTGCGGTCGAGGCGATCTGGCCGACGCGTTGCGGGTTAAGGTACCGCGAAACGAGACCGTTGAGATCGACGCCCATGGCAGCTCTCCTCACGATGAACGACGCGCACAGCGTCAACGGCGCCGCCCGCGTCCGATCCGTTGGCGATCGACGGGGTCGCGGCTCGACGCTTCAAATCGAAGCGGCGAGCGACCCCGCCTTGCCGATCGCGCGGCCGTGTTAATGGCCGCGGCGCGCGACGAGGACGTGACTGGAGTATGACAGAACTTCGCGCCCATCCTGATCGACGCCGGTGGCGCGGGAGCCGATCAGCCCCCATTGCGGCCGTTTCGTCTCGCGCATCGATTGGACCTCGGCCGAGAAGGTGACGACGGCGCCGGGCCGCACCGGATTGGCCCAGCGCATGGCGAAGACGCCGGCGCCGAGGCCGAGCGCCGGCAGCGGCTCGCCGCGCGCCGCGGCGGCGGCGCGTTGGGCCGCGCGGTAGTCGATGAGAACCCGCATGCAGACGCTCGCCGTGTGCCAGCCCGAGGCGCAGAGCGAGCCGAAGAGCGACGCCGCGCCGGCGGCGTCGTCGAGATGGAAGGGCTGCGGATCGTAGGCGCGCGCGAAGGCGACGATCGCTTCGCGGGTGAATTCGTGCGAGCCGGCCGTCACGCTCTGCCCGACGCGATGGTCTTCGTAGAACAAGGCGATCATCGGCCCGCCCCCCCGGCCGGGCGGCGCAGAAAGAGCGCCGCGTTCTTTTGCGTCATGACGATTTCGGCGTTCTGGTTGAGGACTTCGAAGCGGAACTCGACGACGCCGATTGCGGGCCGCGAGCGCGAGGCGCGGGCGCTCACGATGGTGCGGCGCACGCTGAGGCGGTCGCCGGGCTTGACGGGTTTGACCCAGTTCAGTTCCTCGACTCCCGGCGCGCCTTGCGCGGCGGCGCGATTGAGGAATTCGTCGCAGTTCATCCGCATCAGCATCGCCGCGGTGTGCCAGCCGGAGGCGATCAGCCCGCCGGCGAGCGTTCCGCGCGCCGCCTCCTCGCCGAGGTGGAAGGGTTGCGGATCGAACTGCCGCGCGAATGCGACAATCGCCTCGGCGGTCACCGGCGTATCGCCGTATTCGACGATTTCGCCGGGCGGGAAGTCCTCGAAATAGAGCCTGTCCATCGCTTAAGCCTCAGTTGGCGAAGCGGAAATGCAGCACGTCGCCGTCGGCGACCACGTAGTCCTTGCCTTCGAGGCGGAACTTGCCGGCCTCGCGCGCGCCCGCTTCGCCCTTGAACGCCACGTAGTCGTCATAGGCGATGGTTTCGGCGCGGATGAAACCCTTCTCGAAATCGGTGTGGATGACGCCCGCCGCCTGCGGCGCGCGCGCCCCCTTCTCCACCGTCCAGGCCTTCGCCTCCTTCGGCCCGGCGGTGAAGAAGGTCACCAGGTGCAGCAAGGCGTAGCCGGCGCGGATGACGCGATTGAGGCCGGGCTCGGCGAGGCCGACCGCCTCGAGATAGTCCTTCTGCTCGTCGGCCGGCATGACCGCGATCTCGCTCTCGATCTTGGCCGAGACGACGACCGCGACGGCGCCTTCCTTGGCCGCCTGCTCACGCACCGCATCGGCGAAGGCGTTGCCCTTGTCGGCGCTCGCCTCATCGACGTTGCAGACGTAAAGCACCGGTTTCGACGACAGAAGCTCGAGCGACTGGAAGAGCCGGTGATCCTCGCGGCTGACGCCGGCCGCCCGCGCCGGCCGGCCCTCGCGCAATTCGGCGAGGCTGCGCTGGGCGAGCGCCAGCATGTCCTTGGCGTCCTTGTCGCCGCCCTTGGCCCGCTTCTCCATCTGCACGACGCGGCGCTCGAGGCTTTCGAGATCGGCGAGCATCAATTCGGTTTCGACGGTGGCGATGTCGGAGAGCGGATCGATGCGGCCCTCGACGTGGGTGACGTCGCCGTCCTCGAAGCAGCGCACCACGTGGGCGATGGCGTCGCATTCGCGGATGTTGGCGAGGAACTGATTGCCGAGCCCCTCGCCCTTGGAGGCGCCGCGCACGAGGCCGGCGATGTCGACGAAGGTGAGGCGGGTCGGCACGATCTCCTTGGAGCTGGCGATGCGCGCCAGCGTCTCCAGCCGCGGATCGGGCACCGCGACGTCGCCGACGTTGGGCTCGATGGTGCAGAAGGGATAGTTGGCCGCCTGCGCCGCGGCGGTCTGGGTCAGCGCGTTGAAGAGCGTCGACTTGCCGACGTTGGGCAAGCCGACGATGCCGCATTTGAAGCCCATGGGGACGCGCTCGAGGGTTGAGGGAGTTCGAGCGGCCCTATGCGCGGGCGCGCGGCAAAAGGCAAGGGGCGGGCCGGCGCGACGGCTAAGACGCCATCTCCGGCAAGGCGTGGCGCGCCATCAATTCGATGAAGGCCGAGCGCGTCAGCTTGCGCCGCTTCGCCTCCGCGTCGATCGCGGCGAGAACGCCGGCGTCGATGGACAGGTTGGCCTTCACCGGCCGGCCCGTTTCGCGCACGAGGGGAACGCGAACGAGCAGCGCGCCTTCGCCAAGCATCTCGGAGGCCTCGGAGTCTTCGCACACGCTTTCCCGCGCACGCGGCGGAGGAATTGCGCCGCCCTTCTGCTCCGTCGCATTGGCCCAATCGCGCATGGCTTCGGCGGCGTTCGCAATGGCTTCATCGATCGTCGCCCCCATCGCGGTGCAACCCGGCAGGTCGGGGAAATAAATCCCGTAGGCGCCGGCTTTGCCGTCGATAAGGCCGATGTAGCTCGTCATTTTCATCTCCAACCCGCAATCCTGGCGATTTGCCTGGCGACGCCCGGCGATAGGGTTCGATGCCGCGGCACGGTCAGGACGCCCGGCTTCGACGCATGGTCGTAGACGTCGTGCTCAGCGCCATTGCGGAGCAACCGCCAGCCTTCCGTTCCGAGGCGGCGGACGATCTTGGCTCGATTCGTTTCGAGGCTTGTCATCGGTCCGTCGCTCAATTGCGCCTATATAGGCGCATTTATCGGCCATTGCAACGACGTCTGGCAGATGGCAAGCGACCTTGCTGCGTTCCGGGCGCGACTCGCGTTGACGATGCAGCTATTTCCGTCGCGGAGTTCTCTCTGCGACGCCGGTCGCCGAAGCGAACCTTGACGGGGGCTCGGCGATGGGATCCGCGCGGTCGACCGACGAACGAGGCGTCAACTGCCCCGCGCCGCGAAAACCTTCTTGGCCGCAAACAGCCCGTTCAGCGCGGCGGGGAAGCCGGCGTAGACCGCCATCTGCATGATCGTCTCGACGATTTCCTCGCGGCCGAGGCCGACGTTGAGCCCGGCCTCGATATGGACCTTGAGCTGCGGCGCGGCGTTGCCGAGCGCGGTCAGCGCCGCGATCGTTGCGATCTCGCGCTCGCGCAGGCCGAGACCCGGCCGCGAATAGATGTCGCCGAACGGGAACTCGATGAGATAGCGGGCGAAATCGGGCGCGATGTCGGCCAGCGCGTCGACGACCTTTTGGCCCGCCTGGCCGTCGATCGCCGCCAGCGCGCGGGCGCCGCGCTCAAACCGTGTCGTCGTCTGGATCTTCTGTCGTTCGTCATGGCGCGATTCGTCCTCGGTTGCGCCGGCGTAGCCGGCGATTTTCGTGTCGAGGACGAGAAGGCTCGCCTGAAGGTCGCGCAAACGTCGGCGAACCGCGAGGCGATGCCGCTCGAGCAGCGCCTGCCTTTGGCTCGTCGTCGACGCGCCCTCCGCGCGCAGCCGCGCGTAAGCGAGCATCTCGCGGATCGGCATGCCGGTCGTCTTCAAGCGTCCGAGGAACTCGATCCATGAAAGGATGGCGGCGTCGTAGTCGCGCTGGTTCGATCGATCCCGCTCGGCGCGCGGCAGCAGGCCGATCCGCTCGTAATAGCGGATGGTATGGCCGGTGAGGCCGCTGAGCTTGGCGAGTTCGCCGATCTTCATGGCAATGCCCTTCGTCTCGACGCCCATCTTGCTACAGGTTCGAGCGCGCTCGAAGTCAAGGCCCGCCCGCTCGACAGCGGCCCGCCGCGGCGAAACGCCCGTCTTTCCCCTCTTTGATAGCGCCCTCAACTCGCTTGGGCGGCTTGCGCCCGGGCGTGGCGGGTTGCCCTCGCTGGGCTGGTTGGCGTTGAAACATAAAGGGAAAGACGGGCGCGCCCCCGTGGTTCCGCAATTGATCCCCGCCATCGTCGTGACGGCGCGCGGAGTTATATGCAGCGTCACGGCAACTGGCTGTCACGGGACAGTGCGTCACTTTGTCACGATTTGCCCCGGAAATGGCGGGAAAGGCAGGGGCTGATGCCCAAAATTTAGGCAATTCCGGTCGTCGCCGTGACGCCGGCGCGCCTCTTCGTCGTTCGCCAAAACGCCGCCGGCGGCGCCCCCGTTGCAAGCAACCCCTAGATATTGGAGATTAATTCTTGATTAGCCATCAGCCGGGCGTCGGCTGAGGAGTCCTGTTCGTCGGGGCGGGCGCGGGGGCGACCATATGACGCATCGACATTCGCGCGCGTATCTGCGCTGGGCGCTGCTTTCGGGGGTTGGGGCGGTCGCGCTGACGGCTTGCGCGGCGCCCGCGCTGGCGCAGACGCCGACCAATGAGCAGCTCTATAAGATGTTGCTCGAACTCAAGGCGGGTCAAGAGCGCCTGAAGGCCGAGAACGCCGCCACGAAGGCCGAGAACGAGCGCATTCGCAAGGAATTGGCCGACGCCAAGCGCCGGCTGGCGATCGCCGAGCATGGCGCGCGCGGGGCCGCCCCCTCGGCGCTCGAGCCGACGACGAGCCCGGGCGCGCCCCCGCCCGCCAACCCGGCCGGGCCGGCGCCGGCGGCGGTGGCCGTCAGGAGCCCCACTCCCTATCCCGCCTATCCCTCGGAGGGCGCGAACGCATCGCTGCCGGCCGTATCGGCGCTGAATTTCAAGGGCGAAGGCGCGGGTCTCGTCTTCGGCGACGGCGCCCCCATAGCGGCGTCCAGAGCAACAACGCCGCTGGCGGCTATGGGGCGGCCTCGGCGACCTTTCCCCTCGGTTACGACTTTGGCGCGTCGACCGATGCGGTGTTGGGCACGACGGGTTCCGTTCCCTACGTCGGCGGGGCCGAACATCTCTTCTGGCGCAATCCGTCGACCGCCCTGGTCGGCGTTTACGGCAGTCTGGCCTACGCCAATCAGCCGGCGAGCCCGATCGCCAAGTTCGACGACGTCTACGCCAAGCTGGGGCTGTCGACGGAACTCTATCTCGGCCGCGCCAGCGTCGAAATGCTCGGCGGCTGGGAGACGGGCGGCCCGCTGAACAATGCGACCTACACCTTCGGCCGGGCGGGCGAGAAAAACCGGCTGTTCGATCAGATCGACCTTGCCTATTATCCCTTCGACGATTGGCGCGTCAGCCTCGGCCAGCGCTATTCGCAAGGCCAGAACATCTTCACCGCCAAGACCGAGTATCAATTCGACAACCCGGGCCTGCGCGGCGTGTCGCTCTTTGCCGAAGGCGACATCGGACAGAACGACTATCGCGCCGCCATCGCCGGCGTGAGGTTCTATTTCGGCGCCGACAAGACCTTGATTCGCCGTCATCGCGAGGACGATCCGCCGCTGTATCTGGCGGAAGATTTCCGCCAGGCCTCGCAGCCGATTCAGCCGTCGTTGCGCCCGGTTCACGCCGGGCCGACGGGGGCGACCGGGGCCGCCGGAGCGACGGGGGCGACCGGAGCCGGCGGGGCGACGGGCGCGACCGGGGCGAAGGGCGCGACGGGGGCGACCGGGGTCGGCGGCGCGACGGGCCCCGCCGGGGCGACGGGAGCGACGGGCGCGACTGGCGCAACGGGTTCGGGCGCGACCGGGGCGACCGGAGCGGTGGGCGCGGCCGGAGCGACGGGCGCCACAGGGGCGACCGGGGCCACGGGTTCGGGGGCCACCGGCGCCACCGGGGCCACGGGATCGGCCGGGGCGACGGGCGCCACGGGCGCGACCGGGGCGACGGGTTCGGGCGCGACAGGGGCGACGGGCGCCACGGGGGCGACCGGAGCGACGGGCGCGACAGGGGCGACCGGGGCCACGGGCTCGGGGGCGACGGGGGCGACCGGAACCACAGGATCGACCGGAGCGACGGGCGCCACAGGCGCGACCGGGGCCACGGGTTCGGGGGCGACGGGGGCGACCGGAACCACAGGATCGACCGGAGCGACGGGCGCGACGGGCGCGACGGGCGCGACAGGGGCGACGGGTTCGGGCGCGACGGGCGCGACGGGCGCGACCGGAGCTACGGGGTCGAACGGGACGAACGGAATCAATGGGGCGACAGGCGCGACCGGCGCCACGGGCAGCGGCGGCAGCGGCTTCTCGATTTTCGAGGCAACGGACGGGCCGACGAACCCCGCTTGCCAGAGCTCCGGCTTCAACTGCACGATTGCATCCGTCACCACCGCGAATACGGCGGAAG
Source organism: uncultured Alphaproteobacteria bacterium (assembly GCA_963755075.1). Classification (GTDB taxonomy): domain Bacteria; phylum Pseudomonadota; class Alphaproteobacteria; order Rhizobiales; family Beijerinckiaceae; genus Roseiarcus. The sequence continues at coordinate 26,472 of CAVWKL010000130.1, forward strand.
GCACAATCTATGTCCAGACGCCAACAGTCTCGGCTGTCTCGTCAAGTGGAAACTCGTATATGTACGAGTACACCGGGTCGAGCGGCATTTGGGTCTTGATTGCGACGGGCAGCAATTCATCGGGCATTTGGACGCCAACGGGCGCGTCTCTGCCCGGCTCCGCGCCGTTCCAGGTGTCGACAGACATTGTGCCCACTACGTCAACCGGAGCGAGCTACAGCGTCGTCTTTGCAAACGGGGGTATATCCGGCGCCATCAGCTCTAACGCGTATGGCTTCGTCTATGAAGCGAGCAGCGACGGCCAGTGGGTCAACGTGGGCGTTGTGGGAGTCGCTGGCGATCCATGAGCGACCAGGGCGAAGTCGCCGCGGCGCGACCAGGGAGCTGACGCTTCCGCCAAACTCCACCATGCGAACCGTCTACCCCCGCGCCTTGTCGAGCGCCGCGATCACCGGCCCGACGATGGCGTCCGCCGTCTCGCGCCAGCGCTCGGCCGCCTTGCGCTTGGCCTCGCTGTCGCCGACGAAAATCTCTTTCGGGTTCTTGGAGTTGCGCGCAGCGACGGCGCGCATGATGGCTTCAGCGCCCGGGCCGAGACGGAAGCCGAAATGGGCCGGCATCTTCTCCCACAGCGCGCCGGGCAGTTCGGCGTATTCGACGAACAGGCTCTTGCCCTCGACCCGGTTGTCGAGCGCGGCGCGGCCGAAGGCCGCCAGCGCGTGGCACTGGAAGGCGATCTTGCCCATTTCGGCCGGCTCCGCGGTCAGCCCCAGGCGTTCGGCGGGCAGTTGCCCCGGCATCAGATCGATTCCCGCCATCGTCTCTTGCGAGGCGAGGATCTCGACGGGGTCGCGATAGACGAAGATCCATGGCGTCTCGGGAAAGGCGCGGGCGATGACCGGCAGATCCAGCACGTCGGCCGCCATGAACTTCACGAAGAACCGCTCCTCGTAGGAAAATCGCGGCTGGCCGAAGGCGTTGACCATGCCGGCGAACCAATGCTGCGCCCGCTCCGCCGGCACCGGGCCATAGAGCGGGGCGCGCAGGGCGGCGCGCAGCGGCTGGGCCTCTGCGACCACGATGTTGCTTTCGAACGCCGCGAGCGCCTGCGACAGCAGCGTCGAGCCGCAGCGCGACATATGGAAGATGAAGCCCGAGGGCTTAAGGCCCGGCTCCAGCAGCTTCAGCGCCTGCGCCGAGGTTCTTTGCTGGAAGATCAGGTTGAACGGCTGCGTCATCGCCGTGACGATCGTCTCGTAGAAGAACGGCTCGACCATCCGCCGCAACCCGAGGTTGCACCAGTCGACCTCCATGTCGTCGCGCCTCAAGGCGGCGCGAAACGGCGTCCAGCCGAACAAGCGCTCGGCGTTCATAGCGTCGTCATCCCCTGCGACAGCCAGGTCAGTTGCCCCTCCCCCATGACCGCACGCACATCCGCCTCCTCGAAGGCGAAACCCTCCTCCGCGCCGATCCTCACCAGACGCGCGATATAGGCGTCGCGCTCCATCGGCCGGTGGAGCCTGACCATCAGCGCGTGATTGTCGAGCGCCTTTTCGCGGAAGGCGGCGAAGGCTTGGCGGCTCTCGGCGCTCATGGGGCGGCCTCGGCGGTCAGGGCGGATGCGACGAGCATTTCTAGCCATGGGTCGACGCGCGTGTCGATCACCAAATGAATGCGATCGCTCGCTCCGCGATTGGCGACGCTATGGGGATCGGACAGCCTGAGGTACCAGGTCTCGCCCGCCTCGAGCGCGACACGGCTGCCGTTCAGAAGAAACTCCACGTCCGGATTGGTGACGACGGGAATGTGAAGGCGCGCCGCGCCCTGCTCGAAGCAAAGATCGTGGTCGCGATGCTCCTTGATGATCGATCCCGGCCCGAGCCGCATCAGCCGGACGGCCTCGAGCGGACAGGCGAAGACGCGCAGCACGCTCTGGATGTAAGGGCAGGCCGCCAGGAACGGCGTATCCTCGAAATCCCGGCATTGCGGGTCGGCGTAAATCATCATCACGGGATGGCGAGCGCCCGCCTTGCCGCGCAAGGGGACGACGCTCCAGTCGCCGTCGTAATTGCCCGACACGAAATGGCGGATCCACTCCGGCCGCGCCAGACCGGCGGCGTCGGCTTGCAGCCGCGCGGGGTCGAAGGAGAGCGGCAGTCGCAGGCGGTCGGGAAGTTTCATCTGGGAAGACCCGGGCGCGGAGATGAGAAAACAAGCTCGCCATCCGCCGCGCCGCGCCATTCCATCTCGATCATCGGGGGCGCGCTCTCGGTCGGGCTGAATCCGAGCCGCTGGTAGAGCCGCAGCGCATCGCCATTGTGCGTGGCCACGCTGAGCCGCAGCGGCAGGCCGGCCTCGCGCGCCCGCGCCATCAAGCTCCGGATCAGCCCCGTCCCGATCCCGCGGCGGCGCCGATCGGGCAGGAGCGCGATGTCGATAAGGCGCAGGGCCTCGCCGCTCCGCTCCCAGACGATTCGGCCAGCCGGCGCGCCCCCCTGCTCGACGATTTCGTAGCGCGCGTCCGGGAAGGCGGCGCGGTAGCTGGCGGACTGTCCGATGAATTGGCTCCGCATGAGCTGTTCGCGCAACGCCGGGTCGAAAAACGCCAGGTCCTCGCCCGGAGCGCGCGACCGGCAAAACAGCGCGAACAGGAAGGCGGCGTCGCCATCCTGCTCGGCGCGCGTCGAGGCGATCGCCTGCGCAAGCATCCCGTCGGGACCGGCCGGATCCTGGCTCATGGGGACGCCGCCGGGCGCGGCCAAACCGCGTCTAGTTCCGCGACGGGAATAGGCCGTAAATGCAGATGATGTAGTTGATCGCCAGGTAGGGCTGGAGGATCGAGAAAGGTACGGAGGAACCCACGATCGACGAGGTGACGGGACGCAGGTTGATCAGCGGATTGGAAGCGTTCGGGCTGAAATTGTTCAAACTGCCGTCGATAAAGGTGTTGTTTACGGCGGCGGCGCCGGATTTCGAGGTCGTGACCTGTTCGGTGACGGTATGCGCATGGGCCGGCAGGTTCTGGGGGAGCAAAGCGGCGTTCTCGACCCCCCCGGATTGCCCGAGGACATAATTGCTCATGCCCGGCCCCTGTCCCCAGCCGATCGCGGCGCGGCCGCGCAAGTCCGGCAATGCAAAATTCGTCGTGCCGTTGCCGCCGTAGGTCGTTCCCAGAATAGCGAACAAGGCCGAGTACGACGAGATCGGCAGAAGCTGGCCCTGGCACATCATCCAGTTCTTTATCGCGAAATTGCCCGCAAAAGGCATGATTTGACCGATATAGGCTTGCGACATGGACTTGATCCTCCCGCTTCGAGACGCCTACGCGTCAGTGTACGGCCTAAGGCCGACGGCACCTTAGGGCGCCATGACAATTGGAGCAATAGATTAGGCCTCGATCGTCATCGAAGTTGTTCTTGGGATCGGGCGCTTTGTCGCGCCAAAGCGCTCCGTCGCGCGGCGTTTTCCCTTTTCTGCCGTGACAGTATAGAATATAATGCGATTGGGACACGCAACGGGATCGACATGCCCTGCTCGGATCAGACACTCTGTCTATCGACAATTGTCAGGAGCGGGACGCTCCGCAAGCCGCCGAGCCACGAGCCATGACGTCCGAAGGGCCAATTCACCAAGCGTTCGAGGCGATATACGCGAGCAATTCCTGGTCGCACGGCTCCGGCCCCGGCTCGCGCAGCCGCAACACCATCGAATATCGGGCGTTTCTCGAGCGCTTCATCGAGGCCAATCGCGTCCGGAGCGTGACGGATCTCGGTTGCGGCGACTGGCAGTTCTCCCAACAGATCGACTGGTCCGCCGTCGCCTACACGGGGTTCGACGTCGTCGAACCGATCGTGACCGGCAACCGCGAAAAACACGGCCGCCCCAACGTCGAATTCCGGTTGTTCCGCACGATCGAGGATCTGCCCGGCGGCGATCTTTTGCTGGCCAAGGAGGTGCTGCAGCATCTGCCCACCCAAACCGTGTTGAACTATATCGCGGCGATCCGCGCCAAATATCGCTTCGCCCTGTTGACGAACTCGACCGAGCCGCGCGAACTCGCCAACACGGATATCGCGCCCGGAGGCTATCGGCCGCTCCGCCTCGACGAGCCGCCGTTCGACATCCCCGGCGCCAAGGTCTTCACGTATTTTCCACAAGGAGACAGCTATATATGGAAGAATGTCGTCTTTCTCGCGATGGGCTTCGAGGCGCCGCGATAGGGGGCGGGAGCCAACCCGCATGACGCCGTCCGGCCAGACGGTCTGTCTTTCCATGATTGTGAAGAACGAGGCGCCGGTCATCGCGCGGTGTCTGGCGTCGGTGCTGCCGTTGATCGACCATTGGATCGTCGTCGACACCGGCTCGACCGACGGGACGCAACGGATCATACGGGAATTCATGGCGGGAAGGCCGGGCGCGCTGCACGAGCGGCCTTGGCGCGACTTCGCCCACAACCGCACCGAGGCGCTCGCGCTGGCTCGCCCCCATGGCGACTACACCCTCATCATCGACGCCGACGACGTGATGGTCGTAACGCCCGGCTTCGCGATGCCCGACCTCGAAGCCGATTCCTATTCGATCGACATCGATTTCGACGGCGTCCGCTACCTCCGCCAGCAGATCGTCAAGGCGCGTCTGCCTTGGCGTTACGAAGGCGTCGTGCACGAATATCTCGCTTGCGACGAGGCGCGGACCCATGGCCATCTGCCGCTCGTCCTGCGCATCCATCACGACGGCGCGCGGCGGCGGGATCCCGAGATCTATCGCAAAGACGCCAAATTGCTCGAGGCCGCGCTCGCGACGGAGACGAATTCCTTTTTGCGGGCGCGCTACACCTTCTACCTCGCGCAGAGCTATCGAGATTGCGGAGAGCCGCGCAAGGCGATCGCGGCCTATCTCGACCGCGCCACGATGGGGCATTGGCGCGAGGAAGTCTTCTACAGTCTCTATCAGGCCGCGCGCTTGCGGGAATCCCTCGGCGACGATCCGCAGGAGGTTCTGACGCTCTATCGGCGCGCGACCGAGGCCTCTCCCTCGCGCGCCGAGGCGCTGCACGGGGCGAGCCGACTGTGCCGCCAAATCGGCGACAACGCGCGAGGCCGCGCGTTCGCCAAAGAGGCGATCGATCTGCCCGCGCCCGCCGACGGACTGTTCGTCGAACAATGGATCTACGACTACGGGGCGCTCGACGAATTCGCGATCAACGCCTATTGGGCGGGCTGCTACCGGGATTGCCTGGAGGCGAGTTTGCGGGCGATCGGCGGCGGCAAGATCCCGCCGGGCGAGCTGGCGCGCTTCGCGCAAAACGCCCGTTTCGCGCTCGAGCGGCTTCCGCCGGAGACGAGCCTCGATGCGCCGCGGCCGCCGGCCGCGGCGCCGATCGGCGCGCTCGGGAGACGCGATCTGCGCTCGGTCCTGCCCGACCCGGCGCCCCGCGTCCTCCTCGCCATTCTCGCCAAGCAAAAGGCGCCGGTGTTGCCGCTCTATCTGAAATGTCTGGAGGCGCTGGACTATCCGAAATCCTCAATCGTCCTGTCGATCCGCACCAACAACAACCGGGACCGAACCCGCGAAATCCTGCGCGAATGGATCAAACGCGTTGCGGGAGACTACGCCGACGTCGACTACGACGAGAGGGATGTCGCCGAGCCCGTCCAGTCCTTCGGCGTGCACGAGTGGAACGCCACCCGGTTCAAGGTTCTGGCGGCGATCCGCGCCGAGAGCTTGCGAAAGGCGATCGCCTACGGGTGCGCCTTCTATTTCGTCGCCGACGTCGATAACTTCTTGGTCCCGCAGACCTTGCGCGAACTGGTCGCGCTCAATCTGCCGATCGTCGCGCCCTTGCTGCGCCACGTCGATCCGGCGTCCCGCTACTCCAACTTCCACGCCGATATCGACGGCGCCGGCTATTTCCTCGAAAGCGAGCGCTACGACAAGATCCTGTCGCGCGCGCTCGTCGGCGTCATCGAGGTCCCCGTCGTCCATTGCGCCTACCTCGTCCGCGCCGACGCGATTGCCCGCCTGAGCTATGACGACGGCAGCGGCCGTCATGAATATGTGGTGTTTTCACATTCGGCGCGATCCCAAGGCGTGCCGCAATATTTCGACAACCGGCAGGTCTACGGTCTGTTGACGCTGAACGACGACGAGCCGGCGCGGATCGCCGGGCAACTGGCGGCGATCGAGAGGGCGCTCGCCGTCGCGACGACGAGAGGGCGAACGCCGTGACCGTCCCCGATCGCCTCCGCCCCCCGCTTGCGGGGAAGGCGTCGCGGTGACGGACGTCGCGTGCGGCCGCCCCCGCGAAAGGCGCGATTCGATGTTTTCGCGGCGTCGCCTTGGTTCGACCCTGTCCAAACGCAACGGGCCGCTCCAACGGGCGACGCCGTCGGCGCCGAGGTCCTTTCGGAACCCGAGCGTCGCGACGGCCGCGCCGCCTCGCCTCGCTAGAAGATCCCGGACAGCGTCGCGGGGGTGTCGATATGCACCGTGCTGCCACGCACGCCCGACCAAACCGCCACGACAGTCGTATCGCCGGTCTCGCTCAACTTCGTCATGGCGCAGAGCGTGGTCGGGATGCGGCCGGTGCTCACCGGGTTTTGCTCGTTGTAAGTGAAGCAGGCGACGGGGTTGAGCGCCACGCCGTTGACCTGAATCCCGAAGTTGCCGCCGGGATAATTGTCGCCGGTGGCGTAGGGGTTGGGAACGTTGAGGATCAACAGCGCCGAGACCCCCACCGCGCGAGGAAGCGTCACCTGGAGGCCCGGAATGGGCGTCCAGGCGCCGCTGGCGGTGCTTTGCGTACCGGAGCTTTGTGCGTAGACGAGCATGAATTCCTCCCACAGAAGTTGCGCCTCGCCTGGCGCGCGCGTTTTATGCTAAAACAATTCGGCGTTTCGCGACAAGGTCGCGCAATTACTTTGCCACGCTCCCATTTTCGTTCTCGCGTGACGCCGGGATACTCGAGCCGCGATCGGCCGGCCTCAGTCGAGGCGGCAAGCGCCCCACGCGTCGAGAGGCAGCGGAACATCGCCGCCGAAGCCCTTGGAATCAAACCCTTGCGCCTGAACATAGCGCCTGGGCGAGCGGGCGCGAAAGGCCGCTCCTCGCCCATCGCCGGCGACCAAGGCGACGCGGACGGGCGTGACAATTTTCCTGCTGCGGCGCGAGCCGCTCGTCGAGCCACGGCCGCATGTCCGGGGTTGCGGCGACAGCGCAACGCATTGACGAAAGGCGAACGCCGCGCCTGGCTCGTAAATACGGTGACACGCCCGTCTTTCCCTTTTTTGACGTCCTCGCCGCCGCCCGCCTTCGGTTTGCGCCCCCGCTTGGCGGGCGCAACGATGCGGCGCGCCGTGAACCCCATTTGCCAAGCGCGGCGTCGCGACCTCGTATCGAAGCCTTGGCGTGGTCGCGCCGGGGCGGAAGAAAACCGCCGCGCAAGCGACTGAGAACAAACAATCCGCGGCAGAAACGCCGCCCCGAGCGCGGCGGCCGGGCGGGCCGCCCGCCGGCCCGCTCGACATCGGCCGGCCACCGCGATAGACCCGCGCCATGCGTGAGGGACAATTCAGCCGCACCGCGCTCGGCGCCGCCGGGCGGCGCGCGGCGCATCAGGTCGTCGACGGCGGGCGCCTCTTCGCCGACCCGCTGGCGCTGCGCATTCTCGGCAAGGACGCCGACGCCGCGGTCGCCGAGGCGCGCGCCAACCCGGCCTTGCGCGGCCTGCGCTTCTACGTCGCCCTGCGCAGCCGCTTCGCCGAGGACGCGGCTCGCCGAGCGATCGCGCGCGGGGCGCGGCAGATCGTCGTTCTCGGCGCCGGCCTCGACACCTTCGCCTATCGCGTCGAGCCGGTCGAGGGCTTGCGCGTCACCGAGGTCGATCACCCCGCAACGCAGGCCGAGAAGCGCCGCCGCCTCGCCGCGGCGGGAATCGCCGCGCCGTCGCACGTCGTCTACGCCGGTTGCGATTTCGAGGCCGAAAGCCTTGCGGGGGCGCTCGCGGCGTCCGGGTTCGACGCCGGGCAGCCGAGTTTCTTCCTCTGGCTCGGCGTCGTCCCCTATCTCACCGAGCCGGCGATCTTCGCCACGCTCGGCTATATCGGGAGCTTGCCCGGCGGCGGCGAGGTCGTGTTCGACTATGCCAATCCGGCGGCGGCGATCGTCGACGAAAGTTGGCGGCGAGGGCATGACATCGTCGCGGCGCGGGCGGCCGCGGCCGGCGAGCCGCTGCGGACCTTCTTCGTAACCGCCGCGCTGCGCCAAAAGCTTCACGAACTCGGTTTTCGCCGCATCGAAGACCTGGGGCCCGACCAGATCGCGGCGCGGTTCGCCCCCGGAAGCGCCGCCTCCTCGCGCGACCACGGCGGGCATTTCGTCTTGGCGGGAACCGGAGCGCGAAGTCTTTAGACGGAAGCGCCCGCCGTGTCCTTCGCATGGTCTGCGCGCTCGCCTGGCGCGAGGGACGCCCGCCGTCGCGTCGACGGAAATCGCGAACTTCGCGTGGGGCGCGGGCGCGGTCCAGGCGGACGGCCGCCGATGTGGCGCTCCGTGCGAGAATTGCCTAAGAAGGTCGGGAATGGCGTTGGAGTGCCGGGGGGTGCGCGTGGATAGCATGTCCGCAGAGAGCAGTATGCGCGGGCCCGGCGCGCCTTTCCTTCTTACCGCGCCAGCGGACTGGTCGAAGCATCCTGCCGGCGCCGAGTCCGGTGTGACGGTTATCCTGCGAACGCGCGACCGGCCGCAATTTCTCCAGCGCGCCGTCAGCAGCATCGCGGCGCAGGGTTTGCGGGAAGTGACGATCTGCGTCGTCAACGACGGCGGCGATCCCGAAGCGACCGAGCGGATCGTTCGCGCCGAGGCGCCAGCCGGCGTCGAAGTGGAGTTTATTCACAACGCGGAGCCGGTCGGGCAAGTCGAGGCGTTGAACCTCGGATTCAATAACGTCCGGCGTGAGTTTTTCGCCATCCACGACGACGATGAACTCGTGGTCGCCCGACTTCTTGACCAAGATGGCGCGTTTTCTGCAGCGGCCAGAAAACGCTCGCTTTATCGGCGCGGCGTGCCACGCGCGGATTATCGAAGAGGACGTTGAGCCCGGCCGCATTGTCTATAAAGATTCACGCGAGCATCATCGCTACGGCCCCGTGCTTTCGCTCTTCAAGCTTCTGCACTTCTATTCACATCCCCCTCCGATCGCGGTCCTGATGCGGCGCGCCGCCCTCGACATCGCGCCGGTGAATAATCCGCAAATGCCGGTGATGTACGATTGCGAATGGATGGTGCGCGTGGCGATGCATGCCGACGTGGCGGTTGTCGACGAAACGCTTGCTTTTTATCATCATCGCAGCCTCGACAGGGAGGAATTGGGGACCTCGCGGAATTCCGTGTTCGAATTCAAAAGAGACTTCAAATCGCTGCTGATACAGATCCAGAATGAACTGCTTCGCAACGAGATGAGAAACGGAACTCTCGGGACCGGGTTCGCCAGTTCATTGGTTCACTTTCTCCACGATTTGAACGATCCATTCGATCAAGAAACTCGCCACTATCTTGCGCGAAAGGCGCGCCGGTACTTCCGGCTCCGCGCACAAATTCGCAAAATTGAGTTGATGTTAAAGCGGTTGGCGGCGGCGTTGGGAATGCGAAAGAGGGCGCTGCGACAGGACGCGGGCCCCGCAGGACGGTGACGCGAGGCGAGGCGTCGAGCGGCGGCGCGCTGCAACCGAACGGATCGCCGGCCGAGGCCTCGGCAGAGGTCACGCTTGAAATCGTCGGGCGATCCGGCGTCAAATTGATGCTCGATCCTGCGACGATGTCGCCGCGGATGATGTCGGTCATTGGCGACGGCTGGTGCGAGATCGAAGAACTGAAGTTTGTCGCCCCTGCCGTTCGAGGCGGCGACAGCGTTCTCGAACTCGGGGGCGGGATAAGTTTTATCGCAACTTAAATCTACCTTTGCACGCCCGCCGCCGCCGTCGCGACGATCGAGGCCAAGCCGGAACTCATTCCGATCATGCAAGAGGCGCCCGCAGTGAACGGCGCGACCGTGCAAGCGACATCGAGAACCGTCGGTCGCGAGCCGGGAGTGGCGACAATCAATGGGCGCGAGGATTTTTGGGCTTCCGGAACCAGGGATTATGTCGGCCCCCGTCGGTCGGACCTTCCTTCCACCTGCGTGGCCGCGCTGTCTCGCAAGAGTTGAATTTCGGCCGAGGGGAATCCATGCGCCGCGGACCCGTCGGGTCGAGACCAGCGCGGGCTTGCGCCGGCTGCGGCGGCGAACTCAACAGAGATCGGCAGAGATCTGCCGATTTGAAATCCGCGCGCTTCGATCAAATCGTGCCGCGTTCGAGATCAAGGCCGCGCCGCTACCGCATATTGCCGGTGTGCCCGAGCGAGTAGCGCCCCGGCTGCGGCCACACCGTCAGCCCGTGCGGCATGCCGCCGACCGGGATCGTCTTGACCGAGCCGTCGTCGGTGTTGAAGGCGTAGACGACGCCGTCATAGCGACCCGACAGCCACAGCCATTTGCCGTCGGCGCTGACGTTGCCCATGTCGGGGCTGCCGCCGCCCGGAATCGTCCAGTTGGCGATGACCTTTCGCGCCGCGAAATCGAACACCGAAACGCTGCCCTCCCCGTCCCGGACGCCGCCGAGATTGTGGGTGCCGCGGTTGGAGACATAGAGGCGCTTACCGTCGCGGCTGGGATAGAGGCCGTGCGCGCCGACGCCGGTGGGGATGAAGCCCACCTCCTTGAACGCGTCGCCGTCGATGACGACGAGCCCGTCCTTCAGCAGGTCGGCGACGAAATAGGCGGAGCCGTCGGGCGCGACCCGAATGTCCTGCGGGATATGGCCGGGCGACAATTGCAGCATGCCGGCGAGCGTGTGATGGACGAGATCGATCTTGGCCAGCATGTCGTCGTATTCGCAGGTGAAGATCGCATAGGAGCCGTCGAGCGCGAAATCGGCATGATTGATGCCGGCGCATCGGGGCGCGGCGATGTAGCCCTGCAGCGCCATGGTGCGGGGATCGCGGAACTCGAGCCGCCGCATCGCCTCGGCGACGACGATGGCCGAGCGTCCGTCGGGGGTGAAATACATGTTATAGGCGTCGGGCAGGTCGATCGTCTTGACCACCTTGCCGGTCTTGGGATCGATCGCGGCGACCGAGGCGTGGCCGCCGCGATAGCTAATGTCGCCCGACACCCACAGCGTCTGCAAGTCCCAGGAGGGCACGATGTGCTGCGGGCTCGGGATCGCGGCATAGCTGTCGACGACCTTGAACGTCTCGGGATCGATGACGTCGACCTTGCCGGTGATGAGATTGGGCGCATAAACGCGCGACAACGCGCCCGCCGTCGCCGGGCTGAACTGGCCCGCCGCGGTCTCCGAGTAAACGTTCTTGGGATCGACGAGCGCCGGCATGGTCAGATTGGCGGGCGGCAGCCCCTTGAAATCAGGCGCGCCGAGTTCGTAAGCGGCGCGCTGGATGAAGTCGTCCGGCGTCGAGCCGACCTCGACCAGGCCGCGGCACAGCGCCGCGCATTGATCGCCGCTGACGCAATAGGTCGGAATGGTCAGCGATTGCGCGCTGTCGACGAGCGAATCCGATCCGATGACCGTGCATAACGCCGCCGCGGCGACGCCGATCAGGAAACGCGAATTCGTAGGCCCCAAGTCCATCGCTCCACCCCCGTTGGCGCGGGCGTTGGTTCAACGCCGGGGTCAGCATGACCGATGGGCGATGACTGCGCGATGAACGAAGCGGCCGATCGGCGCCGAGTCGCCGTCGCGAGGCAATGGCTGACAGGCGGGCGAAACGCGCCATTCGCGTCGGCTCGAGCCCCAACCCCGCCTGAAAAGTCAGTCCGGCGGCTCGTCCTTCCATCGGTCCGGTTCGAGGCGACGGCTCGTTCAGCGCGCGCGCTCGCTCGCGCCGGAGCGGGATTCCTGCATGCGCACTTCGTAGCCCCAAAGTCTGCGGATGTGGCGCAGCACTTGCTCGCGGCTCGCCGCGGCGAGCGGAACCCCATTGCGCACGGCATGGCGAAGAATGAGCTCGCGGTCGCCGCGCAGGTCGACGTCGGTGACCTGAATGTCCGGCTCCGCGCCGCTGATGTCGTAGCTCTCGGCCAAGGCGCTGCGGACTTTTCGATACCCTTCGGCGTCGTGAATCGCCTCGACGCGATATTTGGGCTCCCCGGCCTTGTCGGACAAAAGGAACAGTTTGAGCTTGCGGATCAGATGCGGGCTCAAGAACTGCCGCACGAACGACTCGTCGCGGTAATTCGCCCAGATGTCCTTCAGCGCGCCGCGCCAGTCGCCTCGGCCGGCAAGGTCGGGAAACCACTCGCGATCCTCCGGCGTCGGGGCGACGCAAATGCGCTGGATGTCCTGCATCATGGCGAACCCCAGCGCGTAGGGATTGATCCCATTGAAATGAGGATCGTCAAAGGCGGACTGTTGGACGACGTTGGAATGGCTGTGCAGAATCTCCAGCAGCGCGCCCTCGGAGATCAACCCCCGGTCGTAGAGGCGGTTGACGATGTAATAGTGGACGAAGGTGGCGCATCCCTCGTTCATCAACTTGGTCTGCCGCTGCGGGTAGAAATATTGCGCGACGTTGCGCACGATGCGCAGCAGTTCGCGTTGCCAGTCTTCGAGCGCGGGGCTGTTCTTCTCGAGGAAATAGAGGAGATTTTCCTCGGGCAAGCGGAGACGCTGCTTGCGCTCGCGCGCTTCCTGCTCGCTCAACGTCGGCTCGCGCGCGTGGGCGGGCCTCGGCGCGGTGCGCCAGAGATCGCAATAGGTCTGCGCTTCGTTGGCGAGCCGTTCGCGGCGACGGCGTTCGTACTCGCCCATCTTCAGCTTGATTGCGCGCCGGTAGCGAAACACGCCCTGGTTCATCAGCGCGTGCGCAGCGTCGAGCACCGATTCGACCGCAGCGACGCCATGGCGCTCCTCGCATTCCGCGACATAGCGCTTGGCGAATTCGAGATAGTCGAGAATGCCGTTGGCGTCGGTCCATTGCTGGAAGAGATAGTTGTTCTTGAAAAAATGGTTGTGGCCGAATGCCGCGTGGGCGAACACCAAGGTCTGCATCGCCATCGTATTCTCTTCCATGTAGTAGCTGATGCATGGATTGGAATTGATGACGATTTCGTAGGCGAGCGCCTGATAGCCCTTGCGGTACAGCGCTTCGTCGCGAACGAAGCGTTTGCCGTATGACCAGTGGGAATACATCAGCGGCATGCCAACCGAGCAATAAGCGTCAAGCATCTGCTCGGCGGAAATGACCTCGATCTGATTGGGATAGACGTTGAGACCGAGATCGTTCAGCGCGACATCCTGCACCGCCTGATAGACGCGTTGCATGGTCGGGAAATTCCAGTCGGCGCCCTCAAAGAGACGCGTTGAGCCGGCGGCGGGCTCCAGGCGCGCCTCAGGGGTTGAACCGGTCACGACGCCACTCCCTTCCGGATCTGTTTGGCGAAAAGCTCGCGGAACACGGGATAGACGTCGGCGCGTCCGTGAACGAGCTTCATCGCAAAATTTGGAGCCGCCGCGGCCAGCGCGGCGTAGCCGCGCCACAAGTCCTTGCTGCTCGTCGGCGCGCCGCCGGCATCCTCCTCGCCGCGATCGGCGATCTCGATATAGGCAAAATATTGCGCCAAAGGCAAAATGCCCTCGGTCAGCAATTCAATGCAGCCAGCCGTGTCGTTGCCGGAATTGTCGCCGTCGGACGCCTGAGCGCAATAGATGTTCCAATCCGCGACCGGAAATCGTTTCTCGCGGATCTCGATCATTTTCTTCAATGCCGAGCTCACGACCGTGCCGCCCGACTCCTTGCCATAGAAGAATTCCTGGTCGTCGACTTCGCTGGCCTCGTGGGTGTGGCGGATGAAGACGATCTCGACGCGCTCGTATTTGCGCTTGAGAAAGAGGTGCAGGAGAATGAAAAACCGCTTGGCGAGATCCTTCTCGCGCTCCCCCATCGAGGCCGAGACGTCCATCAGGCAGAACATGACCGCCATCGCGCGCGGAACGATTTTCGGGGTGAACCTGTTGTAGCGCACGTCGATCGGATCGATAAAGGGAATGGCGCGCTGCGTGCGCATCAGCCGCTCGATCTCCTCGAAGAGTTGCGCGATGCGCCGCCGATCGGCAATGTCGGGCGAATCCGACTCGCGCAGCCTGGTCAGCTCCTCTTCGAGCCGTCGCACTTCGTCCGAAGTCGGGCGCCGCAGCGCCAGACGGCGGCTCATGCTGGTGCGCATCGTCCTGAGCACGTTGAGATTGGGCGTCGCGCCGTCGTTGCAAAAGCCGGCGCGCCGGTATTCGCTCAGCGTGGCGTCCTTCAGCGAGGCCTTGACCAGTTCGGGAAGTTCGAGATCGTCGAAGAGGATGTTGAGGAACTCCTCCTCGCTCAGGGCGAACGAAAACGCGTCCTCGCCGCTTCCCGAATCCGAGCCGTCCCTTGGCGAGCCGCCGCGGCCTCCCGGCGGTTTATCGATGGCGTCGCCGGCGATGAACTGCTTGTTGCCAGGAAATACGCGCTCGCGATCGCCGCCCTCACTGGAAAGGTGGAATTGCGGCTCGCCAATCCCATCCGAGGGAATGGAAACCGCCCCGCCTTTGGCGGCGTCGCTGATCGTGCGTTCCCGGACCGCCTTGTCGACGGCCTGTTTGATCTGGGCGCGCGTCCGGCGAAGGAAGCGCTGCCGGTTGCCTAGGTTCTTATCGCGCGGATTGAGGCGGCGATCGATGAACTGAGGCATTCCCGCTCCTCACTTTCGCTCATCCGGCCTTGTTGACCCGCATGTACCACTCGACCAGGCGGCGGACCTGCCGCTCGGTGTAACCGCGCGACGTCATCCGCTCGAGAAAGTCGGCGTGCTGCTTTTCCGTCTTCGAGTCCTGCTTGGCGCCGAAGCTGATGATCGGCAGCAGATCCTCGACCTGACTGAACATCCGCTTCTCGATGACCTCGCGGATCTTTTCGTAGCTCGTCCACGACGGATTCTTGCCCTGGTTGCTGGCGCGCGCGCGCAACGCAAACTTCACGATTTCGTTGCGGAAGTCCTTCGGATTGGCGATGCCGGCGGGCTTCTCCGTCTTCGACAGCTCGCCGTCGAGAACCTGCCGGTCGAAGACCTGACCGGTGTCGGGATCCTTGTAGTCCTGTTCCTCGATCCAAGCGTCGGCGTAGGCGATATAGCGGTCGAAGAGATTCTGACCGTATTCGCTGTACGACTCGATATAGGCTTTCTGGATCTCGCGGCCGATGAACTCGGCATAACGCGGCGCCAGCATCGACTTGATGAAATCGAGATAGCGCTCCTCGACCTCCTTGGGGTGCTGCTCGCGCTTGACCGCTTGTTCGAGCACATACATCAAATGAACCGGGTCGGCGGCGATTTCCTCGGTGTCGTAGTTGAACGTCTCGGAGAGCACCTTGAAGGCGAAACGCGTGGAAATGCCAGCCATGCCCTCGGAGACGCCCGCCGCCTCCCGATATTCCTGAATCGATTTCGCCTTGGGATCGGTGTCCTTGAGGTTGTCGCCGTTGTAGACGCGCATCTTCGAGAACAGCGGTGAATTCTGGTGCTCCTTGATGCGCGAAAGAACGCAGAAGCGGGCGAGAATCTCCAACACCTCCGGCGCGCAGGGCGCCCGGCCGAGGTCGCTGTTTTCGAGCAGCTTGGCGTAGATCATCGCTTCTTCGGTGACGCGCAGGCAATAGGGAACCTTAACCACGCAAATTCGGTCGAGGAAGGCCTCGTTGTTCCGGTTGTTCTTGAATTGCTCCCACTCCGACTCGTTGGAGTGGGCGAGGATGATCCCCTGGTAGGGCAGGGCGCCGAGATTTTCGGTGCCGGCGTAGTTGCCCTCCTGCGTCGCCGTCAGCAAGGGATGCAGAACCTTGATTGGCGCCTTGAACATTTCGACGAATTCGAGCAGCCCCTGCGTCGTACGATTGAGCCCGCCCGAATAACTGTAGGCGTCTGGGTCGTGCTGCGAGAAATGCTCGAGCTTGCGAATGTCGACCTTGCCGACCAAAGCCGAAATGTCCTGGTTGTTTTCGTCGCCGGGCTCGGTCTTGGCGACGCCGATCTGGCGCAGCTTGGAAGGATACATCTTCACTACGGAGAATTTCGACAAATCGCCGTCGAACTGATCAAGCCGCTTGGCCGCCCAGGGCGAGCAGACGCCGGTCAGGCGACGGGCCGGAATGGCGTATTGGCGCTCAAGCAGCGGGCCCATGGCGTCCGGCCGGAAGAGGCCAAGCGGCGATTCGAAGACCGGGCTGATCTCATCGCCTGCCGCGAGCACGTAAATCGGGCGCGATTCCATCAGGTGCTTCAGCCGCTCGGCCAGCGACGACTTGCCGCCGCCGACGGGGCCGAGCAGATAAAGAACCTGCTTGCGTTCTTCGAGCCCTTGCGCCGCGTGTTGGAAGTAGCTGACGACGCGCTGGATCGTGTCCTCCATGCCGAAGAAGCCGGCCAGGCTCGGATAGATCTTGATCGTTCGATTGAGGAAAATGCGGCCGAGTCGCAGATCTTTGCTGGTGTCGACTATCCTCGGCTCGCCGATGGCGGCGATCATCCGCTCCGCGGCCGTCGCGTACATCGCGGGATCGTCCCGACATCCCTCGAGATAGTCGGTCAGGCTCATCGCTTCGCGCCGCTCCCGTGCATAAGCGGAAGAAAACAGGCCGAAGATTTCAGCATCGTTGCCCTGGGTAAGGGAACGCGACTCGTCGTAGACTGACTGCGCGAATACGTTTGCCGCCTTGGCTTTCATCGCCGACCTCCAGCCGATTGCGCTCTTTTTTCAGATTCATTCCAATCTGAGCACGAATGGTTAACGAAAGGTTGAAGCATGTCCCGAATTGGCACGCCCCGCCCCCTTCACCGCCTCCTGAGCCACCCGCGGGCGCTCTCTATCGGCCACGCCCGAACGGCGACTGTTCCATATCGGTGCAAAATCGGCGCCATCGGCGCGGCGAATTCATATCGCGCCGCAACGCCAAACCGACGCCCAAACCCCGCCAGTATGGACAGTATTAAGGCTTTTCGACGCTTTTGCGTTCCGTCGCCGCAGGAACAAGCGCCAGGCGCCGTCGGCGCTGGCCTTTCCACAAGTTATTCGCTCTGGACCCGCGCGTCGAGGTCGATCACTGTGTCTCCACCCGGTCGTGGACCGACTCAACCATCGACGGAGGCGCTATGTGTCGTCAGTTTGCCTTGGGCGCCGCCTTCGCGGGCGCTCTTCTCGCGCTCTGCGCCGGCGGCGCCGCGAAGGCGGCGGTCGTGCTCACCTTGGACGAAGCGGTCGCCGGCGCCGCTCCCCAACCCCGAACCATGATTGTCGGCGCGGATCGGTTGCGAATGGGGTTCGCTTCGACGGATGTCGTCTATCGCGGCGATCTGAACAAGGCATGGATCCTGCTGACGAAGGATCAAAGCTACTTGGAATTGACGCCCGGCGGCATTGAGCGGATGGGCGCCCGGATGGATCAGGCCGTGGCGCAAATGAAGCGGAAACTGGCGGCCCTACCCGAGGCGCAGCGCAAGCAGATCGAGGCGATGATGGCCTCGCGCCTGGGTCAGGACGCGCCAGCCGCCGCGCCGACAATCGCCTATGACAAGGCCGGCGATTCGCGCATGGTGGGGGCGTGGAGCTGCGCGCCCTATCGAATCGTCATCGCCGGCAAGGCTTCATCAGAGGTTTGCCTCGCCAAACTCTCGGACCTGGGGTTGAGCCGCGACGATCTCCAGGCCTTCGCCGGCTTCGGCGCTTTCATGGCGCAGATGACGGCGGCGATGAGCGTCCTGCGCTCGCCGATGGCGACGATCAATTTCGACTCGATGACCAAAGCGATCGGCTTCGACGGATTTCCGGTGCAGACCTCGAGCGCGTTCGGCAAGGGCGGCCGCCAGGTGGTCGTCACGCTCAAATCCATCCAGCGTGAAGACCCGCCCGCCGGCGCGTTCGACATTCCCGCCGGCTACGCGAAGCGCGACTTGGGGACGATTGGAAGGCTGATCGCGCCGGAGTGAGCCGATCCCGAGCTGACGGCCGAGCGGCGGCGCGCAGCATTTGCGGCGTCGGCTCAGCGCGCGTCGGGCCGTTCTTTCGCCCGTCAACGTCTGATCCGGATGCTCGTCGCGCCTGCCGCGCCAGGAGGTTTCCGCGCCCGCCCAAACGCTTCGGGTGGCGCGGTCATGCGACGTCCGACCTCGTCCGCGCCAGCCGCACGATGCGCTTGCCCGTTCCCGGGCCCGCCATCACCACCACCATCAGGAAGACGCCGCGAACGACCGATTGCCAATAGGCGCTCAAGCTGATCCAACCCATGCCGTTCTCGAAATTGAGGACGTTGAAGATCAATCCCAGCAAAAGCACGCCCGCCAAAGTGGTCGCGACCGAGCCCACGCCGCCCGTCAGCAAGGTTCCGCCGACGACGACGGCGGCGATGGAGAACAACTCCCAGCCGACGCCCTCCGCAGGCTGGCCGGCGCCAAACTGCGCCGCGAGGATGACGCCGGCGAGACTGGCGCAGACGCTCGACTGCACGTAGGTCAGGAAAATCACCCGGTTGACGGGCAGGCCCATGAGACGCGCCGCCTCTTCGTTGCCGCCAATGGCGAGAACGTTCCGCCCGAAGCTGGTGAAATTGAGGACGATCGAGCCATAGACGTAGGCGACGAGCGCGATCCAGGCGGGTACGGGAAACCCGAGGAGATCGCCTTGACCGAGCCAGGTGAAATCGGTGTCGTAGGAGACGGAAACGGACTGATTGTGCGCCAGCAACAGCGCCGTTCCGCTGGCCGCGAGCTCCCCCGACAGCGTGGCGATGAACGGCAGAATTTTCATCCGCGTAACCATGAAGCCGTTGATCGCGCCGACCGCCACGCCGGCCGCGAGCCCGCCGAGCAGCCCCGGCAGAAGTCCCATCGGCGACAGCATCGCCGAAACCACGCTGGCCAAAGCCGCCGTCGTTCCGACGGAAAGGTCGATGCCGGCTGTCATGATGACAAAGCACATGCCGAGGCCGGTCAACGCGAACATGGAATTGTAACGCAGGACGCTCAGCACGTTGAACGCGCCAAGGAAGTGATCGTAGCGCAGCGCGCCGAAAAGAATGAGAAGGAAAAGCGCGATCAGAACGCGTTGCTGCGCCGCCCAGGCCGAAATGCGCGAAAGGTCGGCCGTGATCGGGTTTGCCGGACGCGGGCTCACGACGCCGTGCTCCGCTGCTGGGACCACACCGCTCCGGCGATGATCGCCCCCTTCACCACCAGGGCGGCCGCGTCAGGCACGCCATTGGCGAGCAGCGTGTAGCGCAAGAGTTGGATGAGCAGCGCGCCGAGAAGCGATCCAACCACCGTCGCCTGACCGCCGGTGAATGGCGTTCCGCCGACCGCGACGGCGGCGATGGCGTCGAGTTCCATGCCGAGGCCGACCAGATTGGCGTCGCTCGATGAATTGATCGACACGACCACCAACCCCGCGACGCCGGCGCATAATCCGCTGATCGCATAAACCCAACGTTTGACCGGCGCAACCGGAACCCCGGCAAGCCGCGCCGCCTTCTCGTTGCCCCCGACGGCCAGTATCTGTCGGCCGAACAGCGTTCTGCGCAGCATCCATGCGGCGGCGGCGACCAAGCCCAGCATGATCAGAACCTGGCACGGCACGCCAAATATGCGGCCAAGACCGATGAACTGAAACGACGGGTTCTTGAACGTCTGCAAGTTGCCGTTGGTGATCACCTGTCCGATGCCTCGTCCGGCGATGAACAGGACCAAGGTCGCAACGATCGGCTGAACCCGAAAGCGGGTGATGAACCATCCGTTGAACAAGCCGAACAATCCCGCCACCGCGATCGGGACGACGAACGCGAGAATGTTTCCCGCCACCGCGTGCTCGCGCCCGAACGGGCTGAGAAAAATCAGCGGCGCGAGCGCCCCCGAGATCGCCATCAGCGATCCGACGGAGAGGTCGATCCCGCCGGTGGCGATGACCAACGTCATGCCGACCGATACGATCACGATCGTCGCCACCTGGGTCAGGTTGACGTTCAACGTTTGCCACGTGGCGAAGTTCGGGGTCACGGCGAAATTGAAGGCGAGCAGCGCCAGAATGGCCGTGAGCGCCGCGTAGCGTCTCAGGAAGACCGCGACATTCAGCGACACCCTCTGTCGGACAACGGCTTGCGCGTCAACCATGTTCGCTTCCGTCAGCAGAAATCAGGCCGACGTCATGCGCCATCGCCGCCATGATCGCCGACGCGGTGGATCGGACGTGTGGCAGGTCGGCCACCGTGCGGCCGTCGCTCAGGACGAACACGCGATCCGCGCCCTCGACGATTTCTTCAAGCTCCGATGAAATCATCAGCACGCCAAGTCCCTGGTCGGCGAGTTCCTTGATGAGCGATTGGATCTCGACCTTGGCGCCCACGTCGATCCCTCGGGTCGGCTCGTCCAGGATGAGAAGCTTGGGGTCCGTGCACAGCCAGCGCGCCAACAAAACCTTCTGCTGGTTGCCGCCGGAGAGCTCGCGAACCCTCTGCTCGACGTTAGCGGTCTTGATCCCCAAGCGCGAAATGAACCGATCGACGATCACGCGCTGGCGCGCCTCGTCGACGACGCCAGCGCGGGTTAAGCGGGGAAGCAGCGCGAGCGTGATATTCTCGCGGACCGACATGTCGGGAACAATGCCCTCGACCTTGCGGTCCTCGGTGCAAAACCCGATCCCGAGCGCGATCGCCTCGGCGGGTTCCCTAGGAGACGCGGCCTCTCCCATAAGTCGAATGGCGCCGGCGTCGGGCGGATCGGCGCCGAAAATGGCGCGCGCCACTTCTGTCCGGCCCGATCCCAGCAGACCCGCGAGCCCGACGATCTGCCCGGCTCGCACCTCGAGGCGCGCGTTCCTAACCTTCCTGCCGATGACCAGTCCCTCGGCGGCGAGCACCTCGCGGCCGGCGGTTCCCGATGTTCCACGGAAACCGGTCGAACGCTGGCGCACGGCTTCGAGATCGCGGCCGAGCATCGCCGCGATGAGATGCAGCTTATCGACGTCGGCCATACGGCTCGTCATCACCGTGCGCCCATCGCGCATCACCGTGACCCGGTCGCAAATCTGGTAGAGCTCATCCAACCGATGCGTGATGAAGATCACCGAGACCCCCTCGGCGCGCAATTGGCGGATGACGTCGAAGAGAACCGCAACCTCGCGCTCGTCGAGCGACGATGTCGGCTCGTCCATGATCACCAGTCGCGACTTGAACGACACGGCGCGCGCGATCGCCACCATCTGTTGGATCGCGGTGCTGAATTCCATCAGCGGGCGACGCACGTCGATCTCGACGGCGAAGCGACGCAACAATTCGGCGGCCTCGTGATTCATGCGGCGCCAATCGAGCAGGCCGTAGCGACGAAATTCGCGGCCAAGAAAAATATTCTCGGCCACCGAGCGGTAAGGGATGAGATTGATCTCTTGATAGATCGTGCTGATGCCGCCGTGCTGCGCCGCCTGCGGCGATGCAAACTCGACCTCGTGGCCGCAGAAGACGATTTCCCCGGCGTCCTTGCGATGAGCGCCGGTCAGCACCTTAATCAGCGTCGATTTGCCGGCGCCGTTTTGACCGACGAGCCCCATAACCTCGGCGGGCTCGACATCGAGCGCAGCGGCGGCGAGCGCATGCGCTCCGAGGAACCGCTTGTCGATATCGCGCATGGTGAGCAGAGGAGTGGACATCGGCATCGCACCTTCCGCCTATCGGCGGCGCACGCCCCTGCCCGCGGCCCCTCCCGCCCGTTTCGATTCGGGCAGGAGGGGCTTCGGCAGGGGAGGCGCTTATCTAGGCATAATTAGAAGGCAGTGGCCAGCATGTCCTTGGCGTTGCTGGCGTCGAAGAACCGGTCCGGATTGATGATGATCGGCGGGATCTTGTCGCCATTGGCGTACTGATACATGATCTCGAAGGCTTTGGGTCCGAACCGCGGACTGCACTCGCAGGTCGCGCCCATCTTGCCGTCGATGATTGCCTGAACCGCGTCCTTTTCCCCGTCGATCGAGACGACGAGAATATCCTTGCCCGGAACCTTGCCGGCCGCTTCGATCGCCGCGATGGCGCCGAGCGCCATCTCGTCGTTATGCGCATAGACAATCGTCGCGTCGGCGTGCGCCTGCAGCAAGGTTTCGGCGACCTGCCGGCCCTTGTCGCGGGCGAAATCGCCCGACTGGCTGGCCAGAATCACCATGTCGGGAGCGTTGGCCTTGATCGCGTCGTCGAAACCCTTCTTGCGATCGTTCGCCGGCGAGGCGCCGATCGTGCCTTCGAGTTCGATGATCTTGCCCTTGCCGCCGGTCGCCTTGATCGTCCATTCGGCGACTCGCTGGCCCTCCTGGATGAAGTTCGAGCCGACGAAAGCCAAATAATCCTCGCCCGCCTTGGCGAGCGACGGGTCGACGCTGCGATCGATTAGGAGGACCGGGATGCCGGCCTTCTTGGCGGCCATGACCGCCGGGATGAGCGGCTTTTCCTCGCGCGGGGCGAGGAAGATGAAGTCGACGCCTTGAGCGATCATGCTGTTGACGTCGGCGACCTGCTTGGCGGCCGAGCTAGCGGCGTCCGTATAGACCAGCTGACAGCCCCGTTTCTTGGCTTCGTCCTGCATGCTGGCGGTCTGCGCCAGACGCCACGGATTGTTGCTTTCCGTTTGCGCGAAGCCGACCTTATAGACATCCTTCTTTTTGAGTGGCGGCACGGCCGCAAAAGCGGGCCAAATCGTCAGCGTCGCTGCGCTGCCGACCGTCCCGAGCAATAATGTCCGGCGATCTATGATCATTTCATTTCCTCCTGGCACAACGTTGCCTCTGCGCGTTTGCGTCAGCTGTCGGTCTGCGACCATTCCGATTGGGGTGGCGATTGCGTCGTCTCGGGGCGTCCCCATCGCAACCCGAGCTTGCGCCGGAGGTTCCCACCGATGATAATATTTGTCAATGGGGAAAACCCATCCAGGAAGGCCATGCCCTCATATTATAATTTGTTGTCAACGGCTTGCTTTGCTAATAATATGCGCATGGACCAACGGGGCGGATGATGCGGAGGATGCGTTCGCGACGAACCGACAGGCCGGGCGAATGGAGAGCGCGATCCGAGCGGAGCGGGCGCGCGCGCCGTCCGACAATGGTCGACGTCGCCAACGAGGCGCGAGTCTCCCAGACAACCGTGTCCTTGGTTCTCAATCGCGCCGACGGCGCCCGCTTGTCCGCGCAGACGCGCGAGCGCGTGATCAAGGCGGCGGCCAAGCTCGGTTATCAGCTTGGACGCCGCGACGGGGCGACGAGCCCGTCGCGCGTCGCCACCATTGGCTTCGTCTGCGACGAAATATCGACCGACCCTTGGACGTCCATCGGCTTCGACGGCGTGCGCGAAAAAGCATGGGAGCGCGGGTTCACCGTTTCGATCATGGCGACGCGAGGCGCCGCCGACATGGAAGCGGCCGCGCTCGAGCAGTTGGCGTCTCAGTCGCTGCTCGGCCTTATCTACGCGACAATCAACACCCGCCTCATCCATCTTCCCGCGACGCTTCCGCAATCGCCGACGGTATTGCTGAATTGCCACGTCGCCAACGGCGCGCTCCCCTCGGTCGTGCCCGGCGAGGTGGCGGGCGGACACGCCGCCACCAATTTCCTGCTCCGTGCGGGGCATCAGCGCATTGGATACATCAACGGCGAGCCGAGCATGGAGGCCTCCCGGCAACGTCTGAGGGGCTATCGTCAGGCGTTGGCTACGGCGGACCTGCCGTTCGATCCGGAGCTTGTGCTCGACGGCAACTGGCAGCCCATATCGGGCTACGAGCGCACCCACGAGCTCATGCGTCTGCCCTCGCCGCCCAGCGCGATCTTCTGCGGCAACGACTTGATGGCGGTTGGCTGCTACGACGCGCTTCGGGAACTCGGCTTGAGAATCCCGGAGGACGTCGCGGTGATGGGTTACGACGATCGCGAAATCGCCCAGCATCTTCATCCGCCGCTGACAACCGTTCTTCTCCCCCATTTTGAAATGGGGACGATCGCGGCCGAGCTTCTCTTCGATATGGCGGCTCGGCTCGCCAAGCGACGTGATCAAATCAAAGTCGAATGTCCGATTGTCAAGCGCGGTTCGGTGTGACCGCAAGGGCTGTGAACGGGAGGCGCGACAATGACCGAGACGCTTACGGAATTGGCGAAGGGCGCACTGAATGACCTCAGTCGGGTCTTTGTGCAGTTGCCCAACGACGCCGCCGACGCGTTGATCGAAGCGATCGTCGGCGCCAGGCGAATCGTAGTGTTCGGCTGCGGGCGCGAGGGCCTGCAAATGCGAGGTTTCGCCATGCGTCTTTTTCATATGGGGCGCGACGTCGCGGTCTGGGGCGACATGACGACGCCGCCGGTCGGCGCCGGGGATCTGCTGATCGTGTCGGCCGGACCGGGATATCTCGCCTCCGCCGCCGTTCTCGTCGACGTGGCGCGCCAAGCAGGCGCGCGCACCGCCCTCGTCACCGCCCAGCCCAGCGGCGAGTTGGCCAAGAGCGTCGACGTCGTCACCGTGATTCCGGCCCAGACGATGGCCGACGATCAGGGGCCGAGCCTGTCGGTGCTGCCGATGGGGTCGCTGTTTGAGACCGCGCAGATGATTTTTTTCGAGCTGATCATCTTGAAGCTTCGGCCTCGCTTCCACGAGACGTCCGAGACGATGCGTGCGCGACACACCAATCTCGAGTGAGGGCGTAAGCGCCCTCATTTGCGACGAACGTCGAGGCGTCCGGCGGAGGGCCGACGCGACGGAGCCTCTTCCATCGAAGTTGCGCTGTCACTCGTCCGACCTCGCCCAGCCCCCTAATGCGCCTCGTCCCAGTTCGCCGCGGCACGGGCGTCGACCGCGAGCGGAACCCCGAGAGCGACCGCCGGCGTCGGCGCCTCGACCATCACTTTGGCGACGAGCGCAATCGTTGCCTCGACCTCGTCGTCGGGGGCCTCGAACACCAGTTCGTCGTGCACCTGCATCAGCATGCGCGCGCCCAGCTTGGCCGCCAAAAGCGCGCCGTCCATGCGCGCCATGGCGCGGCGGATGATGTCGGCGGCCGAACCCTGCAGCGGCGCGTTGATCGCGGCGCGTTCGTTGAACGCGCGCTCCGAGGGGTTGGAGGCGTTGATGCGCGGGAAGTGGCATTTGCGGCCGAAGATGGTGCGCACGAATCCGTCCGCGCGCGCCTGTTTCTTGGTCGCCTCCATGTAGTCGCGGATGCCTGGGAAGCGCTCGAAATATTTCTTGATGTAGGCGCTGGCCTCCTCGCGCGGGATGCCGAGCTGGTTGGCGAGGCCGAAGGCGGAAATGCCGTAGATGATGCCGAAATTGATCGCCTTGGCGCGCCGGCGCACCTCGCCCGGCATGTCTTTCACCGGCACGCCGAACATTTCCGAGGCGGTCATGGCGTGAATGTCGAGCCCGTCGGCGAAAGCCTTCTTCAACGCAGGGATGTCGGCGACATGGGCGAGCAGGCGCAGCTCGATCTGGCTATAGTCGGCCGAGATCAGCTTGCAGCCCGGCTCGGCGATGAAGGCGCGGCGGATCTTACGCCCCTCCTCGTTGCGCACGGGAATGTTCTGCAAGTTCGGGTCCGACGAGGAGAGCCGCCCGGTCGTCGTCGAGGCGAGGGCGTAAGAGGTGTGCACGCGATTGGTTCGCGGATCGACAAAGCCCGGCAACGCGTCCGTGTAGGTCAACTTGAGCTTGGCGAGCTGGCGCCAATCGAGAATGCGGGCAGGCAGCTCGTGGCCCTCTTCGGCGAGATCCTCCAACACGCTCGCCGAGGTCGACCAGGCGCCGGTGGCGGTCTTTTTCGCCCCCGGCAAGCCCATCTGGCCGAACAGGATGTCGCCGAGCTGCTTGGGAGAGGAGAGGTTGAGCGGGGCGCCGACGAGCTTCTGCACCTCGGCCTCGA
>CAVWKL010000131.1:0-14031 GCA_963755075.1 uncultured Alphaproteobacteria bacterium
GCATCGCTCAGGACAAAAGTGCGAACACCTATGTCATTGAATTTGTTGCGTAGCGCCGCCAATTGGCCGAACGCGTGTTCGCCGATCGCGCCAGATCCGGCGGCGGGCGGCAGGCTAAGCGCGGCCGCTGCGACGAAGCGAGGCGAGAGTGTGGTGCCGCATAAAGCTTGACCAGATGTTCCCTGTATGTTCTACTGACTTTCAGAACTGCGGCGGAGCATGAGATGGGCGATCTATCGTTCGCACGCTGCTTCCGGCTGCGCCCGGGAGGCGTCGAGTGCGACGCCGGCGGGTTGCGGGTCGGCGATGTCGCGCTGGTGGCGCGCGACGCGAACGGCGCCTGGACGAGGCGCGACGAAAACGCTCTCAGCCGCGAACTCTCCAAGCTCTATGGCTTGCCGCTCGATTTTGGATCCAGGCGCAGGGGCGTCGACGCGGTCGCCGCCGCTTTGGCGAAGGGGGAAATCGCCCGCGCCCAGATTGCCGCGTTGCTGCTGCGGCTTCCCGACCCTCCCGCATCCGTGGGGGGCCAATCCGACAAGTTGGAGAAACGCCGACTCGCGGACGAACTCCTGGCCTGCGGCCTTCTGAAGGCCGACGCCGACTGGGACGAAAAGCATCCGCGAGCCGGCGCGCCGCCCAACCCTGGTTGGTTTGCCCCAACGCAGGGAGCCGGGGCTGGGGGCGAGCCAAAGACCAGCGCGAGCGCTGCGGCGGGCGCGTCGTCGCGCGGCGGCGCGACGCTGGCCTATGTCGCCCCGGCGCCGGCCGCCGGCGCCGGCTCGCTGCTCGCCGAGGACCTGTCGGCGGCCGCCGTGCGTGGGCTGGCGGCGTTGGCCGCCCGCCTATCCGCCGCAACGATCCTTTTCGAGACGATCTTCATCCCGAGCGACAACCGCATCGTCGAGGAGGGCCCCATCCCCGGCCGTCCCGACGTCGCCTACCGCTGGGCGCACGACGAAAGCGCAACCGCGGTCACCCTCAAGGTCCTCGTCGACGGCCAATGGCGAACGCTCGCCGTCGGCGGCGCGGCGCCGAACGGCCTCGTCTTCGGCCGCGACGGCCGCGCCGTCGCCAGGGTGGTCAACGGCCCCGGTCGGCGACAGACCCTGGTCGCCACGGTCGACGCCCTCGACCGCGCGGTCGCCGATTTGCGCGGTAAGGACGACGAACCGGTCGCCGCGCCGATCGCCGACGATCAAGAGCCGAGACTTTGCCCTGTCCCAGAGGAAGAGCCCAGGACGACGACATCGGTCAATTCAATCGCCTACCAGGAATACGTCAGCGGATTGCGTTACCCGCTGGCGATCTGGTTCGGCGGCCTGTTCTTCGATGGCTGCGATCCGCCGACCGGGCTCCTGCTCGAAGCCAAGGCGAACATCGATTTCATGTAAGATAGAAACGACGAGTTGTACGGGTGGATCAAGCCGGAAAACAACCCCGCAATTCAGATGCTGAACCAAGCGGATGCGGCGCTCGCCGCAGGCCGCTTGGTGGTCTGGCACGCGCAAACCGAGAAGGGTTATCGCGCACTGACGAAGATCAGGGACAGCCTGGAATTGCCCGAACGGTTGGTCGTGACGGTCGTCTACGATCCGAATTGAGGGAAAGCCTGCGATGACAATTCTACATCTCGACTTCTATTGGAGATCGCGCCATCCGACACAGGCGGATGACGCGCGCCGGCTCTCGCGCTTCGTCACCGGCCTGCCGGACTTCGACCCGATCTATCGTAGCTGGCTCGAGTCGCCAGAGACTAGACAGGAGACGGTTCCCGTCCCGCTCAGTGAAGCCGAGGCGAAACGGCTCTTGATCGAGAAGACGGCCCGCTACGATTTCCCCCCTGACCTCTGGCCGGAACGGGGAAGCTACATCTGGGGCGGTCATGCGGGGCCTCCACCTTATGATTTTCGCGAGGCGAGCTACGCTGACACGCTATGCAATATCGGTGCATACGGAGAGCCGGCGCGAGGCAATTCCATCCAAATGAGGCTGTCCGACGCGCGCCCAAGCACGGGCCGCCCGTGGCGTGCGTCAGAAGTGAGACCGCTGATGAAATTCGCGCGCGCGGTCTGGCGGCCGGCGGAGATGCGCGCGACGCTTACCTTCTTCGACCCGCAAAAGATCCCTGATTCGAGTTGGGCCGGCGGGGAGCGAACGCTCGAGCCCCGCATTGGCTGGATCACCTACCTGCCGCCCGACCTCGCCGCGCGGGCGAAATGTCCCGCCGACGTCGAAGTCGAGACCCTCGACGACGGCGCGTCGCTGGTCACGTTGTGCGAGGAGCCGTTCGGCAAGGGCGACGCTGCCGGCATGGCGCGGCTGCACGCGCTCGAGGCGGCGCTGCGTCCAATTCAGAGTTGAACGAAGGGGGCGCGGGGGAAGCATTGGCGGAAGCTGGACGGCTTTGCGAGCCGCCAAAGCGACAAGTGGGTTGGACACGTCGGCCAATGCCGCCACCGGCGCGCATTGTGGGACGTTAGCGCCAGATTACGGACCTATGCCGGCGTGCGTCGCGATGGTGGTGTTCGCACATGTATACAGAGTGGTGTCGAAATTGGCGCACCCGACAGGATTCGAACCTGTGGCCTCTGCCTTCGGAGAATTAGATTCACGCCTATTTATACATCGTTTTACAGTATGATAAGCAGATTAAGCCATTGATTTGCAATGCGATGGACTGAGGGTTGTCCAACGGCGTACAGGGCTATATATTTGACGAATAGTCGACGACTTTGGTCAGAGAATGGGACGCCGGCTGCACGAGGCGACGATCACGACGCGCAATGCGCGATCGGGCTTGCCCGAGGGGCTCCATTGGCGGTCAATCGACCCTGACGTCCATCTTGGTTACCGCAAGGGCGACCGCGCCGGGCGGTGGATGGTGCGCTGGCGCAGCGGCGCCGGCTATCGCCAGGCGCCGCTCGCCACCGCCGATGACGTGCTTGAGGCCGACGGCACCGCCGTTCTCAGTTTCGCCCAGGCGGCCAGCGCGGCCCGGGTCTGCGTGGCAACGGCGCGGCGTGACGAACGCGCCGCAGCGGCCGGACCGGTTCCCAGCGTGGAGACGGCCTGCGAAGACTACAGCACGGCGATCGAGGCGCGTCAGACTGCGAAGCTGGGCAAAGAATCAAAAATCACTCGCGCCCGCTTGCGCGCGCACGTGGTTTGCGACGCCGCCGTCGGCGCGAAGGCGCTTCATGAACTGCGCGCCAGCGACATTGCCGCGTGGCGAGTCCGCTTGCGTGCCAAGAAACTGGCGGAAACCACCGTGCGTCGCATTTCAAGCGACTTTCGCGCCGCGCTGAACGACGCGCGGGTGCGCCATGGCGAACGGCTGCCAGATCGCTTCATCATCGAGATCAAAGATGGGTTTGCGATCACGCGGAACGATCCGCCGGCCGACACCGATCGCCCGAGCATCATCCTGCCGGACGAAGACGTTCGCTGTCTGATCCGCGCGGCCCTGGAGATCGATGAAGAGGAGGATTGGGACGGCGATTTGCATCGGCTCGTCGTCGGCCTCGCCGCGACCGGAGCGCGCTTCAGTCAGCTCGCGCGCGCGCCCGTGGCCGCGCTTTTGCCCGATCTGAAGCGGCTCATGGTGCCTTCGAGCAACAAGGGCCGCGGCAATCGCAATCGTCCCCCAATTGCCGTGCCGCTTGGCACCGACGCATTGCAAACGCTGGCGCCGGGGGCGAGAGGCCGGTCGGCTCGAGACCTCCTGTTCACGCGATGGGGCTACGCACGCGCAGGCGGTCTCAAATGGAAGAAGGCCGCGCGGCGCGGCTGGCGGCCAACGGAGCTGTCGGACCCCTTTCGCGCCATCGTCCGGCGCGCCGGTCTTTCCGACGACGTGACGGCCTACGCCCTGCGTCACAGTTCGATCGTGCGCGGGCTGCGCAAAAACCTGCCCGTCCGGCTGGTCGCGGCGCTGCACGACACCTCGAGCGAGATGATCGAGCGCTACTATTCTGCATTCATCGTCGACGCCCTGGACGCGGTGGCGGCAAGCGCCGTCATCGCGCTTCTCTGAGGTCGACTCCTTTCGGCTGCCGCCTTGAATTCTGGACTTCGTTGTCGTGCGTGCAGAGCGACGGCAAAATTGCCGAGCCTCATAGCTATCGACGCGACAGCTCGCATGGACCGGACCAGTAAGATTCGCAGCGGGATTTGAAAAATCGGTGCGGGAGCCGGTTTACGGGCTCATTCAACGCGCCAACAGCGGGCGGTTGAAATCACGAACCAACCCGAAATCGGTCCTTGACTGCAATCGTCATATAGCAGATATAGCATATATGACACAAATGCAAGGCCAATCCACCACTGCAATCCTCCGGGCAATCCGGGGCAAGCTCAACCTCACCCAGGAGCAGCTCGCCGACAGGCTCGGCGTGTCGTTCGCGAGCGTCAACCGCTGGGAAGGCGGAGCAAAGCCCCAAAGAGCGGCGCAACAGGTGATCGACGCGTTGGCCCGAGAGGTCGGCCTGTCGGCAGACGCTGGCGACGTCGATCCCACAGCGCAGGCCGCCGAGGTTACGCGTCGCCGCCGGGGCGCTGCGGCGGCCCCTTCGACCAAGCCGATGGAGCAGATGCTCTGGGATGCAGCCTGCTCGATCCGAGGCGAGAAGGATGCGCCGAAGTTCAAGGATTATCTGCTGCCGCTGCTCTTCCTGAAGCGGCTTTCAGATGTGTTCGACGACGAGATCGCGCGGCTGGCGGAGGACTACGGCGATCGCGCAACCGCGCTGGAGATCGCCGAGGGCGATCATTCCCTCTTGCGCTTTTACCTGCCGCCTGAGGCGCGATGGGGCGCGATCAGCGGACGCGAGGCGGTCGAATGGACTATCGACGAGAGAGGCCAGAGCACGAAGCCCAAAGACATCGGCGAGCATCTGACGAAAGCGACGCGCGCGGTCGTCAAACAGAATCCGCGTCTTTCCGGCGTCATCGACGTCGTCGATTTCGCCGCCGAGCGCAATGGCGAGCGCGACATCAATCCAGCGAAGCTGCGCCTCGTTGTCGAGACGTTCTCCGATCCGCGCTATCGGCTGGGCTTGGCCGACGTGCAGCCCGACTTTCTCGGCCGCGCCTACGAATATCTCCTGCGAAAGTTCGCCGAAGGCTCGGGGCAGAGCGCGGGCGAATTCTTCACGCCGACCGAGGTCGGCTTCCTCATGGCGCAGATCATGCGCCCGAGGCCAGGCGAGGATTGTCATGATTACGCTTGCGGCTCGGCGGGCCTACTGGTGAAGCTCCAGCTAGTCGCCCGTGAACTCGATCCGACAGCCAAGGTGCCGCTGAAACTTACTGGTCAGGAGCTGCAAGCCGAGAGCTACGCCGTCGCGCAGATGAACGGCATCATCCACGACATGGAGATTGAGATCGCGCGTGGCGACACGATGATCAATCCGAAATTTCGAACGGCAGACGGCACGGTGCGAACCCACGACATCGTGGTCGCCAATCCCATGTGGAACCAGCCGTTCGCGCCCGACGTCTTCGCCAACGATCCATTCGACCGCTTTCGCACCGCCGGCGGCGTCACCACTGGCAAGGGCGATTGGGCGTGGCTGCAACATACGCTCGCCTGCCTCAACGATCACGGCCGCGCAGCAGTGGTGCTTGACACCGGCGCGGTCACGCGCGGATCGGGCTCGAAGAACGAGGACAAGGAGCGCAATATCCGCCAGTGGTTTGTCGATCGCGACCTGATCGACGGCGTGATCCTGCTACCGGATAACCTTTTCTACAACACGACTGCCGCTGGCGTGATTGTAGTGCTGAACATGCGCAAGCCGGCGGCGCGCAAGGACAAGATCGTTCTCCTAAACGCCAGCAAGCGGGTCAAGAAGGGGAAGCCGAAAAACTATATCCCCGAGGAAGCCATCCGCCCGCTTGCAGCGGCGTTTCTCAAGGGCGATCCGATCGAGGGTGAGATGGCGGTCATAACGCGGGTTCAGGTTGCGGAAGCGGACTACAATCTAAGCCCTAGCCGCTGGGCAGCTCAGGCCGATGCTGGCGTCATTGAATCCGTCGGCTCGCTTCTCGCGCAGCTCACCCAACTCGATTCGGAAGCCCATCAAATTTCAGTTTCACTCGCAAAGCTCTTCGCGGGAGGGGCTGATGCACGCGCTCGCTGAAGAGGATCACAAGACAATTCCCGATGGATGGGAGGAAAAGACGATCGGCTCACTCTGCCACATCTGGAGCGGAGGGACACCCAGCAAGTCCGAGCCCAGTTTCTGGCAAGGCGATATTCCTTGGGTATCAGGGAAGGACCTCAAGGCTCCGACACTCAGCGACAGCATAGACCACATCAGTCCAGAGGGACTCAGAGCCGCATGCCGCCTTGCGCCGACCGGCGCAGTTTTCCTACTTGTCCGCGGAATGGGGTTAGCCAAGGACTTGCCAATCTCGGTCGCCAACCGGCCGATGGCTTTCAATCAAGATATTAAGGCGCTGGTTTCTCGGACTGCGCTATCTGGCTCGTTCATACGTTCCGCAGTGTATCACGCAAAAGATCGGCTGATGTCCCGTATTGTGCCCTCGGCACACGGCACGATGACGCTGAATCTCGACGACGTCGAGAACATCTCGATATTGGTTCCTGGAAAACACGAGGAATGCGACGCCATCGCGTCAGTCTTGGACTTAGCTCAAAGCGCGATTCTCGCGGAGAGGCGGCTTCTCGATACGACCGCCGAGTTTAAGCGGTCGGCGATGCGCGAGCTGTTCACGCACGGACTGCACGGGGAGGCGCAGAAGGAGACCGAGATCGGGCGTGTTCCGGAGAGTTGGGATGTATTACCACTCTCCGAAGTTGCTGCGATCGAGCGAGGGCGGTTTCTCCATCGACCTCGAAACGAGCCCCGCTTTTACGGCGGGTCAACGCCGTTTGTGCAGACCGGCGATGTCGTTCGTTCGGCTGGGCGCATTAGGGCGTTCTCGCAAAGCCTCAACGATGATGGCGTTGCGATCAGCCGTGTGTTCCCGGCCGGCACAATCCTGATCACTATCGCGGCGAACATTGGCTACACGGGAATTCTTCAGTTCGCCAGCGCGTGTCCAGACAGTCTTGTCGCCATTACGCCAATCGCTGGCGTTGACAATGCCTTCCTCGAGTATTTCTTGCAAACGCAACAGCGCGAGATGGATCGGCGAGCGCCTAAGGGAACCCAGAAAAATATCAATATCCAATTTCTGAACCCGTGGCCCGTTCCCGTTCCAACGCTCGATGAACAATGCGAAATCGTCGCCATTCTCGACGCCATCGACCGCAAGATCGACCTGCACATGCGCAAGCGCGCGGTTCTCGAAGACCTGTTCAAGGCCCTGCTGCACAAGCTGATGATCGGCGAAATTCGCGTCGCCGACCTCGACCTTTCGGCGCTTTCCTCCGCGTCCGGGGCGAGGGCCGCATGACCGAAATTCGTCGCGAACACGTCGAATGGGCTATCGTCGAGAGGCTGCGGCGGATGCTCGAAGCGCCGCGTCATCCGGACTTCAACGTCACCGAGACTTTCGCCCTGTTCTCCAGCGTTCTCTGCTGGGTTCTCCAGCATGTGCGCATCGGCAAGGATGCGAGGCAGACGTTTGGCGACGACAAGGCGTCGGAATTGGCCGAGGAGTTGAAGCGGCAGCTCGTCCACGCGGAGCCGTGGCGTATCCCGCTCACGCCGCGCGTCGTCGAGAAGGTCGCCATCCCGGAGGCGCGTGGCTTCGATGACCACAACGCGCTTCGTTTCCTGAAGAACCTGAGAGACGCAGTCGCGCATGGCGACGCCCGCAACGTTGAGCCGTTTCATTCGCAAGGACGCGGTGCCGACCGCACGCTCCTCGGCTTCACCTTCAAATGCGCCGAGTTCAGGGATCGCGAATGCGTTTGGACGGGCGAGATCACCCTCCTCGAGTCCGATCTGCGGCGGATCGCCATCGAACTCGCGCGGCTCTATTGTGACGCCGTCAGAGGGGATTCTGAGGATTTCGCTGCCGATGCGCGATGTCACGTCAAGGAGACGGCGGCATGAGCACGACAATGCGGGAAGCCCTGTCGCCCCTATCGCGACAAATGTCGCGCGTTGTGCGTGAACATGAAATCTTGCGCGTCGCTGGCGCCCTGCGGGCTGATTCCGCCAATCAGGCGGCGCGGGCCGCGATTGAAGAAGTTCTGAAATGGGTGCAGAAGCGCTGCGGAGGGCATCTTCCTCCGGCAGCCCGGCAGCTTGAGAGTTTCGACTATTTTTCTGGCGGCAGAAATAGCAGCTGCGCAACCATCAAGACCGATGGTTGCGACATTTGGGCCATTCGCGCCGACGATCCGGACAAGTCGGTTCCCGAGAGGGTATGGACGACCGAAGTCGTCATCGGCCACCTTCCGAGCGAGCCGGCGAGATTCAGCGCCCGACTTCTCGTCAGCACGCCCGAGGACAGTCTCTATATTGAGCCGCATACGCCCGGATTTGTGCAACAGGTCGCCACGACCTGCGCGCTCATGCGCGGACGATATCCTCTCTTTCCAGAACCGACATTTGTCGACACGGAAGATGCAGCGCGCGAGCTGATTGCGCATCTGGTCGATCCCGAGCGCGCTTTGCCCACATTCGTCGTCACACTGCCCGACGACGCGGACAGCGCGCATCCGACGCTGAATCCCGACGCGCTGAGCCGCGCGATGTTGGGCCTTGCGCACGTCGCTGTCGTGACGCCAGCCGTTACGTGGGCCTTGACGGAGCGCTTCGGCAAGTTCCGTTCGGTGTTCGGCGGCGCGGCCCGCGTTTACATGCCCGGCTTCGACGAAGGTTCGGACCCCTATTTGCATCGCCTCGTTCTGGCGAATCAGATCGACACTCCCGAGGGCGCGCAACGCTGCCAGCTCTGGATGCGCCAGCTTGCGGCAGAAGAAAGCCTCAGGACGGCCAAGCTCGGGCGGGACGTCCTCGCCTTCGCCTCGATCCGAGACGCCAGCTTGGCTCTGCGGCAGGAGATTCTGCGAAACGAGGGCGCAAGCAACTCCGACAAACTCGAAGCGGCGCAAACTCGGCTTTCGGCGCTGCAAAAAGACGTCGAGCGGTTGATCTCCGAACAGGACTATTACGTCGAAGAGTCCGAAAAGGAGCGCCGCCGTGCGGAACTGGCTGAACAGCAGGCCAAGAGCGCGGTATATCGGATTCAAGCGCTTACCGACCTACTGAGCTCAAGAGGCGTCGACCCCAACTCGCAAATTGAGTTCCCGCAGGCGTGGGAGGAACTGCCGGACTGGTGCGACGAGAATCTCGCCGGTCTCCTAGTCCTGACGGCGGCGGCGCGTCGCGGAATCAAAAAGGCGCGTTTTGAGGACGCGGCACTCGCGGCTCGGTGCCTCTTCTGGCTCGCCAAAGATTGCCGGAGCGCTCGTGTTGGCGGCGGCGACGGCTCGCTTCGCGATGTTCCCATCGAAGAGGGCGTCAGGAATGCCAATTGCGGTAGCGACGCTTACGACTTCGATTGGAATGGTCGCAGCCTCTCTGCGGACTGGCACGTCAAGAACGGCGGGAACACTCGCGATCCGGTCCGGTGCCTCAGAATCTATTACACCTTCGACGAGCAGACGCAGCAGATCATCGTTTCGGACCTGCCGGCCCATCGCCACACGGACGCGACATGACGAACGCAAGCATCAGCGGGTCCCTCACCGTCCACATGGTGCCGAGAAATGGGGAGGCATCGGCATGAGCGGACCGGTTCGCTACCATCTCAACGCATTCCCACCCGCCAACATCGATTGGCCCCGAACTCGTCCCCTTGATCGGGCGGGCCAACGCCGCGCTGGCGCGCTACGACGGGCTCGTCGCCTCGATACCCAATCCCGCGGTCCTGCTTTCGCCGCTGACGACGCAAGAGGCGGTTCTATCGTCGAAGATCGAGGGCACGGTCGTCACAATGGGCGAAGTCCTTCAGATCGAGGCCGGCGCCGGCCGCGATTTAGGGCAGCCCAAGCGAGATGACGCCGAGGAAATTCGCAACTACCGCACCGCATTGCGCGTAGCCGAGAAGGCGCTTGGCGAAAGGCCACTCTCCCAGGCTCTGCTGAAGGAGGTTCACGCCGTGCTGATGCGTGGCGTGCGCGGCCGCGACAAAACGCCTGGCGCCTATCGGTCCGAACAGAACTGGATCGGCTCGCCGGGTTGCATGGTCGAAAACGCTTCGTTCGTTCCGATCCCGCAATCGCAGCTTCAATCCGGCATGGACGCCTGGTCGAACTACCTCAGCAAAGTGCGGGAACTCGATCCCCTGGTGCAGCTTGCGATCGTTCATGCCGAGTTCGAGTCGCTCCATCCCTTCAAGGACGGCAACGGCCGTCTGGGGCGAATGATCATCCCGCTCTTCCTGTTCGAACGGAAATTGCTCGGCTCCCCGAGTTTCTACATGAGCGGCTATCTGGAGGCGCGGCGGGATGAATACGTCGAGGCATTGCGAGCAATTTCACGCGACGGCGCCTGGACGGAGTGGTGCGAGTTCTTCCTCGCCGGATTGATCAATCAGGCGGCGGAGAATCAGTCCAAAGCGCAGGCGATCGTCGAGCTGCACCGCCAAATGCTTATGCGGGTGGCCAAAGCCACCCATTCAGAGCACGCCGCCAGCGCGGTCGAATTCCTGTTCGCTCAGCCGATATTCGCCAGCTCGCATTTCGTCCAAGAATCGCGGATTCCGCGCCCGACTGCCTTACGGTTTCTTCGCGTGCTACGCGACCAGGGCGTCTTACGGGCCCTTTTCGAAGGGTCTGGGCCTAACCCGGCAATCTACGCGTTTCCCGAGTTGATCAACATCGCCGAGGGCCGAACGGTGTTTTCGTAGAGTCTCATTCGTTAGCAGGCGATGCGCTAGCGTCTCATTCTCTGTCACAACTGAGACGCTAGGTCGGCAATGATCAATAGGTGAGATACAAATTCTCAGAAGGATCAAGGAGATTGTCGCAACTCTCCATCTCCGAGGCCGGGACCGTGCAGTTCCCGATGGTGAAGCACGCCGCCGAGATCGGCTGGACGCCGCTCACACCGGAGGTCGCCAAGCAGAAGCGCGGCGGCGAGGCCGGCATGCTGCTGCGCGACGAACTCGAAGCGAAGCTGCTGGAATTCAACCCGTGGCTCTCGGCCGACGCGGCGCGCTCGATCATCGAGACGCTCGACGCGATCCCGGCGACCGTCGAAGGCAACCGCCAGATGCTGACATGGCTGCGCGGTGAGAACGGCTGGTACGACGAGACGGACAAACGCCATCGGAACGTAAAGCTCATCGACTTCGAGAATATGGAGGCCAACGTCTTTCACGTCTCTTGGGAATGGGCGCTGAAGCCGCCCGCGCGCAAGGGCAATCGGGCCGACGTCATGTTCGTCGTCAACGGCGTGCCGGTGTGCATCGTCGAGCACAAGAACCCGAAGGACGGCGACGCCATCGAGCGCGGAATCAAGCAGCTCCGCCGCTACGAACTCGAAACGCCGGAACTGGTCGGCGCGCCGCAGATTTTCAACGTCACGCACCTTCTCGACTATTGGTACGGCGTCACTTGGAACGCCACGCGTCGCGACATGGCGCGCTGGAAGCAGACGCCGGACGAAGCTTATCGCTTCGCCGTGCAGGCGTTCTTCGAGCGCACGGACTTTCTGCGCACGTTACAACATTGGATTCTGTTCTATGTGAAAGACAGCGAGACGCGAAAGTCCATTTTGCGCCAGCATCAGCGCCGGGCCATCGACGCAGTCGTTGCGCGCTGCGCTGACCCGAAGAAGACGCGCGGCCTCGTCTGGCACACGCAGGGCTCCGGTAAGACCTTCACGCTGCTCACCGCCGCCAAGCTGATCCTCGAACGGAAGGATCAGTTTCAAAACGCGACGGTGATCCTCGTCGTCGATCGCACCGAGCTTGAAGGGCAACTGAAGGGCTGGGTCGAGCGCTTGCTCGGCGAAATGCAGAAGCAGGATATCGCGACCCGGCGCGCCAACACCAAGGCCGAACTGCAAGAAATTCTCGATACGGATTTTCGCGGCCTGGTGATCGCGATGATCCACAAGTTCGAGGCGATCAAGACGGATTCTCGACCCGCGACAACATCTACGTATTCATCGACGAAGCGCATCGCTCCGTCGCCAAGGACCTCGGCACTTATCTCATGGCGTCGATCCCGAACGCGACAATCATCGGCTTCACCGGCACCCCGATCGCCGAAACCGAGCAGGGCCGCGGGACGTTCAAGATTTTCGGCGCGGAGGACGAGGCCGGCTATCTCGACAAGTATTCGATCAAGGAATCGATCGCCGACGAAACCACGCTGCCGATCAAGCACGTGTTGGCGCCGAGCACGATGACGGTGCCGTCGGATCGCCTGGACAAGGAATTCTTCGCCCTCGCGGGCGCGGAGGACGTAACCGACATCGAGGAACTGAACAAAGTCCTCGATCGGGCGATCGGCCTACGCACCTTCCTCAAGGCCGACGAGCGCGTCGCCAATGTTGCGAGCTTCATCGCCGAGCACTTTCGGGAAAACGTTCTGCCGCTGCACTACAAGGCGTTCGTCGTCGCGGTCGATCGTGAGGCCTGCGCGAAGTACAAGCGCGCGCTCGACAAATTGCTCCCGCCGGAATGGACGGAGGCGGTCTATACCGAAAGCGCTGCGGACGTTGTCGATCGCCCGCTTGTCGCCGAGTTGCAATTGACCGAAGAGCGCGAAAAGGATGTCCGTTTCCTTTTCACCAAGGACGAGAGCAATCCGAAGATCTTAATCGTCACCGATAAATTGCTGACCGGCTATGACGCGCCGTTGCTCTATTGCATGTATCTCGACAAGCCCATGCGCGATCACGTCTTGCTTCAAGCGATCGCACGCGTGAATCGGCCCTACGTCGATAAGGAGGACGTGCAAAAGAAGGTCGGCCTGATTGTCGATTTTGTGGGTGTGCTGCGGGAATTGAAGAAGGCGCTTCAATTCGATTCGTCGGATGTGAGCGGCTTGATCGAGGACCTCGATCTGCTGATGCGCGACTTCCTCGAAAAGATCGCCAGGGCAGCGGCCGACTACCTCGATGCCGGCGAAGGCGGCGACGCCGACGAGCGACTGGAGCGGCTCGTCTATGGGCGCTTCCTTGAGCCGGAGCCGCGGAAGGCGTTCTTTGAGGCGTTCAAGGACATCGAAAATCTTTGGGAAATTCTGTCCCCGTCTAAGGAACTCGTCGATCACATCGGCACCTATAAGCGCCTGACCCAGCTCTATGCCGCGGTACGTAACGCCTATGCCGAGAAGGTCGGATTTGTCGCAGATCTCGCCTACAAGACGCGGCGCCTCATCGAAGAGAGTGCGACGCAAGAGGGCCTTGGCCGCCTGACCAAGAGCGTCACCTTCGACGTGAAGACCTTGGAGGCATTGAGAGACGAGAAGGGCAGCGACGAGGGCAAAGTCTTCAACCTGGTTCGTGGCCTTCAGAAAGAAATCGACGACGACGCTGCCGCCGCGCCGGTTCTGCAACCCTTGAAGGAGCGGGCGGAGCGAATCCTCAAAGACCTTGAGAGTCGGAACACCACCGGGCTGGCCGCAATGGACATGCTAGCGGCATTGGCGGCTGAGCGCGACACCGCCTCGAAGGCGGCAAAGGACAGCGGACTCTCGGCCAGGGCGTTCTCGGTCTATTGGCTTCTGCGAAATGAGCCCGCGCTCAAGGGCGCCGGGATTGAGCCAATGGACATCGCACGCGATGCGGACGCGCTGATGGCACGATTCCCGAACGCGTCTGTCAACCCGGACGAACAGAGACGGTTGCGCGCAGCGCTTTATCGTCCGCTGCTATCGTTGAAAGACGAGCGCTCGCGGATCGTCGACCTGATCGTCGATCTGGCTACGAGATAGCGCAGGTCATGCGCAAGCACGAACGCGACATCGCGCAATTGCGTGAGCGGGCGACATTCTGGGCTGGCAAGCTTAAGGTGTCGCCTCGGCTCGTCCGCGTGCAACGGATGACTCGCAAATGGGGATCGTGCTCATCGCGCGGCACGATCACGCTC
>CAVWKL010000132.1:0-51736 GCA_963755075.1 uncultured Alphaproteobacteria bacterium
TATGTTTTTTTTGCTGACGTTACGTATTGCTCGAAAGACGTAATGATCCGGCGTCACGAAGAGTTGCGCCGGATCGGGGAAGGGTTGGTTTTCGGCGAACCAGCGCGGATCAGTGTGGCCGTGCGGCGATAGGATCGGCAGGTCGCGCACTTCGCGGAACAGTCGCCGCGCGATGGCGCGGGTCGCGGGTTCGGCGGGGAAAAGGCGATCGTCGTTCAACATCGGCGTTTCCTTTGTCATCTCGCGACGCGGCGCGACGGCGCCGCTTCCGGCTCGGGTTCGAAAAAGTCGGGGTGGGCGCTGCGAATCTCGTCGAAGACCGGCAACACGCTGTCGAGGTGGGAGCGCATCGCCGCTTCGGCCGCCGGCGGGTTGCGCTCGGCAATCGCCTCGACGATCGCATTGTGCTCGGCGACGACGCGCGCGGGGCGATCCGGGATCGGCAAGGTGAGCAGACGGAAACGATCGATCTGCGCCTTCTCCCGCTTGATGACCCGCCAGAAGTTGGGATGGCCGGCGATCTCGGCGATCGCCTGATGCAGCGCTTCGTCGGCGGCGTGAAATTCATCCAAAGCTTTGGCCGCCGCGCACTCTCTTTGCGTTGCGATCAGGCGGCGCAACGCCCTGACGGCGGTCGGATCCGCGTTGAGCGCGGCGTGCTTCGCCGTCACCGACTCCAACGCCTGACGCATCGCCATGGCGTCGCGCACGGCCGGGGCGGCGATGCGCGAAACGAACGTGCCAATCTGAGCGTAGATGTCGACCAAGTTTTCCTCGGCCAGGCGAAGCAGGGCCTCGCGCACCGGCGTCCGGCTGACGCCAAAGGTTCGACAAAGGTCCTTCTCCACCAGCGTCGCCCCGGGCGGCAGGCGCATGGCGATGATGTCGGCGTGGAGCGCCGCGTAGACGCGCGCCGCGGTCGTCGCCGAGCGCACTTTGATCGTCGCGACCCCATCGCTCTTCATTCGCCGAGCCGCCGCCACGGATCCGTTCCCCCGGGGAAAACCCTCGTAAGCTTTAATACTAATATATCAGTGGCGCAAGCGGCCTCGCTTCCGGCGCCTGACGAATGCGACAATGCGTCTCGGCTCACGGCAAATTAGCTTTGCAAGACAGCGATATCGCCGGGGCGTCGGCGCCGCGCCCCGCGGGCGATCGTCGGGACTCCGTTCAGGCGACGGAAATCAGGCTTCCTGCCGCGACGCGGAGCGGCCGTTCGCGCGTCCGCCAATCCCAGCCGAGGGCGGCCGGCGTCCGCCCGCCTATGCGGCGAAATCGGGATAATAGCGCTTCAGCATGCGCTGCGAATAGGCGACGAGGTTGGCCTGCGCTTCGGCCGCCTCGCGCACCGGCGTGAGGAAGACCTTGGCCAGGCAGGCCGTGACGAAGGCGCCGACGGTCGCGTCCGCGCCGCATGGCGCCGCGCCGAACAGGAAAGCCTTGTCGCCGAGGATCGCCGCCAGCGCGCCGAGATCGCGGCGCCCGAGTTCGGCGATTTCGCTGGCGCTATGGCGCCCGAGGCCATGGCCGCGCAGCGAGCGTTTGAGCCCGCGCCGGATAAAGGCCTTGACCAGGGGGCGGATCGGCGCGGGAGCGGCGTCGAAGAATTTCGCCGGGCCGCGGGCGAAATTGTCGTCGTCGGACCAGCGCGCGTCGACGACGATCCAGTAGAGATGGTCCTCGCACATCTTCTCGATCGCCCAGGCGACGCCCTTCTCGGCGGCGCTCAGGCCGGAATCGAAGTCGACGCCGTATTTGCGCTCGAGGTGGAGACGGATGAAGGTCGAAGTCGGCGATCGTCTCGCCCTCGTCGCGGATATAGGGCAGCTTGCCCTTGGGGGCCTTGGCGAAGCCCTTGAGGTCGACCTCGTAGGGAAGGCCGGCGAGCTTGAGCAGCATCTCCGCCTTCATCACGAACGGACTGGGATCAGGCAGGCCGAAATAGGGGCCGAACTTGTAGAGCGTGATCATTACCGCTTTCCCCGAACTCGCCCGCTCGACCCGGCGCGCTCAGGCCGGCCCGGTCGCCGCCGGGCAATCG
The DNA here is from genome assembly GCA_963755075.1 of uncultured Alphaproteobacteria bacterium. Classification (GTDB taxonomy): domain Bacteria; phylum Pseudomonadota; class Alphaproteobacteria; order Rhizobiales; family Beijerinckiaceae; genus Roseiarcus. The sequence goes on from CAVWKL010000132.1 coordinate 2,042, forward strand.
TCGCGACCGCCCCATTCGGCCCACGAGCCGTCGTAGAGCCCGGCGACGCGTCCGCCCGCCTCTTCGACCGCCAGCGCGAGCATCGCGGCGCTCACGCCCGAACCGCAAGTGGTGATGATCGGCTGCTTGAGATCGACGCCGTGTTCGGCGAAGGCGCCCGCAAGCGCCTCGCTCGATTTCAAATGTCCGTGCTCGACGATGTCGACGAACGGCAGGTTGAAGGCGCCCGGCATGTGGCCGCTGCGCAGGCCAGGGCGCGGCTCGGGAGCGCGGCCCTCGAAACGATCGGCCGGCCGCGCGTCGACGATCTGGGCCGAGCCTTTCGCCAGGGCCTTGCGCACGTCGTCGATCGAGGCGACGACGCCATGGTCGAGGCGCGGGGTGAAATGTCGGAATTGCGGGTGGGCTTCGCCCTGTTCGATCGGCCGGCTCTCGCGAAGCCATTTGGGCAAGCCGCCGTCGAGAATCCTCACGTCGTCGACGCCGTAGGCGCGCAACATCCACCACACGCGCGCCGCGGCGAACAGCCCGTGGGTGTCGTAGACGACGAAACTCATCCCGTCGCCGAGGCCCAGCGCGCTCATTTCCTGCGCGAATTTCAGCGGGTCGGGCAGCATGTGCGGCAGGCTGGTCGAGGTGTCCGCGATCACGTCGATGTCGAAAAAAACCGCGCCGGGAATGTGCTCGAGGCGGAATTCGGCCGCCCCGTTGCGCCCTGTCGGCGGCAGGTGCCAGGAGGCGTCGATGATCCCGATTCCGGGTTCGCCGAGATGGGCGGCGAGCCATTCGGTGGAAACAAAATTCTCTCGAGCCATGGAAGGGGTCCCTGCGAAGCGCCGCGACGCGCCCTCTTTAGCAGGAACCGCGGCGCGACGCTAAGCGCTGGCCTCCTCGAGCGCGATGCGAACGCGCCGGTTGATCTTGCCCTTCTTTTCGATGCCGGTGACCCGCGCGCGGCCGATTTCGCCGGTGCGGGCGACGTGGGTGCCCCCGCAGGGCTGCAGGTCGAGACCGACGATCTCGACGAGCCGGACGCGGCCGGCGCCGGTCGGCGGCTTGACCGACATGGTCTTGACGAGGCCGGGATTGGCGGCGAGCTCGTCGTCGTCGATCCAGCGCGTCCTGATTTCGGCGTCCCTGGCGATCAAGTCGTTGAGCCGCCGCTCGATGTCGGCCTTGTCGAGAGCGGCCTCGCCGGAATCGAAGTCGAGCCGGCCTTCGCCGTCGCCGACCGAGCCGCCGGTGACGGGATAGGGCAGCACGGCGGTCAGCAAGTGCAACGCGCTGTGGGCGCGCATGCGCGCCAAGCGCACGTCCCAATCGAGCCGCGCCACGAGGCTCTCGCCGGCGGCCGGCAGCTTGGCTCCCTCCGCCGGCAGGTGCAGGATCGTGCGCCGGTCGGCGTCGTATACGGTGTCGACAATCTCGATCGAGGCGCCGTCGGTGAGGAGGAAGCAGCCGCGATCGCCCGACTGCCCGCCGCCGCGCGGATAAAAGACCGTGGCGTCGAGGACGATCCGGTCGGGCCCGGCGGCGAGCACACGCGCCTCGACCTCGCGCCAATAGGAATCTTCGCGGAACAGCGGTTCGGTCATTTCAGACGAAGGCCTCCGGAGCGCTGGCGCGACGTTCGAGCCAGGAAGGGACGGGGAGGTTCTTGGAGCGCAGAAACGCGGCGTTGAACAATTTCGAGGCGTAACGGGCCCCCGAATCGCAGAGCAACGTGACGATGGTGTGGCCGGGACCGAGGTCGCGCGCGAGCCGGATCGCGCCGGCGATGTTGACCCCCGAGGAGCCGCCGAGCAACAGGCCTTCGCGTTCGACGAGATCGAAAACGATCCGCACCGCGTCCTCGTCGGGGATTCGATAGGCGAGATCCACCGGCGCGCCTTCGAGATTGGCGGTGATGCGCCCCTGGCCGATGCCCTCGGTGATCGAACTGCCCTCGCTCTTCAGCACGCCCTCGGTGTAATAGGCGTACAGCGCCGCGCCGAAGGGATCGGCGAGCGCGATCTTGATGCGGGGATTGCGCTCTTTCAGCGCCATACCGACGCCCGCCAGCGTGCCCCCGGAGCCGACCGCGCTGACGAAGCCGTCGATGCGCCCCTCGGTGTCGGCGTAAATCTCCGGTCCGGTCGTCTCGTAATGGCCGCGGCGGTTGGCGACGTTGTCGAACTGGTTCGCCCAAACCGCTCCATTTGGCTCGGATTTGGCCAGAATATCAGCCAGTCGCCCGGAGTATTTAACGTAATTGTTGGGGTTGGAATAAGGGACTGCGGGCACCTCGACGAGCTCGGCCCCGACAAGACGGAGCATATCTTTCTTTTCCTGCGCCTGGGTGTCGGGAATGACGATGACGCTGCGAAATCCCAAGGCCGAGGCGACCATGCCGATGCCGATGCCGGTGTTGCCGGCGGTGCCCTCGACGATGACGCCGCCGGGCTTCAGCGCCCCGCGCGCCATCGCGTCGCGGATGATCGCCAGCGCGGCGCGATCCTTGACCGAACCGCCGGGGTTCATGAACTCGGCCTTGCCCAGAATGGCGCAGCCGGTCGCCTCGGAGGCCGCCTTGAGCTTGATCAACGGCGTATGGCCGATCGCGTCGATCACGGTGGGGCTGAAGGGCATCGGGACCTCACTTCCTCGCCACGCTAGGCGAAGCCGCAGCCACGGACAAGAACGCTCGCGGCCGCTTCCGCCAAGTCATGTTGTCTCTAAAACGATAAACAAGATTGAATGACAAGTGGAAACCTCCTGGCCAGCCGCGAGCTTGATACTCCGGGCGTCGTCGCGCCTACGCCCTTATGCCGCCCGAGCCCGCGTTCCAACGATTGGTTAAGGCGCGCCGGCTATGGCTGGAGGCGGATGGGGCGCGGCGGACGACGCCCGCCGTCGACCTCGTGGCATCGCGAGGCCAGCGCGGAATTTAACGACCGATGTTCTTCCTCGCTTCGAAATTGCTTTGGATCGCCGCGGCGCCGATCACCTTGCTGACGGCCGGCGCGCTCCTGGGCGCCTGGCTCGTTCCCCGCGGGGCGGGTTTTCCGCGCCGGCTGGCGCTCGGCTGCGCGGGGGCGCTGCTTTTGGCCAGCGTCGCGCCGGTCGGCGCGCTCATGATCGCGCCGCTCGAGGACCGGTTCCCTCAACCTCCCCCCGACATGCCCGCGCCCTACGGAATTATCATCCTGGGCGGGGCGATCGACGACGAGATCAGCGCGGCGCGCGGCCAGACCGTTTTCGCCGACGGCGGCCCGCGCCTGACCGAGGCGGCGATCCTGGCGCGGCGCTACCCCGAGGCGCGCCTCGTCTACACCGGCGGCAGCGCCTCGCTCGTGGATTCGTATTCGACCGAGGCGCTGGAGGGACGCAAGCTCCTCGTCGCGCTCGGCGTCGATCCGGCGCGCATCGCCATCGAGGACAAGTCGCGCAACACCGACGAGAACGCCCGCTTCACCGCGGCGCTTACGCATCCGAAGCCGGCTGAACTCTGGCTCATCGTCACCTCGGCCTATCACATGCCGCGCGCGATGGCGCTGTTCGCCAAGGTGGGGTTCTCGGTTCGCGCCTTCCCCGTCGACTACCGCACGTTCGGCGACGGGCGCGATTGGCGGCTGAACCTCGATCCGGCGCGCGGCCTCGCCCTGTTCGATCTGGCCGTGCACGAATGGATCGGCCTCGCCGCCTACCGCCTGAGCGGGCGGATCGACGACTGGTTTCCCGGGCCGTGAGCGCGCCGCCTCACTCGCTGTTGGGCGCGCCCAGGCGATAGACGCCACGAAAGTCGTGCGGATCGACCGGCTTGCCCTTGCGGTAGATGACGAGGCGGCCGGCGTCGGCGAGGCGCACCGCGGTCGTGCGCACGCTCTGCAGATGGGCGCGCCAGCCGAGTTTCCCCTCGCCGCGCGCGGCGGCGAAGGCTTCGGCGGCGTCGGTCGGACAGATCGTGCGCCCGGGGCGCGCCTGGGCGGCGAGCGCCAGGATCACGCATTCGAGGGTCGGGGGCGAATCGGCGGGCTCGGGCGCGGCGTTCATGGAGCGCGTCATGGGGCGCATGGGCGGCGCGGTCAAGGCGTGGAGGTTGCCCGCGAGAACGCCCGCCCTCCCTTGACACCGCCCCTCCGCCCGCCGATTGATCGGGGAAAGCGTCAGAGGAGGGGAGCAGTGCCGGCGCCGCTGAAGCTCGTCATCGCCAACAAGGCCTATTCGTCCTGGTCGCTGAGGCCGTGGATTCTGCTCGCCCATTTCAAGATTCCGTTCGAGGAGATTGTCATCCCTCTCGATCTGCCGGAAACGCGGGGGCTGATTCTCGAACATTCGCCGACCGGCAAGTGCCCCGCCTTGCGCGACGGCGCGATCACGGTATGGGAATCGCTGGCGATCGTCGAATATGTCGCCGAGACCCACCCGCACAAGGCGATCTGGCCGCGCGGCAAGGCCGCGCGTGCGTACGCGCGCTCGCTATGCAGCGAAATGCACGCCGGCTTTCAGGCGCTGCGCCAACACTGTCCGACCCAGTTCCGTCGGCCGGTGCGCAAAATCGCGCTGACCGAGGCGGTCGAGGCCGACATCGCGCGCATCGAGGCGGCCTGGGCGCAGGCGCGCCAGAACTTCGGCAAGGCGGGGCCGTTCCTGTTCGGCAGGTTCAGCGCCGCCGACGCGATGTTCGCGCCCGTCGTCAATCGCTTACACATCTACGACGTTCCCGTTTCGCCCGTGAGCCGCGCATATATGGACGCGGTCATGGCGCTGCCGGCGTGGAAGGCGTGGATCGCGGACGCCGAGGCCGAACCGTGGCGCATCGAAAAATACGATTCCGTCTAGCCGCGCGCCTGCGCTCGCTCGGCGGGCGAAGGATCGTCGCCGACGGCCTCGAGCGCGCGCCGTGGAGCGATTTCTACCACAACGCCATGACGGTGAACTGGCCGACCTTTTTCGGCGCTCTCGCCGCGGCGTTCGTCGCGGTCAATCTCGCTTTCGCCGTCGTTTACGCCGCCGGCGACGAGCCGATCGCCAACGCAAGGCCGGGCAGCCTCTCCGATCTCTTCTTCTTCAGCGTCGAGACGACCTCGACCGTCGGCTACGGCGACATGCACCCGCAGACGATGTACGGGCATATCGTCGCGACGGGCGAGAACTTCATCGGCCTGGTGATGTTCGCGGTGATGACCGGGCTGGTGTTCGCGCGCTTCTCGCGGCCGCGGGCGCGGCTCATATTCGCCAGGAACCCGGTCATCGCCAACCACGACGGCGCGCCGACGCTGATCTTCCGCCTCGCCAACGCGCGCACCGCCCTCATCAGCGAGGCCACCGCCAAATTGTGGATGCTGCGCGCGACGACGGACGCGGAGGGGCGCCGCTTCGTCGGCTTTCAGCCGCTGCGGCTCGCCAAGTCCGAGAACCCGGTCTTCGCGCTGAGTTGGACGCTGTTCCATCCCATCGACGCCGACAGCCCGCTCGCCAGCATGAGCGAGAGCGAGCTTCTCGCCAGCGAGACGAATTTCGTCGTCATCATCCGCGGCTTCGACGAAACCTCGGCCCAAACCGTCCACGCGCGGCACACCTTCACCGCGCAGGACCTGCGGCCGGGCCACGAATTCGTCGACATTCATAGCCTCGACGAGAGCGGCATGCGCCATATCGACTACGCCAGAATTCACGACACCCGGCCGGTCGCGCCGCCGCCGATCTCGCTTGCGCGGGCTTCGCGCGACATTGCCAAGGCGGCGCTGGAATAGAGTAGTCTTGCGGCCGCAAACAACCCAGACGAGATCGGAGAGGCAACCCATGGCGGTGATCGCCAGCGCCCCGCGGCCCGGCGCCGCGACCGACGAATCCAACCGAGCCGCGTGGCGGCGGCTGCTCGCGGAACTGGGCGAGCGCCGACGCCTCGCCGCCGAAGGGGGCGTCGCCGAAGGCGCGCGAGCGCCACGTCGCGCGCGGCAAGCTCATGGCGCGCGAGCGCGTCGCCCGGCTGATCGACCCGGGCTCGCCCTTTCTCGAAATCGGCGCGCTGGCCGCCTGCGGCATGTACGAGGGCGACGTTCACGGCGCCGGGATGGTCGCCGGGATCGGGCGCATCCACGGCCGCGAGGCGATGATCGTCGCCAACGATCCGACCATCAAGGGCGGCGCCTATTATCCGATGACGGTGAAGAAGCATCTGCGCGCCCAGGAAATCGCCTGGGAGAACGCGCTGCCCTGCGTCTATCTCGTCGATTCCGGCGGCGCGAATTTGCCGCATCAATCCGAGGTTTTTCCCGACCGCGAGCATTTCGGCCGCATCTTCTACAACCAGGCGCGCATGTCGGCGGCGGGAATTGCGCAAGTCGCGGTGGTCATGGGCTCGTGCACGGCGGGCGGCGCCTATGTTCCCGCGATGTCGGACGAGACGATCATCGTCGAGAAGCAAGGCACCATCTTTCTCGCCGGCCCGCCGTTGGTGAAGGCGGCGACGGGAGAGACCGTTTCGGCGGAGGATCTCGGCGGCGCCGACTTGCACACCCGCGTCTCCGGCGTCGCCGACGCGATGGCGCGCGACGACGCCCACGCGCTCGCCTTGGCGCGCCGCGCCATCGCCAATCTCAACCGCTCCGCCAAGACCGCCCACGACGTCGTCGCGCCGGCCGAACCGCTCTATCCGATCGAGGATCTCGAGGCCATCGTTCCCGTCGATCTGCGTCAGCAGTACGACGCCCACGAGATCATTGCGCGCCTCGTCGACGGGTCCGAGTTCGACGACTTCAAGGCGCGCTACGGAACGACGCTGATCACCGGCTTCGCACGTCTCTCGGGCATGCTGATCGGCGTCGTCGCCAACAACGGGGTGCTGTTTTCCGACAGCGCGCTGAAGGGCGCGCATTTCGTCGAGCTCTGCGCGCAGCGCGCCATTCCGCTGCTGTTCCTGCAGAACATCTCCGGCTTCATGGTCGGCCAGCGCTACGAGGCCGGCGGCATCGCCAAGGACGGCGCCAAGCTGGTGACCGCGGTCGCCTGCGCGCGGGTGCCGAAGATCACGCTGATCGTCGGCGGCTCGTTCGGCGCCGGCAATTACGGCATGTGCGGGCGCGCCTACGGCCCGCGCTTTCTCTTTGCTTGGCCGAACGCGCGCATCAGCGTGATGGGCGGCGAACAGGCCGCAAGCGTGCTGGCGACGCTGCGGCGCGACGCGATCGAGGGGCAGGGCAAGCCCTGGTCGGCCGAAGAGGAGGAGGCCTTCAAGGCGCCGATCCGCGCCCGCTACGACGCCGAGGGCTCCCCCTATTTCGCCACGGCGCGGCTGTGGGACGATGGCGTGATCGCGCCGGCGCAAACCCGCCGCGCATTGAGTTTGGCCTTTTCGGCGTGTCTCAACGCGCCCGCGGAACCGACGCGCTTCGGCGTCTTCCGGATGTGAGGACGCGGACGCGCCCGTCGGCGGACCGCGGCCGGCGATGATCTCCCGTGGCGGCGCGACCCGAGGCGCCCTTGATGGCGGCGGATGTTTCGCCTGTCGGCCCCGGTCATAACAAGGACACGATGGCGCTTGTATCGTGTTCGGCGCGCTTGGCGCGGCCGAGCGAACGGCTCGGGGTCCGCCGGCGCGACGCTTCGAGGAGCGCAGCATCTATGGGTTCTGGCCGCATTTTTGGAACGGCGTTGGTCGTCGCGTTGCTTGCCGGCGCGGCGGCGCCGACCGCGGGCTTTTCGTCGGGGCGCTCCCCGTCGATCCAAGAGACGCCGCCGGCGCCGGACGATCTGCCGGCGCCGGAGACCCTGCCGGTGCCGGAGGACCAGTCCGCGCCGAGCGCCCAGCCGGCGCAAGCAGCCCATTGCCAAAGAGGCGGCGAGGGGTTCGACGACTGGCTTGTCGCTTTCAAGCGCGATGCGGCGAGCCAAGGGATCGCCTCCTCGGCGATCGCCTCGGCGCTGGCCGACGTCGCCTACGATGAATCGGTGATCTCGCGCGATCGCGGACAACGGGCCTTTCGCCAGAGTTTCGAGCAATTCTCCGGCCGCATGATCAGCGCCTACCGGCTCAAGAAAGGCCGGAGCCTGCTCAAACGCTACGCCGAGACGTTTCGCGCCATCGAGCAGCGGTACGGGCCGCCGGGACCGGTGCTGGTGGCGATCTGGGGGTTGGAAACCGACTTCGGCGCGGGCACGGGAGATTTCAACACCTTGAGCGCGCTGGCGACGCTCGCCTACGATTGCCGTCGGTCGGAGCGCTTTCGCGCCGAATTGATGGACGCGCTCAGGGTGGTGCAACGCGGCGATCTCGAGCCTTCGCAAATGCACGGCGCTTGGGCCGGCGAGATCGGTCAGACCCAATTCATGCCCTCGTCCTATCTGAAATACGCGGTGGCGTTCAACGGCCAAGGCCGGGCCGACCTGATCAACGATCCGGCCGACGCGCTCGCCTCGACCGCCAATTTCCTGCGCGGCCACGGCTGGAAGCGCGGCGCCGGCTGGGACGAAGACCAGCCGAACTTCGCCGTTCTCCTGGAGTGGAACCAGGCGCGGGTCTACGCCAAGACCCTGGCGCTGTTCGCCGATAAATTGGCGGGCGCGGCCGAAAGCGTCGACGACCAGCAGCCCAATTAGGGCGAGCCGCGACGAGCGAGTTCGGCCTGTTCCGGCGAAGGGGCGCGCGATACGCCGGGGGCGGCCAACGCAATGATCGCCCGTCGCCCTTTGGCGCCGTCGCCGTGGTCGCGGCGGGGCGCAATCCCTAGCCGTTCGGCCGGCGTCGGCGGGTTGGCGACCGCGTCGACTCTCGGCTATACGCGGGTGAACGCGTGGCCCGACTCGGACCGTGGGGACGGTTTCGGTGGCGATAAGAAATCGGCGATAGCCAGTCGGAGATGGGCGGATGAACGAAACTCGCGAGAATGCGGCCGATCGGATCGACGAACGCCGACAGGGGCTCACTCTCTTTCTCGTCGGGTTTCTGGTTCTTTTTTTCGAACTGGCGTGCATCCGCTGGTTCTCGGCGAACGTCATTTTCCTGCAGTTCTTCACCAACGTCGTGCTGATCGCCTGCTTCCTGGGAATGTCTTGCGGCTGCTTGGCGGCGAGGCGGCGCTGGAACTGGCTTGCCGCGACGCCGCTCCTTGCGCTCGCCACCTTCGCGGCGGCGCACGCGCTGCTCGTCGTCTACACCTATTGGGGCGGGCTCGCGGTGGATGTCGGGCATCAGGCCTCGCCGCAGGAGATCTTTTTTGGCACCGAATTCCGCAATCCCGACGTCGCCACATTCGTCGTCCCGATCGAATCGATCGCCGCGTTGTTCTTCATTCTGATCGCGCTGATGTTCGTCGGGCTCGGACAAGTGCTGGGCCGCGCCTTCGACGCCTATCCGAACCGGGTCCTCGGCTACTCCCTGAACATCGGCGGAAGCCTTGTCGGCATCTTGGCGTTTTCCGCGCTTTCCCTCGTCCAGGCGCCGCCGGCGGTGTGGTTCGTCATCGTTTGCGCCGGCATCGGCTATCTCCTCTATCAGGACAAAACCTTGTCGTGGTCGCGTCTGCTGGCGCTCGCGATCATGGCGGTTTTCACCTTGATTCCGACCAATCGGTCCGGCCTGCACGAAGTTCGCTGGTCGCCCTACTACGCCGTCGATCGAGACACGGCGACCGGCGTGATCACCGTCAACACGATCGGCCACCAGGCGATGGTCGCTTTCCAGGACGGCGGTTCGTCGTACTCCCTCATTCATTTGCTGGAGCGGCAAAGCGGCGGCCCGCCGTTTCACGACGAATTGGTCATCGGCGCCGGCTCCGGCAACGACTTGGCGCACGCGTTGCGCTTCGGCGTGACCAGCGTCGATGCGGTCGAGATTGACCCGGTGATCCAGGATATCGGCGTCCGCTATCACCCCGACCAACCCTATGAAGACAGCCGAGTGATCCGTCATCTCGACGACGGCCGGCATTTCTTGCGCACCACCGACCGCAAATACGACTTGGTGGTGTACGCGCTGGTCGACTCCCTGATCCTGCACAGCGGCTACGCCAACATCCGTCTCGAAAGCTACCTCTTCACCGAGCAGGCTTTCGAGGACGTCCGTCGGGTGCTGAAGCCGGGCGGCCTCTTCGTCATGTACAACTTCTACCGTCAGGGTTGGATCGTCCAACGGGTCGCCGCGATGGCTGCGCGGGTCTTCGGATGCGATCCGATCGTCCTGCCGCTGCCGTATGTGGAAACGCTGAAATCGTCGGACGCGGCGGGGTTCACCACCATCATCGCCGGCTGTGATTCGCGCATCGCCGAACTCGTTCCGCCAGCACGGCGCGTTCTGGCTGAACGTTGCGCCGCCGGAAAATCTGGCGGTGAACGGGTTCTCCGCGCTCTCGGATTCGGCGCCCCCCGGGCAGAGCGACCGCTGGTCGAAAATCGCGCCGACGCGGCTCATTGTCGACAATGACGCGCCCGCGCTTTCGACCACCGACGACTGGCCGTTCCTCTATATCAGCGGCAAGTTGATCCCCTCCCTGACCGTCCGCTCGATGGCGTTGCTGGGCGCGCTCGGGATCGCGATGGTCTACCTCTTCATGCCCAAGGGCCGCCTGCGGATCAACAACCGCATGTTCTTCCTCGGCGCGGCTTTCATGCTTCTCGAAACCAAGGCGGTCGTGCAGATGGCGCTGCTGTTCGGCAGCACGTGGCTGGTCAATTCGGCGGTGTTCCTCACCGCGCTCTTGTTGATCCTCGCCGCCAACCTGTATGTTCTCAAGCGGCCGTCCGTCAGCCTGGCCCCCCATTACGCGGCGCTGTTGGCTTTCCTGGCGGCGGCGCTGCTGACGCCGTTCGATGCGTTCCTGGGCGGAGGGGTGGTCTTGCGCTACGTCGCGCCCTGTTTGCTTTCGCTCGGCCCGATGTTTTTCGCCGGCGTGATCTTCGCCCGCTCGTTCCGCGACGAAGACGACCCCGATCAAGCCTTCGGATCGAACATCGCGGGATCGGTCATCGGGGGATTGAGCGAATCGTTCTCGACTCTCCTCGGCTTCCAACACCTGCTCTTGTTGGCTATCTGTTTCTATGTGTTGTCTGTCTGGACGCCCTCGATTCGCGCAAAGCTCGGCTGACGCGAGCGCGCAGGTCGGCAACGGCGTCGTCGCGTCGCCCGAGGAAGCGGTCATGTTCGCCAACGTCCTCATCGCCAATCGCGGCGAAATCGCCTGCCGCATCGCCAGGACCGCGCGCCGAATGGGGCTGAAAACCCTGGCGCTGGCGACCCCGGCCGACCGCGGCGCCCTGTTCACCCGCCTCGCCGACGAGACGCACGAGATCGGCGTCGGCGCGGAAGGCTATCTCGACGCCGAGGCGATCATCGCGCTGGCGGTCCGGGTCGGCGCGCACGCCTTGCACCCCGGCTATGGCTTCCTGGCGGAAAACGCGGATTTCGCCGAGGGTTGCGCCCGCGCCGGGATCGTCTTCGTCGGCCCGCCGCCCGCCGCGATGCGCGCGATGGGCCTGAAAAGCTCGGCCAAGGCGCTGATGGCGAAGGCCGGCGCGCCGATCGTCCCCGGCTATCACGGCGACAACCAGAGCCCCAGGTTCCTCAAGGAGAAGGCCTACGAGATCGGCTATCCCGTGCTGATCAAGGCGATCGCGGGCGGGGGCGGGCGCGGCATGCGCCGCGTCGACGCCCACGTCGACTTCGAGTTCGCGCTCGAGGCCGCGGCGCGCGAGGCCGCCGCCGCCTTCGGCGATCCCCGCGTGCTCATCGAGAAGCTGATCGCCGCTCCGCGGCACGTCGAGGTGCAGGTGTTCGGCGACGCGCGCGGCGGGGTCGTGCATCTCTTCGAGCGCGACTGCTCGCTGCAACGCCGCCATCAGAAGGTAATCGAGGAGAGCCCGGCGCCCGGCCTTCCCGAGGCGACGGCGCGCGCGATGTATGAGGCGGCGGTCACAGCGGCGCGCGCGGTCGGTTACGTCGGCGCCGGGACGGTGGAATTCATCGTCGACGCGTCGCGCGGCCTCGGCCTCGACTGTTTCTATTTTCTCGAGATGAACACGCGCTTGCAGGTCGAGCATCCCGTCACCGAGGCGGTGACCGGGCTCGACCTGGTGGAATGGCAGTTGCGCGTCGCCGCGGGCGAACCGCTGCCGCTGAAGCAGCGCGAGATCCGCCGGTCCGGCTGGGCGGTCGAGGCGCGGCTCAACGCCGAGGATCCGGAAAACGGCTTCTTGCCGAGCCCGGGAGAAATCCTGGCGCTCCGCCTCGAACCGGGCGCGGGGTTGCGCCTCGACGCCGGCGTCGAAGCCGGCGACGCGGTGACGCCGTTCTACAACTCGATGATCGCCAAGCTGATCGCCCATGCGCCGACGCGGGCCGAAGCCCTGGCCAAGCTCGGCGATGCGTTGGCGCGGGCCGTGGTGATCGGCCCCAAGACCAATCTGGCCTTCCTGAGCGCGCTCGTGAGGGCGAGCGAAGTGGAGGCGGGCGGCCGTCGACACCGGCTTTATCGACGCCCACGCGGCGCGACTCGGCGCCGAGCCGCGCCCAGCCGACCCGCGCGCCGTGCTTGCCGGCGCCGAGGCGCTGATCGCGGCGGCGGCGCCAGCCGAGAATTGCGGCCCGCTATTCGATCCCTGGAATGTCGCCGACAGCTTCGAACTCACCGCGCCGCGCCGCGTCGGATTCGAGGTCCGCGTCGACGGCCATCTCGAGCGCCTGGCGGCGATCGAGGAGGGCGGGCGGCGAACCCTCGCCTTCGCCGACGGCCGCGCGCTCACCCCGGCGGGGAGGCGCCGACGCCGACGGTGCTGACGACCGAGGGCGGCGCCTTCGTGCTCAGCGGGGGACGGCAGATCCTCATCGCCCGCGTCGATCCCAGCGAGGGCGGCCTCGTCGGGGCGGCGGCAGGCTCGGGCGAGATCGTCGCGCCCATGCACGGCCGGGTGATCGCGCTCCATGTCGAGCACGACGCGCGCGTCGACGAAGGCGCCCGCCTCGCCGTGATCGAGGCGATGAAGATGGAGCACGCGCTCGTCGCCCCGCGCACCGGCCGCGTCGCCAATTTGATCGCGCGCGTCGGCGACACGGTGGAGCAGGGGCAGAGGCTGATGACGATCGAGGCGGAGGAGGAGTAGCGGTTGGCGGGTCGCGGGTCGCGGGTCAGATGAAGAACCGCGTTGCGCGCAAGTTCGCCGATCAGACGATCGTCGCGCCGCCTCGGAAGCGGGCGTTGGGGCGAGCCCGCTCGGCTGCCGCGGGCCGGTCCAAATCGGCCCGCAATCGCTTGGCCGCCGATTTGCGGTGGAGGCGGCGCCGGCTGCGCCATTCAAGCCGGCGAAATCGAATACTTCAAACCCAGCGAAGAGTCCCAGCAATTTGGGGCGGCCGGGGTCTTCGCGGACCGACAATTATTATTGCGTTAGCGAATGATTGCTAGACATCGGTCAGAGGCGCAAGACAACCGGTCGGAGACAATTTCCCCAGAGAACGCGCGACGCCCGCCGGAGAACAATTGATTTCCAAAGGGATCTTAGACCGTGGCGCCATCACCCCTGCGCGTTTACAAGGCTTGGCGGGATCCGGTTCGCAAGCAGGCGCTGGCTGACGCGTATTCGCCGATCGTTCGTGGTTTTCTGCTGCCGGGAAGCGCCTACTATCTTTTCGTGACTTGGGGCCACTGGCGCGACGAGAAAGGCCTGAATTTTGCCATCCTCGCCGGCTTGAGCGTGATGACGGCGATCATCTATCACCTGTTGCGCCGAGTTGTCCTTTCGAGAAAAAATACGCCACTCGAGATTCTCGAAGCGTCTGGCCTGATCACCAATATCCTAATGTGCGGCAATGTGCTTGCCTACATGCTCTTGCATTTCGAGCAGTCCAAACTCGTCTATTTTTCGCTTATGGCCGTGGTGTTTTCGACAACAGGGGTGACGCTGAGGACGACGTTGTTCAGTATCAGCCTATCTCTTGTCTCGCTCTATTGGTTTGCGCGCGGCGCCGCTGCGGATGTCTTCTCTCAATACATTTCGATTGGCGTCGCGACAGCTTTTGCCGCCTTCGGCATGGCGACACTGTTGCGCAAGGCGATCCTCAAGCAGATCGACGCGCGTCTCCTGGCCGACGAACTGGCGGCCAACGCTCAGAGGCTCGCCGACACCGACACCTTGACTGGCGTGCCGAACCGACGCGCCGTGTTCCATCATCTCGATCATCTCGTCGCCACCCAGCAATCGTTCTGGATGGGCATCTTCGATCTCGACAAATTCAAGGCCATCAACGACGTTTACGGCCATGTGGCGGGCGACAAACTGCTCCGTGCGATCGTCGCGCGGGCCTACGATATGGATTAGCGGGGATCGACCTTCGGGCGGCTCGGCGGCGACGAATTCGTCGTGATCCTGGCGGGCTCGAAGCCTGGGGCCGAAGTGGAGAAACTCGGCAACATGGCGATCAGGGCGATCAGCGCGCCCTACAGGATCGGTCCGCAACAGCTTAGCGTCGGGGCGTCGGCGGGTTTTGCCCATTTCCCCTCCATGGGTTCCTCCAGCCAGGAGCTTTATGAAAAGGCCGATTTTGCGCTCTACAAGGCCAAGACTCATCACCGTGGGCAATGTGTCCTGTTCGACACGGCCGAAGAGCAGGAGATGAGGGATGGCCTTGCGATCGGGCGGGCGCTGCGCGAGGGGGATCTCGAAAAGGAACTTTACCTGCTGTTCCAGCCGCAGTTCTCGCTGCAGGAAGGACTCATCACGGGCTTCGAGGCGCTCGCCCGCTGGGAGAGCGCTTCGCTTGGGCTGGTCGGGCCGGATAAGTTTATCCGGGTGGCCGAGCGCTCCGGCATTATCAATAAGGTGACGGGCATACTGTTCCGCCAAGGGCTCGCCGTCCTCGAGCGATGGCCCGAGCAGTTGAGCCTCTCCTTCAACCTCTCGGCCTATGACATTGCCGACCATCGCTTTGTCCTGTCGCTGCTCGATCAGATCCTTGTGGCCGGCATTGCAACGCATCGGATCGAATTTGAAATCACCGAGACCGCGGTCATGTCCGACCTGGAAGCGTCCCGCGCGCTGCTGACGGTCTTGAGAACCGCCGGCTGCAAGATCGCGCTCGATGACTTCGGTTCTGGCTATTCGAGTTTCCAATATCTTGACGTATTGCCGCTCGACAAGGTCAAGGTCGACAAGAGTTTCGTGCGCAAGGTGGCCTATAGCAACACCTCGCAGGAGATTGTCGCCGCACTGATTGCATTGTGCAAAAAGCTGAAACTGCGCTGCGTTCTGGAGGGCGTCGAGACCGATGACGAAATGAAGATCCTGGCGCCATTCAAGCCGGATCTGATCCAGGGCTATCTCTTCGGCAAGCCTATGCGTGCGGCGGCGGCGCTTGAAGCGGCAGAACAGCTCAGACATAAAGCGACCGCCAGAAACGTGGTATCCAGGCGTGCCTAGTGACGTCGATGGGGCGCCCTCCACGCCCGGTCGATCGGCTTCCGCTGGCGGGGCATGCCCGTGCCGGCCAAAGCCTGCGAGTCGTCCAAGTTGAACCCCGATTGCGCCGAGGCGGTGGAGTCGCGGGGCGCTTTGGCGGCGGCGATGACGGCGGCCAGCCGGGCGCGCCCGAAGGCGCCAACCCGCTTCCGTGCAGCTTCAGAACTTCAAACCAGCTCACATCCGCCCGCGCCGCGCGTGGACGCAAGCGCGCGCCTGTGCGAAAATGCCGGCGTCCGCGAGCCCGTGCCGGGGAGCCAGCGATGAGCGAAATCGTCGCCAAGCCGCGCGCCAAGACCGTCGTCAAGACGGAACGGCCGCGGCTGCACAAGGTCATCCTGTTCAACGACGACTTCACGCCGCGCGATTTCGTCGTCAGCGTGCTGAAGGCCGAGTTCCATCTTGGCGAGGCGCAGGCGCAACGCGTCATGCTCACCGCGCATCGGCGCGGCGTCTGCGTCGTGGCGGTGTTCGCCCGCGACGTCGCCGAAACCAAAGCGGCGCGCGCGACCGAGGCCGGCGCCGCCAAAGGCTATCCCCTGCGGTTCGACACCGAGCCGGAGGAGTAGCGGGGCCCCAGTCAGGGGCCGCCGATGGCGCGCGAGACGGTGAAGATCAAAAGCCCGACCAGTCCGCCCACCAGCGTGCCGTTGATGCGGATGTACTGCAGGTCCTTGCCGACCTGGAGCTCCAGCCGGGCGACCAGGGTCGCCGAGTCCCAGGCGTCGACGACGTGGGCGATATAGGCGCCGATCTCCGCCCGGCGCGGCAGCAGCGCGCGCAGCGCGACCAGGCGGAGTTGACGGTTGAGCCGGGCTCGGCGGCGCGGATCCTCCTCCATCCATCGGGCGAATTCGCGCAGCGCCGCGGCGACGAGGCCGGCGGCCGGGCTCGCGCCGCCCGAAAGCTGCGAGCGCAGGCCGGTCTCGATTTCGCCCCACAGCGACTTCGCCTGCTCGAGGAACACCGGATTGGCCAGGAGATCGGCCTTGATCGCCTCGCCGCGCGCGTAGAGGTCGGGATCGACGGCAAGATCGTGGATGAGGCCGTCGAACGAGGCGCTGCGCCTCGGCGCGCCAGGGATGGGAGGGCGCGCGCATCTCGCGCATCGTTTGAAGAAGTCCGTTCAACACTCTGTCGGCTATGAAATTATCGACCCATTTTGGGAGCCAGCGCGACGATTGCTCGGCGACCTTGCGAACGATGAAGGGGCGATTGTGCGCCAGCGCCGCCTCGCCGTATTCGAGCCCCTGTTCGAGCAAGGCTTGCGCGGCGCCCTGCGCCCACAGGATCGACAGCGCGCGCGAGGCGAGCGGCGCGGCGGGGATCGCCGCGACGCCGCGCCGCGCCGCTTCGGCGACGAATTCGCTGAGGCGATCCGCCGGGAGCTCGGCGACCGCCTGAGGCAGAAGCCGGCCCGCCCAGCCGGCGACCCTTTCGGAGTTTTCTTGGTCGCCGACCCAGCGCGCGAAGATCAGCAGCGCGTCGACGCTGGCGAGCCGTTGGCTCGCCACCCGGGTCGACAAGAAGTTGTTGGTGATGAAGCGGCCGAGCGCCGCGCCGATCCGCTGCTTGTTGGCCGGAACGACCGCCGTATGGGGGATCGGCAGCCCGAACGGCCGGCGGAACAACGCCACGACGGCGAACCAGTCGGCGCAAGCGCCGACCATGCCGGCCTCGGCGAAGGCGCGCAAGTACGGCAGCCACGGCCAAGTCGCATGCGTCGCGCTCGTCGCGAAAAAGATCGCGGCCATCGCGGCCAGAAGCGACGTCGCGATCGTTCGCATGCGCCTGAGGTCGACGAGCTTCTCCTCCGCGCTCTTGCCGGTCGGCGTGAGGACAGGCGCGGGATGGGCGACGTCGCGGTCCGTCATCGGCGCAAAGGTCTCCACGGCTCGTCGGCCGACCGGTCGGCCCCCAGACTCTCGTAATAGGCGCGCACGGCCTCGACGCCGCATTGCCGCTCGAGGCGGCGAACGGTGAAATGGCCGTGCGCGACCCGCTGGAAGTGGTTCATGAACAGCGCGTTGACGCTCGCCCCGCCGAGGGCGCCGAGCACCGGAAGGGCCGAAGCGGCGGCGCGTTCGCTGACGACGACGCCGAAGCGAGCGGCGATCTCCGCCACCAGCGAGCCGGCGGCCGGCGCCGAAACCGTCGCGGCGCCGCGCTCGACGAACATCGCGGAGGCGTCGGCGGTCAACCGCGCCAACATCGTGCGGGTCGCGTAATAGCCGACCTCGACGTCGCCGCGCGATTTTCGCGCCCCGAGCCCGAGCACCTCGAGGCAAGCGAGGCGCGCCTCCAACCGTGAAAGGTCCTCGCCGTGATGGCGGGCGATTTCGGCGATCGAGCGCAGCATCAGCGTCGTCGTCACCGGCAGTTCGAGAGCAAGCGCGAGCGGCCCGAAAAAGCCGCTGACGCCGCCGCTGGCGCTCGCCAAGAGGGTCGAGGCGGCGCTGGCGGGCCGCGCTCTCGGGCGCTGGCCGAGCGAGCGGATGGCGACGCCGAGGCCGGCGAGGATCGCTTTTTCGACCGCTTTGGCGATGCGTTGGTTGACGCGGCCAGGGACCAGGCGCAGCGCGCGGTTGAAAGGCCGACCGGCGTATTGCGCCACTCGCGCCGCGAAATCGGGACGCTCGAGGAAATCATGGGCGCGTCGCAGCGCGAGCTTGCGCCGGGGGGTGAGCGCCTCGGCTGGCGCCGGCGGAGTCATTGGTAGCGGAGGATCGGACGCATTCCGTTCAAGCTCGCCAGGATCGCCGAGCCATTGCTGATCAGCGCGGTGGTGACCGGACTGACGAGACCGCCGGGCAGGGCAAACGCCAGGGCGAGCGTGTTCAGTCCCGCGACGATCGCATAATTCTGACGGATGAGGTCGACGGCGCCGCGCGAAATCTCGATCGCCTTCACCAGCTTGTGCAGGGAATCCTCCATCAGGATGACATGCGCGGACTTATGGGCGACCTCGGCGCCGTGGCGCATCGCGACGCCGACGTCGGCGTAGCTGAGCGCCGGCGAATTGTTGATGCCGTCGCCGACCATCGCAACGACGCAACCCTCGCGCCGCAATTGCCGGATGACCTCGGCCTTGTCGGTGGGCATCATATCGGCGAACTGACGCGAAAGCCCCAGGCGGCGCCCGACGGCGCGGGCGACGGTGGCGTTGTCGCCGGTCAGCATCACGGTGTTCTTGACGCCCATGCGCGACAGTTGGTGAATGACCGAACGGCTTTCGGCGCGAATCTCGTCGGCGTAGGGGATCAGGCCGGCCAGGCGCCCGTCGACGGCGACGTGCAGGCAGGAGCAGCCGCGCTCGTCCAGCGCCGCGCGATCGGCCGCGGCGACGTTGAGCGAGACGCCGCTCTGGCGCATGAAGCGGTCGGAGCCGACGTGCAGATAATAGCCGTTGACCTGCCCTTCGACGCCGAGCCCGAGCCGATATTGGGTTTCGTCGCACGCCGGCACGTTGACCTGCAATTGCTGGGCCTTGTTGCGCAAGGCCACCGCGACGGGGTGGGTCAGGCGCGTCTCGGCGGCGGCGGCGAGGCCGATCAGGTGGTTCGGCGTGATCGAGTCGATATAGGAGATGACGTCGATCACCGCCGGGGAGCCGTAAGTCAGCGTTCCCGTCTTGTCGAACACCACCGTGTCGACCTCGGCGAGCCGCTCCATGTGCGCGCCGCTCTTGATGATGACGCCCGCCCTCGCCGCATGGGTCATCGACGAGAGCACCGCCGTCGGGGCGGCGACGCGGATGCCGGTGCCGTAGTCGACGATCACCAGCGAGAGGAAACGGTCGAAATCGCCGCTGAGCGTTGCGACGCCGGTGGCCAGGGCCAGCGACGGCGCGACGAGCCGATCGGCGAATATCTCCGCATGGTTCTGCATGCGGGTGTCGCCGAGCGGCGCGTCGTCGACGAGGCGCGCGATCTGGCCCGCCATGGTCTCGACGCCGACGCGCTGGGCGCGGATCGTCAATTGGCCGTCGTGAATGACGGTGGCGGCGAACGCGGTCTGTCCGACGCCGCGGGTGACCGGCAGGCCCTCGCCGGTGATGGCCTTTTGATCGACGTGCGCCTCGCCTTGGATGATCTCGCCGTCGGCGGGGATCATCTCGCCGGGATAGACCAACACCTCGTCGCCGACCGCGAGCGCGATGGCGGGAATCGAAATCACCGCGCCGTCCCGCATGACCCACGCGGTGCGGGAGCGGAATTCCAGCAGCTCGCTGACCGCCCGGCGCGAGCCGGCCGCGGTCAAATCGCGGATCCAGTCGCCGAGGCGGACGAGCCAGATCGACCACCGCGCCCGCCATCGGATTGCCCTGCGCGAGCGAGGCGCTGATCGCCAGCACATCGAGGAAGTCGACGTTGAGGCGTCCCTCGCGGCTCCACACCCGCCACGCCCGCAAGCCGATGTGGTAGGAGTTCCACAGCATCAGCGGCGCGTTGGCCGCCATCACGAGCGGATTGGCGCTGAACGCCATCAGCACCGAAAGCGTCGGCAGGGCGAGCGGCGCCTGCCGGGGCGCCAGTGGCGGCGGGGCGGCGTGCGGCCCCGCGGCCTCCGGCTCCCCCTGGGCAGGGCCGGCAAAGGCGATCAGGGCGGCGAGTTCTTCGGGCGTCAGCAGCCGCAGGCGGCCGATCAAGCCGCGCAGCAGGCCGTCGCGCCCCTTGTCGTATTCGACCACCAGGCTGGAGCAGTCGTAATTGATCCGCGCGGTCGCAACGCCCTCCTGCTTGCGCAACCAGGACAGCGCCGATTCGGCGAGCGCGCGCCGACGACATAGCGACGGCGCGTAGAGCCGCACACGACCAGGGAAATAGTGGCGAAGTTGGAATTCCATCGCGGCGCCTTCCCCGGCGATCGAGCGCTAGGCCGCCGCGACGCGCGGCGAGCCGCCCGCCGGCTTCGCCGCCGTCTCATGCAATTCGACGTAGTGGTTCGTCGCGAACAGGAGCAGCGTGACCCACACCGGCGTCGCCGCGCTGGCGCCGATTTCAAGCACGGTGACGGCGATGACGCCGGCGGCGAGCACCATTTTCAGATCGAGGTTGTTGCTGGTGGCCGCCTTGATCTGGCGGTCGGCGTCTTTGACGAAATCGAAGATGGCCCGTGCGGTCGCGGAATGCTCGGCGAGATACTCCGCCTCCTTCTCGATTTTGTCCGCCAGCGCGTCGATCTCGGTCGCCGGCGGACGAGGAGGCCCTTCGGGGCCGTGGATATGACCGCTCAAGACGCCATGAAACTCGTCATGGCGCTCCGTGTCGTAGCGCAGCACCATGCAACCGGTCGTCGCGTTGACGTCGACCCGTACGATCCCGGGAATCTGGCCGAAGGCGTCCGCGACCTGCCGCAGCAACTCGGGATTGCCTTTGCCGGAGGGGATCTTGATGCGCACCCGGCCGGGAACCTGATGCGCAATCTTGAGCTTGAGATGTTTCATGCCTCAAGCAGCCGGAGGCGTCGCGCCGGATTTGGCGAGAGCCGGCGCGGGCGCGCTCTCGGCGTGGACTTCGGCGACGATGTCGTTGACGTGCTCGTGCGCCTCGGCCACCATTTCTTTGGTCTTTTGTCCGAGGACGTAGGCCCCGCGCACGGTGGAGCGCACCGCCGGGGCGATCGCCGCGCCGACATTGGGCAGCATCTTGGGAACCAACATGGCGGCCACGCCGAGCACGATGCCGGGAAGCAGCGCCGCCTCGAAGATCGCCGCGCCGACGCCGACCACCGCGACCGTCGCCGCCGTCGCCAACAAGGCGCGCTGGTCGTCCTGCACGTCCTCGATGGGATCGCGCGGCTCCGGCGTGAGTTGGGCGTTATTGAATTCGTGCGCCTCGGCGCCGTCTAGTTTCGCCTTCGCCATGAAAACTCCTCGATTGGCCATCGCTCCATAGCGCGGCGGCTCGCCCTCGACTTTCCACAACTTTGTGACGGCGCGGTGAAAGCGCGGACGCCCGCCGCGGCTTCGCTTTTGCGCGCCTCGGCGTCATAATGCCGACATGACGCTGAATCTCATCAAGTTGTGCGTCGGCGCGGAGTCGATCGCCGATCTCGAGGATTGGATCGCCCGGCGCGTCGCCGAGCGGGTCGGGCGCGGCGAGGCGCCGCGGCACGCCCACGTGACCCGCATGGCGCCCAAGCGCGCCGCGGAGTTGACCGACGGCGGCTCGCTTTATTGGGTGATCCGGGGCCAGCTCGCCGCACGCCAGCGAATTCTCGAGGTCGAGCCCTTCGTCGACGCCGACGGCGTGCGCCGCTGTCGGCTGTGGCTCAATCCCGAGGTGACGCCGGTCCGGCCACGGCCGATGCGGGCGTTTCAGGGCTGGCGCTATTTCGCGCCGAAGGAGGCGCCGCCCGACCTCGACGCGTCGAGCGCGGGGGCTGCGGCGATGCCGGAGGAAATGCGGCGCGCGCTGGGCGAACTCGGCCTATTGTGAATTGCGCCGCCGCGCGCGCCACTTGCGCCGGCGCGGCGCGGCGCCGATCTAAGGGATGCGCGCATCCCGCGCGAGGAGACCGGCCATGGGGACGCAGGGCGGCGAGGGGCCGCTTGCGCCGCGCGCGTCGAGCGCCGAGATCGACGCCTTCGTCGAAGCGGCGCGGCGCGCGCCGGCGCCGACGGCGGGCGGTCGCGGTCGGATGATCTTCGCGCTCGACGCGACGATGAGCCGCCAGCCGACCTGGGATCTCGCGCAGAGACTTCAGGGACGGATGTTCCAGGCCGCGGCGAGCCTGGGCGGACTCGAGGTGCAGTTGGTCTATTTTCGCGGCATGAACGAGTGCCGCGCTTCGCGGTTCGTTTCCGGCGGGCAGGGCCTCGCGGAACTGATGAGCCGCATTTCGGTGCGCGGCGGGACGACGCAATTGCGCAAGGTGTTGGCCCATGCGCGCGACGAAGCGCGCCGCGCCAAGGTCGGCGCGCTGGCGTTCGTTGGCGATGCGATGGAGGAAGGCTTCGATCCGCTGATGGCGATCGCCGGCGAATTGGCGCTCGCCGGGGTCAAGGCGTTCATGTTTCAGGAGGGCGACGATCCGGCGGCGCGCCGCGCTTTCCAGGAAATCGCCCGCCTCACCGGCGGCGCTTACAGCGCGTTTGACGCGGGCGCCGCGGCGCGGCTGGAGGCGCTGCTGCGCGCCGCGGCCGCCTATGCCGCCGGCGGGCGCGCCGCGCTGGAGGCTCAGGCGGTCGGCGACGGCCACGCGCGCGCGCTGCTGGAACAGATGCGCGGGGCGTGAAAGACGTGTAAATTGTCGCAGCGTCGGGCGTCGGCCGGTTAACGCTCCTTTCGAGAAGGGCGCGCTAACGCTTTCTTTCATATAGAGTCTCTTCGCATGCCGACCTTCATCGCCGGAATCATCGCGCTTTATCTGGTGCTTGCCGCCATCAAGCAATTCGGACGGTTGAGCCCGGCGACGGCGGCGAAGGTCGCGCGCAGGGGAGGCCTCGTGCTCAGCGTCCTGGGCGCGGCGCTGTTCCTTCTGCGCGGCAGCATCGGCATCGCCTCGATCCTGGCGAGCCTCGCCCTTGGCCTGGCGGGGTGGAACAAGGGAAACCCCTTCGCCGCGGCGTTTCGCGCCGCCGGTCAGGGCGCGCGGGCGGGCCGGACGACGACCGCGCGTTCGGCGATGATCGAAATGCGGCTCGATCACGATTCGGGCGCGCTGAGCGGCTCGGTTCTCGCCGGCGCCTTTCAGGGCCGGGCGCTCGACACGCTGGCGCGCCCCGACTGTCTCGATCTCTACGCAAGCCTGCGGCGCGACGACCCTGAGGGCGCCGTTCTACTGGAGACTTATCTCGACCGCCGGTTTCCCGGCTGGCGTGAGGCAGACGAGGGTGAGGGCGAGGCGCGGGGGCGGGCTCGCGGGGGCGGCGAGCCGATGACGCGCAAAGAAGCGTATGAGGTCCTGGGCGTGCCGCAGGGCGCGGGCGCCGAGGAAATCGTCGCCGCCCATCGGTCGCTGATGAAGAAGCTTCATCCAGACCATGGCGGCTCGACCGCTCTCGCCGCGCGCGTCAATCAGGCCAAGGACGTTCTGCTGAACCGACATGGCTGAGTTTCGCTGTTAGTCGTGCGCCGTGAAACAGGAGAATCCGCTCTTTCGCAGCGACCGACAGGCCGTTTCCGCGCTCGCCGCGTCGAGGCCGGCGAAGCGGGCGCGGTAGAAGACGTCCTCGCCGATCTTCACCTTCTCGGTGACGGGCTTGGCCGAAGCGAGGGTCGCGCGGTTCTTGGCGCGCGCGCGGATCAGGAGATCGTTGGCCTTGCCCTCGTCGTCGGAGGCGCCGATCTGGACCGCCCAGCCGGAGCGCTCATCGGCGCGCGCATCGTCGACCCGCGCGGCTTGGCTCACCTCTTTCGCGTCTTTCGGGCGCGCGGCGGGCGCGCCGGCGACCGGCTTGGCGTCGACTGGCTTGGCGTCGGCCGGCTTGGCCGGGACAGGCGCAAGCTTCACAGGGACGGCCTGCGGTTTGACCGGAACGGGATCGGGGCCCTTGACCCATCCGAGTTGTTCCGGCGTCGCCACGGCGAGGCGTTCGGGACGGGGCGGCTCGGGCGGGCGCGGCGCCGCGGCCAGGCGCTGAGCGATCTTGGCCGGGGGCAACAGCGCGGCGGCGCGCGGCGCCCCATCCTCGTCGTCGGCGTCGGCGTCGCCCTCCTCGAGCCGCGCCGCCGAGGGACGGGCGGCCGGAGGCGGCATGACGGCGGCGACATCGTCGGCCTGCGCGGCCGACGGGCGGGCAGGCGGCGAGGGAACATCGTCCGCCGCGATTGCAGGCGCTGGCGCTGGCGCGGGCCGCGCCGGCGGCGTCGCGACGGCCAGCTGCAGCGGCGCGGCGGCCGGCTCGGCGTCGGCGATCATCGTCGCGGTGCGGCCCTTGTTCGAGGCTTCGGCGAGGTGGGCGGCGATCAGCTGCTCCATGGTGGCGTCGCGCGAGGCCGACGTGCGGCCGCCCATCACCACGGCGACCAACGAGCGTCCGTCGCGATGCAGCGACGTCAAGAGGTTGAAGCCGGAGGCGCGCGTGTAGCCGGTCTTGATGCCGTCGACGCCCTCGACGCGGCCGAGCAGATGATCGTGGTTGCCGATAACCTCGCCGTTATAGTCGAACTCGTGGGTCGAAAAGTACTTGAAATAGCGAGGAAACCGCTCTTCGGTCGCCCGGGCGAGGATCGTTAGGTCGCGCGCGGTGGTGATCTGCTCGTCGTTGGGCAAGCCGGACGCGTTGCGGTAGAGGGTGCGCGACATCCCCAGGGCGTGGGCCTTGCGGGTCATCATTTCGGCGAATGCGCTCTCGTCGCCGCCGATCTTCTCGGCGATGGCGA
Organism: uncultured Alphaproteobacteria bacterium; assembly: GCA_963755075.1. GTDB lineage: Bacteria > Pseudomonadota > Alphaproteobacteria > Rhizobiales > Beijerinckiaceae > Roseiarcus. The sequence goes on from CAVWKL010000132.1 coordinate 26,797, forward strand.
CAGCCACGTCGTTGGCCGAACGGGTGACGATCGCCTTGATCGCGTCTTCGACGGAGATCGTATCGCCCGGCTCGACGCCGAGCTTGGAGGGTTCTTGCGCTGCGGCGTGCTCGGAGACGGGGATCTGCGACTGCAACGTCAATGCGCCCCTATCGAGTTGCTCGAACAGCAGATAGAGCGTCATCACCTTGGTGAGGGAGGCGGGATGGCGCAGTTCATTTTCGTTGACGCCGTAGAGCGTGCGCCCGGTGTTGGCGTCGACCACGATCGCGGCGAACGCGGGATCGGACGGCGCCGCTTGGCCGCGCCCGGCGAAGGTGGCGTGGTAACGCGCGACATAGTGGATGTGGCGGTGATAGTGGCGCCAGTCATGGGCCTCGGCGGGCGCGGCTGAGATCGCCAAGATTGAAAGCGCCGCGCCGGCGCCAAGGGCGCCTTTGACCAGCTGCAAGACTCGGGAACGGGATTTACGCAACGCCATGAACGCGCCCTACTCAATCGATGCGACCACACGACCGCGGCAGGCCGTTGCAGAATGCACACGGCCGGGAAGCCTATGGGAATGCGGTTACGGGGGCGTTAACGGCGCAGGCGGATTTTGTCCCCATTCGGCGGCAATGCAATGAAATATCAGGGAAACCGGTTTGGCGCCGCAGGGCGGCGGCCTTCGTCGGGTTTGATTAAATTATTGTGATGGCGGGGCGAATTCGAGCGACTGGCGGATTTCGCCATGCCGCCGCGAGCGTCAGAGTCGCTCTTGTTGCAATGCAACATTTCTCTTGACAATTTATTGTGCAATGCACATAATTCCCCCATCGATGCCGACGCTTCGCGGCATCTCCGCGCAGACTCCCACGAAGCGTAACGAGGTGTAGCTATGACGACCCCGAACTTCGACGACATCCAGAAATTCAGCAAACAGCAGCTCGATGCGATCAACAGCGCGACCGCCTCGTTGGCCAAGGGCCTGCAGGAGATCGCCGCCGAGTCCTCCGATTATTCCAAGAAGGCTTTCGCCGCCAATTCGGCGGTGGTCGAGAAGCTGCTCGGCGCCAAGTCGGTCGAGACCGCGATCCAGATCCAGACCGAATACGCCAAGTCCGCCTATGAGGGCCTCGTGGCTCAGGCGAGCAAGATCAACGAGATTTACGTGAAGCTGGCGACCGAGGCGTTCAAGCCGGTCGAGAACGCTTTCACCAAGGCTCAGGGCAAGTAAGGTTTCGCGCGCAAGCGCTTAGGCAAGCCCGGCGACCGCCGACGGCGGAGCCGCGGCGCGAAGGGTTCGAGTTCCGGGGCCGGCCGCGAAGCCGGCCCCTTTTTTGTGGCGCGCCTCTTGCGTAGCCGCGACAAATTGGCAATCCTATCGATGTCGCGTCGGCCTCTGGCGCCTAGCGTTCGCGGCGCCTAAATGAGACCGGTGGGGAATGTGCGGCGAGCCCCAGACGCGGCGGCGTCAGGCCGCCCGTATCCGATAGAGGTCGAACGTGATCGCCGAACCGCATCCGCTGGTCTCTCGCTTCCGAGCCGGAATGGCGCGATTGGCGCGTTTCTTGTTCACGCCGCGCGGCGCGGCGCCCGAACCGACTATCGGCATCGTTCTTGCTTCGCGCGAACCGCGGCGCGGCGGCGAGGTTCCGGGCAGCGGCGCCGCCGTCATCACCCGGACGCGGACGCAGACCAAGCGTCCAAATATGTACAGAGTGCTTCTGCTCAACGACGATTACACCCCGATGGAGTTCGTCATCGCCATTCTTCAAGCCTTTTTCAACAAGAACCCGGAAGAGGCGACGCAAATCATGCTGCACGTGCATAACAATGGCGTCGGCGAATGCGGCGTCTACACCTATGAGATCGCGGAGACCAAGGTCGCGCAAGTGATGGACCACGCCCGCAAGAACCAGCATCCGTTGCAATGCATAATGGAAAAGAAGTGAAAGGCTCGCGATGCCCGTATTCTCCCGCGCCCTCGAAAAGACCCTCCGCAAGGCGCTGGCGCTCGCCAACGATCGGCGCCACGAATATGCGACGCTGGAACACTTGCTGCTGGCGCTGATCGACGATCCGGACGCCGCCGCGGTGCTGCGGGCGTGCAACGTCGATCTCGACGCGCTGCGCCGGGCGGTCGTTCAGTACGTCGACGCCGAGCTCGAGAACCTCATTGTCGAAACGGTCGACGAAGCCAAGGCGACCGCCGGCTTCCAGCGCGTCGTGCAGCGCGCCGCGATTCATGTGCAGTCGTCGGGGCGCGAGGAGGTGACGGGCGCCAACGTGCTGGTGGCGATTTTCGCCGAGCGGGAGAGCCATGCCGCCTATTTCCTGCAAGAGCAGGACATGACGCGCTACGACGCGGTCAACTACATCAGCCACGGCATCGCCAAGCGCCCCGGCCTCTCCGACGCTTCGCGCTCGCCGCGCGGGGCGGACGAAGACGGGGATTCGCGCGACGCCAAGGAGGCGAAGGAGCCGTCCGAAGGCAAGAAGAAGGAAGGCGCGCTCGACGCCTACTGCGTCAACCTGAATAAGAAGGCTCGCGATGGGCGCATCGATCCGCTAATCGGCCGCGAAGCCGAGGTGCAACGCACCATCCAGGTTCTGTGCCGGCGCCAGAAGAACAACCCGCTGCTGGTCGGCGACCCCGGCGTCGGCAAGACCGCCATCGCCGAAGGGCTGGCGCGCAAGATTATCGGCAACGAAGTTCCCGAGGTGCTCGCGGGGGCGACGGTGTTCGCGCTCGACATGGGCGCGCTGCTCGCCGGCACGCGCTATCGCGGCGATTTCGAGGAACGCCTGAAGCAGGTGATGAAGGAGATCGAGCAACACAAGGACGCCATTCTCTTCATCGACGAAATCCACACCGTGATCGGCGCCGGCGCCACCTCCGGGGGCGCGATGGACGCTTCCAACCTGCTCAAGCCGGCGCTGGCGCAAGGCACGCTGCGCTGCATCGGCTCGACCACCTACAAGGAATATCGCCAGTATTTCGAAAAGGATCGCGCGCTGGTTCGCCGGTTCCAAAAGATCGACGTCAAGGAGCCGAGCGTCGCCGACGCGGTGGAGATCCTCAAGGGGCTCAAGCCCTACTTCGAGGAGTTCCACAAGGTCCGCTACACCCAGGAAGCGGTGAAGGCGGCGGTGGAGCTTTCCGCCCGCTACATCCACGACCGCAAGTTGCCCGACAAGGCGATCGACGTCATCGACGAGACCGGCGCTTCGCAGATGCTGGTCCCCGAGGCCAAGCGCAAAAAGACGATTGGCATCAAGGAGATCGAGGCGACGATCGCCTCGATGGCGCGCATTCCGCCAAAGTCGGTCTCCAAGGACGACGCCGAGGTGCTCCAGCATCTCGACGAAACCCTGAAGCGCGTCGTCTACGGCCAGGACGAGGCGCTGGGCGCGCTCGCCTCGGCGATCAAGCTGGCGCGCGCCGGGCTTCGCGATCCGGAAAAGCCGATCGGCTGCTATCTCTTCTCCGGCCCGACGGGGGTCGGCAAGACGGAGGCGGCGCGTCAGCTCGCCTCCAGCCTCGGCCTGGAGCTGACCCGCTTCGACATGTCGGAATACATGGAGCGCCACACCGTCTCGCGTTTGATCGGGGCGCCGCCCGGCTACGTCGGCTTCGACCAGGGCGGCCTGCTCACCGACGCGATCGACCAACATCCGCATTCGGTGCTGCTGCTCGACGAGATCGAAAAGGCCCATCCCGACCTCTTCAACATCCTGCTCCAGGTGATGGATCACGGCAAGCTCACCGACCACGCGGGCAAGCAGATCGATTTCCGCAACGTCATCCTGATCATGACCACCAACGCCGGCGCGCAGGATCTCGCCAAGGAGGCGTTCGGCTTTCACAAGTCGAAACGCGAGGGCGACGACACCGAGGCGATCAACCGGCTGTTCTCGCCCGAGTTCCGCAACCGCCTCGACGCCATCGTGCCGTTCGCGCGGCTGCCGGAGTCGGTCATCGCGCAGGTCGTCGACAAGTTCGTGCTGCAACTCGAAGCCCAGCTCGCCGACCGCAACGTCACCATCGAGCTCGCCGACGAAGCGCGCGCCTGGCTGGTGAAGAACGGCTATGACGAGGCGATGGGGGCGCGGCCGATGGCGCGCGTCATCCAGAGCCAGATCAAGACGCCGCTCGCCGACGAAGTGCTGTTCGGCAAGCTGAAGAACGGCGGCGTCGTGCGCGTCGTCGTCACCGCCGACGACTCCGGCCTCAAGAAGCTCGGCTTCGTCTATCCCGAGGGCCCGGCGCAGCCGCGCCTCGAGCGCGACCTGATCGTCGCCGGACGCAAACGCGTCCAGGACGAGCCCGAGGCGCGCAAGGGACGCGCGCGCAAGCGCCCCGACGACCCGGACGCCGACGACGCCGAGCCGGAGGCGCCGGAGGACGTCTCGCCGAGCGAGCCGCAGGCGATGTGAGCAGAGCCCGCTGTTGCAAGGGGGCGCGAACCCTCCTCCGCTGGGCCGCTCATAGCTCTTTCCACCCGAGCAGCAGCAAGTAGGCGGCAATAGCGACCAGCGCCGTTCCGGCGGCCCTTCCGGTCCATATTGTCAGCGCGGGATTGGCAGCGATCGCGTCGCGCGCGCGCGCGGCGGCCAGCGCCAATCCGCCATAAACGACAAGCTGCATGAGGGCGGTCATGGCGCCCATCGCCAAAGCTTGCGGCCATAGCGGCCCGTAAACGGGCCTCATGAACTGCGGATAGACCGCAAGAATGAAAAGCCATGCCTTCGGATTGAGAATGCAGGTCACCACCGCCTGAAGAAACACGGTGTGCGAGAGTTGAATTCGGCGATTTTGGACAGGGCCGATCACGATCGCGCTGCGGGCGAGCGTGACGCCGATCCAGATCATATAGGCCGATCCGATCATCAGCATCGGCCCTGAAACGGCCGGCATCAGCTTCGTCAGTCCCGCAATGGCGGAGGCGCCGAACAGCGTAAGACACGCCCCGCCGGCCATCATCCCCAGGGTCGCCGTGAGGCCCGCCCGCCGCCCTCCGGAAAGCGCATTGGCGAGAACGAACATCATGTCCATGCCGGGCACGACGACGATGCCGGTCACCAGGATGAAAAAAAGCCAGAGGTTCTCGGTATAGGTCATGTCAGTTGGTCGTCGCCTCGATCGGTCGGTGAGCCCGCCGCCACCTGTTTTTTCAAATTGTTGAAGCGTGTTATAGAGGAGGCCAACTGACAGGGCTATGTCAGTTGTGATGAGGCGCACGCGATGCGGAAAGCCTCCCGGCTCTTCGAGATCATTCAGATTCTCAGGCTCGCGAAGGCGCCCGTCACGGCGGCTCGAATGGCGGGGCGGCTGGAAGTCGCGGCGCGCTCGATCTACCGCGACATCGCCGCGCTTCAGGCCATGCGCGTGCCAATCGAGGGCGAGCGGGGCATCGGCTATATCCTCAGGCCTGGTTTCGATCTGCCGCCGCTGATGTTTACCGCCGAGGAGACAGAAGCGATCGTGCTGGGCATGGCCCTGACCGAGCGAACGGGCGATCTCGAACTGAAGAGGGCGTCCGAAAGGGTCGTCGCCAAGATTGCCGCCGCCGTTCCGCCTCCGCTGCGTCAAGCCCTGTCCTCGCGCGCGCTCCACGCCTGGGGCTCCATCGCTCCGACCCCCGAGAGTGTCGATTTCGCACTTGTCCGCCGCGCGATCCGCGACGAGGAAAAGCTGCTGCTGGACTATCGCGACCAACATGGCCGCGCCACCCAGCGCATCGTCTGGCCTATCGCGCTGATCTATTATCCGGAGGCCGCCATCGCCGTTGGATGGTGCGAATTGCGGCAAGCCATTCGAAATTTTCGGACGGATCGGGTCGAGAGATGCGTTCTGACGGGAGAGAACTTCCGCACCGAAGGCGATCGCTTGCGAAATCTTTGGATTTCGGGATGGCGGACAAATGAAGCGGAAGCGACCGCTTCGACCGTCGCCTCATAGAATTGTCGCTTCACGGATTGATGATTGCGCCGGATCATTTGCATCCGTGGCGCGGCTCGGCCGAGCGTCGTCTCCTCACGCCCGCCGATCCCCCAGCGCCGACAACAGCACCGCGACGATGCCGGTGAGGAAGACGCCGTCGAAGGTTCCGGCGCCGCCGATCGAGGCGACCGGGGCGCCGAGCGTCTGCAATTGATCGAGATTGGTCAGATCGGCGCCGATCAGCACGCCGAGACTGCCCCCGACATAGGCGAGCGGGGCGACGTAGCGGCGCGACAGCACGACCGCCGTCAGCGCGGCGACCAGCGGCGGCGCGAGGATCGGCACCGAAATGCCGACGCCGGGGATCGGCGTCGCCAAGTGGTGGACGATCGCCGCCACCACCGCCGTGGCGATCGCGCCGGGAACGAGGATGCGGTCGTGGATGACGAGGTAGAGCGACAGCAGCATCGGTATGAGCGCCCCGCCGACATTGATCGCGATGATCGTGCCCGGCCAGTCGACCACCTGGGGGACGGAGTAGGGCATTCCGAACCAGTCGACGATCGCCTCCCTCACCACCTGCGCCTTCGGCAGCTGCGCTATGGGAATGTTGACATAGCTGCCGATCAGCGAGGCGAGCAGCACCAGCATCGCGACGCGCGGCTCCAGTCCAAGGCGGCGATAGGCGGTGTTGAGGAGCCCGATCTGCAGCAGAAGCAGTAGGCCGAGAAGGAACCCGCCGAGGACGAGATAGAGCAGGAGCTGCGCGGGGAGATAGTGCAGATGGCTCGAAAACATGGGGGTCTTTGCGCCTCCTTGCCGCTCTCGTGTGGCGCTTGGCCCTTGCGGGGCTGCGGTCGGCTAGGGTTCGATCGGCAGATCGCGGATTCGGTGGGCCGTCATGGCGAGCGGAGCGACGCCATGACGGATAGCGCCGCCAATTTATTCACCCCCGCCTAGCCCTTTATCGCGGCGCGGATCTTGGCGGCGTGGACCTCGAGCTGCTCGGGCGACAGGATCGGGCCGCCGGGCGGGCGCAGCGCGACGCCGCTCCAGCGCGGCAGCACATGAAAATGCAGATGGAAAACGATCTGCCCGCCGGCGCTCTCGTTGAACTGTTGGACGACGACCCCCTCGGCCGCCATGCCCGCCTTGACCGCCCGGGCAAGGCGCTGGACCGACGGGATGAAGCGCGCAAGATCGGCCGGCGCGATGTCGAGCAGGTTGCGCGCCGGCGTCTTGGGAATGATCAGCGCGTGGCCGTCGGCGCGCGGCATGATGTCCATGAAGGCGAGCGAGGTCTCGTCCTCGGCGAGCCGCACGCACGGCGCCTCGCCGCGCAGGATCTTGGCGAAAATGTTGTTGGCGTCGTAGGGCTCGGTCACGGCTTTCTCCCGGGATGATCGCTCGGCGGGCTTCAGCTCTCCCGCCGGAACGGCAGCAATTCGGCGTATTCGGCGATCGATTCGTCGACGGCGGCGCGCTCGTGCTTGAGATAGTCGGCGACGGCGCGATGAAAGCGGGGGTCGGCGAACTCATGCGCGGAATAGGTCGGGACCGGACGATAGCCGCGCGCCAATTTGTGCTCTCCCTGCGCTCCCGCCTCGACGCGTCCGATGCCGCGCCTTATCGCGAATTCGATCGCTTGATAATAGCAAATCTCGAAATGGAGAAACGGTCGCTCCTCGATCGCGCCCCAGTTGCGCCCGTAGACCGCGTCGTCGCCGAGAAAGTTGATCGCGCCGGCGATGTAGCGCCCGGCGCGCTTGGCCATCACCAGGAGAATGCGGTCCGCCATCGCCGCGCCGATGCGGTCGAAGAAATCGCGGGTCAGGTAAGGCCGGCCCCATTTGCGCGATCCCGTATCCATGTAAAAGGCGAAGAAGGCGTCCCAATGCTCGGACTTGATGTCGCTTCCGGTGAGCAGCTCGACCGAGATCTCGTCGCCCAGCGCGTCGCGGCGCTCGCGCTTGATCGCCTTGCGCTTGCGCGATGCGAGGGCGGAGAGAAAATCGTCGAAATCGCGATAGCCCTCGTTGACGAAATGGAACTGCTCGCCCGTCCGCATCACGAAGCCGGCGCGCTCGAGCGCTTCGCCGTCGCGGCGATCGGGGAAGGTGACGTGAATCGACGAGGCGCCGACCGCCTCGCGCAGGGTGCGCAGCCCCGCGATCAGCGCCTCCTGCGCCCCCGCGGGGGCGTCCCGCGCCAGGAGCATGCGGCGCCCGGTGACCGGGGTGAAGGGAACGGCGACCTGCAGCTTGGGATAATAGCGCCCGCCGGCGCGCTGGTAGGCTTCGGCCCAGGCGTGGTCGAAGACATATTCGCCCTGGCTGTGGGGCTTGAGATAGGTCGGCGCCGCCGCGACGAGCCGGCGGCCAGGCGCCTCGACGAGCACGTGCGCGGGCGCCCAGCCGGCGCGCCCGCCGACCGAACGCGACTGCTCCAGCGCCATGAGAAACGCGTGGGTGACGAAGGGATTGAACCGCTCGCCGGCGCTTTCGTCGGTGCTCAGGTCGGGCGGATTGGCGCAGGCGTCCCACGCCGCGGCGGAGACCTCGGCGATGCCTTCTATGGAGCGTATCGTCAGCGGCTTGGTCATCAGGCCTATCATCATAGCGCGCCGCCGCCGCGCGCCAAGGGCGAAACCGCCGACGCCTAGCCGATCTGCGCGCCGCGCAGATCTCCAGCGGACCGCTTGGGAATGCGCTACGCTTGAAACGAAACGGGATGAGAGCCATGGCGCGCGACGAAGGTCTCGAGGAACTGCTGCGGGAGCGTCTCGGGTCGGAACGAGGATTGACGGAAAAGGCGATGTTCGGCGGACGCGCCTGGCTTCTGAACGGCAACCTGCTTTGCGGCGCGCGCGACGACGGGATGCTGGTCAGGCTGGGAGCGGACCAGGAGGGCTGGGCGCTGGCGAGGCCTGACGTGGCTGCAATGCTGTCGCGGGGCCGACGCATGCGCGGCTGGGTGCGGGCCGGGCCGGCGGCGTTCGGCGACGACGCCTTGCGCGAAAGGCTGATCGACGCCGCCCTTCGCTTCGTGCGCGCCTTGCCGGCGAAATGACCGCCGCGCGAGCGCGCCGCCGATCAGGAGGCGCGCGCGTGCGCCTTGCCGACAAACGCGTTTTCGACGGCGCGATAGATCGCGCCGTAGCGACGCGCGGACTCGTCCCAGGTAAACTTCTGCGCCATGGCGGCCCGGCGCATTTCGTTGAAGCGCTTGTTCGAGCCGTAGACTTCGAGCGCGCGGCGGATCGCGTCTTCGAAGTCGGCCGCGTCGGGCCGTTCAAACAGAAACCCGGTCTCGTCGTCGCGAATCGTTTCGGCAAGACCGCCGGTGCGGCGCGCGATCGGGATCGCGCCGAAACGCTGGGCGTACATCTGGCTCAGGCCGCAAGGTTCGAAGCGCGAAGGCATGAGCACGAAATCGCTGCCGGCGAACAGCGCGCGCGCGTCCACCGGATCGAAGCCGATGCGAACGCCGATGGCGTCGCGGCGATGTTTGCGCAGCGCGGCGAGTTGGGCTTCCATTTTCGACTCGCCCAGTCCCATGACGACGAGCTGTGCGCCGTGATCGGCGATGAGTTCGGCCGCCTGGATGACGAGATCGACGCCTTTTTGGTGCACCAGCCGAGAAACGAACGCAAACAGCGGCGCGCGGCACAAAGACAGGCCGAACATGCCGCGCACATAGTCGGCGTATCGGCCCTTCCAGCGTTGCGGATCATAGAGATAGGGGCAATTGCGGTCGTTTCGCGGATCCCAGGAACTCGATCGACGCCGTTGACGATGCCGGTCAGGCGGCCTTGGCTGGCGCGCTCGAGCAGCACGCCGTCAAGCCCGCAACCGAATTCGGGGCGGGTGATCTCCTCGGCGTAGGCCCCGCTGACGGTGGTGACGTGCGCGGCGTAGTTCAGCCCCGCCTTGAGGAAGGAAATGCGGCCGAAGAACTCGACGCCCTGCATGGTGAAGGCGCGGGAGGGGATGGCGAGGGCGCTCATGCGCGTGGCCTCGAACAGTCCCTGGTGGGCGAGATTGTGGATCGTCAGCGTCGCCGGCGCGTCGATCGCGTTCCAGGCGAGATAACCGGCCGCCAGCGCCGTCTGCCAGTCGTGCAGATGGAGGCTCGCCGGCCTCCACCCGCCGCAGCCGCGTTCCGCCACCCGGGCCGCGGCAAGGCTGAGGCGCCCGAAGCGCAGGTCGTTGTCGGCAAAGTCGGCGCCGTCCGCGTCGGCGTAGGGGGATCCGTCGCGTTGGAAAAGCTCGTCGCACAGCACGATATAGACGATCAGGCCGTCGGCGAGCGTCGTCAGACCGATCGAGCAGGGCGGGATGGCGCCCGCGCCGGGCAGGTTCGCCACGATATCCATCCCGCGCGCCCGCTCGAGCACCTGTCGATAGCCCGGCAACATCACGCGGACGTCGGCGTATCGCTTCAGCGCGCGCGGCAGCGAAGACGACACGGCGCCGAGCCCGCCGACCTGGACGAAGTCGCTCATTTCCGAGGTGACGAACAGCACGCGCTGTCGTAGCGGCGCCAACGGAACGACTCGCGCCGACTTCGCGCAGGATCGCCGGTCTGGCGTCTCTCGCTACGGCGTTGACGACGGCGGCCGGCTTGATCACGAACACTTTCTACACCCGCTTTGTGTTGAGGGTAATCATAGGGCCCAAAGCGTAGCGGAATGGTTAACGGAAAATAAATTCAGTGTTCGGGCGCGCCCTCTGCGCCATTCGACGCTCTTATTCTGATTCGCCTCGGTAGGCCAACCGGGCCTCCGCGGCTTCGTCACGGCGGCGGCAGTCGGCGGCGCGACGGGGCGAAAAGCCGCACCCATCGCCGCGACGGCTATTCGGGCCGGCGAAGGCGGGCCCTCGCGGGTTGAGACCATTTGTCGCAGTGGCGCAGATCGACGTATCGAGGCTGGAAAGGCGGCGCGAGCCCAGCGGCAGGACAAAAAAAGCCCCCGGCAAATCGCCGGGGGGCAAGTTGCGATTCTGCAAACGCCGTCTTCGGCGGCGTGTGGCGGCCGTGTTTACTTGCAATACATGATATAGCACGTTGCGCCGCGCGGCGTCCGCACCGCGCATTCTCGCAAAGCGATGGTCTTCGCGCATGCGACATTGCCGCACGTGCCCCAGCCGGTCGCGCCCGTCGTGCCGCGCGCCGAACAATACCAAGCCTCGGCAGGGGTAGAGGCGACAACGGCCAGACCCGCCATCGCGGAAAGTCCGCCGACCAACGCCAAGGCGATACGAGTTGCTTTCATTCCTTCTTTCCTCCAGTTCGCTAACCGCGGCGAACCTCTAGCACGCTCGAAATGAACGGCGCCTGACCAAACGCCGAACGAGACGGAAGCCGCCCGCTGAAATGTTCGGTCGGTTCGACTTGGGCGTCGTCTCGAGCCAAGCCCGGCCGGCCAATTCGGCTCGCCGCGCGAGCCGCGCTTTGCCGGGCAGGGCGCCGCAAATCCCGCGCGCGAAGTCGAGGCGGCGTTCGAGGGCGCCGGTCATTCCGCCCCGGGCAGCGTCTGACGGTATTTCTCGGCGTCCCAATGGGTGAGGTCGTACTCTTCCTGCGCTGAGAGGTAGCGCGGACGATCGTCGGGCAGCAGCCGCGCCGCGACGTCGCCGAGGCACTGGGCCAAGGCGAGCGGCGCTGCGGCCAGATCCTCCCGCGCCAACGGCGGGAAGCCGGGGGCGAGAATCACCGGCGGCGCGCCGACGACGCTGTCGATGAGCGCCGCGCCGCTGCCGAGGAACACCAAGTGGTCGGGATAGAGCGTGCCGGCCGCGGCGAACGCCGCCCCGTGCGGCGTGAGCGGGGGCGCGTCGGCGAAGCGATAGCCCGGGCGTTCGACGCCGCGCGGCGACCCGGTCGGGGCGGCCTGGAGCGGGCGCGCGAGGCGCCGCCTCACCGTCTCGGCCAGCCCGACAGCGGCCTCGAGCGTGTCCGCGGCGACCACCAGCCCGTGATTGGCGAAAATGTAAATGTCGGCGCCCGGCGCAATCGTGCGGAACAACGGCAGGCCGGGACGCGTGTAGGGAACCCATTGCCATTTGAGGCCGTCGAGCAGCGGCGCAACCCGGGCCGCGCCATCGACAAGCACCGCGTGGGAGATCGTTTCGACGCAATGGAGATGGACGACGAAGCGCTGAGGCAGGCCGGCGTGCAGCGTCGTCTCGACCGAGGGGCGCAGGCCAGGAGTGGTGAGATCGTTGCGCACGAACGCTTCGCAGGTCTCGCAGTCGGGATCGTCGAGCGCGAGCGCGCGCGACAGGCGGCCGAGATCGAGCGCGGCGAAAATCGGTTCGTCCAGCGCTTTGGCGAGCCAGCGTCCGGACGCCTTCACCCACAGGACGCCGTCAGCCTTGACCGAGGTGTTGCCGCCCGCCGCCTGAACCAGCAGACGGTTGCTCCCGAGTTCGGCGGATACGCGCGCCAGCGCCGCAAGATCGTTCATAGGGCCTCCCTGGCGCGCGGGCCCGGTGATGCGCTGGCGGCAGCCCCGCTCGCTGTTTCGCTGCCGCCGCGACGTGACATGGCGATCCCTCAGACGATGCCGGCCGAGCCGGCCGCGACCGCCGGACGCTCGCGCGCCGCCGCGGCCCGGTAGCCGCTGGCGCGATAGGCCGCGATCGGATCGAGCGCGCCGCCGGCCCTGAGCCGCGCCTCGGCGATGAGCGGCGAAACGTCGGTGAGGAAACCGCCCTTCAGCAGCCGATGCGCCGCCAGCGCGTCGTTGGCCTCCTGCGCGGCGGCGAGCGCGTCGGCGTCCACCAACTGCGCCTGCGCCCGGACGCGCGCGATCTCGATCGCCGACTGCATCAGGCTTTCGATCGGATCCGTGACATTGTGCGATTGGTCGATCATGTAGGAGGGCGAGAATCTCGGCCCGAGCGCCCGTCCGGCCTCCGCCAGTTCATGAAACACCAGATAGAGCCGAAACGGATCGATCGATCCGGCGTCGAGGTCGTCGTCGCCGTATTTGCTGTCGTTGAAGTGGAAGCCGCCGAGCTTGCCGAAGCGGGCGAGGCGCGCGACGATCTGCTCGATATTCACGCCGGGCGCGTGATGGCCGAGATCGACGAGGCATTCGGCCTTGGGTCCCAAGTGTTGGGCGGCGAGATAGCTGCTGCCCCAATCGGAAATCACGGTGGAATAGAAGGCGGGCTCATAGAGCTTGTGCTCGAGCAGCATGCGCCAGTCCTCGGGCAGCGCCCGATAGATCGCGGCGGCCGAGTCGAGATAGCGGTCGAAGGCGCGCGCGAGGCTGGACTGCCCGGCGAAGTTCGATCCGTCGCCGACCCAGACCGTCAGCGCCTTCGAGCCGAGCGCCCGGCCGATCTCGACGCACTCGACGTTGTGGGCGATCGCCTGCTCGCGCACCGCTTTGTCGGTGTGGGCGAGCGAGCCGAACTTGTAGGAGAGCGGCTGGCCCGCTTGGTCCTGGAAGGTGTTGGAGTTGACGGCGTCGAACGCGAGAGCGTGACCCTTCGCCGTCTCGCGCAGCTCCGCATAGTCCTTCACCTTGTCCCAAGGGAAATGCAGCGAGACGGTCGGCGTGAGGCGCGTCAGGCTGTGGATCGCGCCGCAATCGGCGAGCTTGTCGAAGACGTGGCGCGGCTCGCCGGGGCCGGGAAATCGGGCGAAGCGGGTGCCGCCCGTTCCCACTCCCCAGCTCGGCACGGCGACGGCGAAACCCATCGCGTCCCGCACCAGGGCCTCGGCGTCGAACCCGCGCCGCGCCAGCTTGCGCGCGAGCGCGTCGACGTCGTCGCGATGATCGGCGAGCCGGGTTCGGTTCTGATCGGAGATGAAATCGGCGGATATGGCGAACATGGCGTTTTCCCAAATCGAATGGCGTCGCGGCGAATCCTAGCGGGTGCAGGAGACCGCCGCGTCGGCGTCGACGTCGATGATGGCGCCGGTCGACTTCGACGCCGCGTCCGAGGCGAGGAAATCGGCGGCCTCGGCGACATTGGCCTTGGACGAAGCGCCGCCGCCGCCGAAATTGGCGATCCGCGGATCGCCGCCGAGCGCGTTCGAGCGGAACAGCGGGAATCTGGGCCCATCGAGCGGGGCCGCGCGCGAGTCGTCCGATACGTTGGGCGGCTGCGTTGCTGCGGCGGGGGCCATCGGGACGTTCCTCCAGCAAAATCATTGATCTTGCTCCCTAAGGCGCCGGCCGATCACAGTCAATCATAAATGGGCACACAGGCAGAGAAACATGATTGAAATAGTGCACAAGTGATCGATTTTGAAAATTTCCATTGACGATGTGATTGAACAGCGACTATTTGTGAGCATTCGGGAGGAAGGCGAACGTGCACGAACGCGAGCGCTGGCAGATCATCAAGGCGATGTTGCGCGACAGCGGATTGGTCCGCGTCTCCGACGTTTGTCGAGCGACGGGAGCGTCGGAAGCCTCGGTGCGCCGCGATTTTGCGCGGCTTGCCGGATCGGGCGTGGCGACGCGCGTGCATGGCGGCCTCGAAGCCGCGCCGGGGCCGAGTGTCGGCTCGCCCGATCGACCGGCTTTGGCCACCAGCCCCTTCGATATCAGTCGCGGCCTGAACGTCGCAGCCAAACGGGCCATCGCCAGGGCGGCCGTCTCCCTTTGCGAAGACGGCGAGGCGATCATCATCAATGGCGGCACGACGACGTTCGAGATGGGCGCTTTCCTGCGCGAACGTCGTCTGAAAGTGCTGACCAATTCCTATCCGCTGGCGGAGAGCTTGATCCACGACAGCAAATGCCGCGTGGCGTTGCCGGGCGGCGAGGTCTACCGTGAGCAGAAGCTGATCGTTTCGCCGTTCGAAGAGGACGCGATTCAGCATTATTCGGCCAGCCGGATGTTCATGAGCGCGATTTCCATCGGGCCGCTCGGCGTCATCGAAGGCGATCCCTTGATCGCGCGCGCCGAGACCAAGCTGCTCAAGCGCGCCGACAAGCTCGTCGTGCTGGCCGATAGCTCGAAGTTCGTGCCGCGCGGCAGCCTGGTCGTTTGCCCGTTGTCCCGCATCGCCGTTCTTATCACCGATCGCGCCGCGCCGCCCGCCGCGCTCGAAATGCTCAAGGAATCCGGCGTCCAGACCCTATTGGTCGACGCCGAACCGGCGATCGCGCCGAGATCGCGCGAAGTCGCCTGATCGACCGGCGTCGCCGGAGGGAAGACCCATGCCGCATTCGCGGGATGAAGAAGGAAAACAGGAGGAATGCATGCTCAATCGAAGGTCCGTCTTGCAACTTATGGGCAGCGTTTCGGTCATCGCCGGCGCGGGCGTTGGCGTCGGTCCGACGCTTGCCGCCGACAAGCTCCGCATCGCCATGGTCGTCAAGGCGCTCGGCAACGGCTTCTTCGACGCCTGTCACGACGGCGGCGTCGAGGCGGCCAAGGAACTCGGCAACGTCGACTTGATCTACACCGGCCCGACCAAGGCGACGGCCGAGGAACAGATCGCCGTCATCGACTCCCTCATCGCGCAGAAAGTCGACGCCATCGCGATTTCGGCCAACGACACCAACGCGCTGGTGCCGGTCTGCAAGAAGGCGATGAGCCGCGGCATCAAGGTGATTTCGTTCGATTCCGGCATCGCTCCGGAAGGCCGGATCATGCACCTCAACCCCTCCAACAACGCGCTCATCGGCGCCAAGTGCGTGCAGATGATGGCCAAGACGCTGAAAGACGAAGGGGACGTCGCCATCCTCTCGGCGACGGCGCAGGCGACGAACCAGAACATCTGGATCGAGGAAATGAAGAAGGAATGGGCCAAGCCCGAATACGCGAAAATGAAGCTGGTCGCGACCGTCTACGGCGACGACGTCGCCGACAAGAGCTATCGCGAGACGCAAGGCTTGATCAAGGCCTATCCGAACCTCAAGGGGATCATCGCGCCGACCTCGGTCGGCATCGTCGCGGCCGCCAAGGCGGTGGTCGACGCGGGCCTCGTGGGCAAGGTCTACGTCACCGGCCTCGGCCTGCCTTCGGAGATGAAGGGCGCGGTGCTCGCCGGCGCGACCGACACCTTCGCCATCTGGAACCCGATCGATCTCGGCTACAGCGCGACGATGATCGCCGCCCTGATCGCCGAGGGCAAGGCGACCGGCGCGCCGGGAACCACGATCCACGCCGGCCGCATGGGCGATATCAAGATCGGCGACGACGGTTCGGCGGCAATGTCCGATCCCTTCACTTTCGACAAGTCGAATATCGAAAAGTTCGCCAAGATCTTCTGATTGTCGGCGCGCGCCTTCTGCGCTTCCCCCGGCGGGGCGGGCGCGCGCCTTTCTTCCATTGCCGGAAATATGGATCCTATGGCTGCTCTCAGTTCGGCGCCCGCTCCGCAGGACGTCAGCCCCGCGGCGCCGATCCTGTCGATGTCGGGCGTTTCCAAGCGCTTTCCCGGCGTGCGCGCCCTGCACAACGTCAGTCTCGCCTTGCGGCCGGGCGAAGTCACGGCGCTGATCGGCGAGAACGGCGCGGGCAAGTCGACGCTGGTCAAGATTCTCACCGGCATCTATCAGGCCGACGAAGGCGAGATTCTCGTCTCCGGCAAGCCGCTTTGCCTGCGCCGGGCCGCGCGACGCTTGGGCGGCGGGCATCGCCGCGATCCATCAGGAAACCGTGATGTTCGACGAGCTCAGCGTCGCCGAGAACATCTTCATGGGGCACATGCCGTTGGCTCTCGGCGGGCGCGTCGACTGGTTCAAGATGAAAGCCCGCACGCGCCGGTTGCTGAAGCGCCTCGACGCCGATTTCGACGCCGGCGCCTTGCTGAAGAATCTCGGCGTGGCGCAAAAACATCTGGTTGAAATCGCCCGCGCGCTTTCGCATGACGCCAACATCATCATCATGGACGAGCCGACTTCCGCGCTGTCGGCTCGCGAAATCGGCGATCTCTTCCTCATTGTCGAGCAATTGAAGAAGCACAATTGCGCGATCCTCTTCATCTCTCACAAATTCGACGAGATCTTTCAGGTGGCCGACCGCTGGACCTGCCTGCGCGACGGCGAGGAGGTCGGCGCCGGCGCGATCGCCGACGTCACGCAAGCCGATCTCGTCCGCCTCATGGTGGGTCGCGCGATCGGTCAGGTCTATCCCAAGCGCGAGCCGAAACTGGGCGCGGCAGTGCTCGAGGCGGATGACATTTCCAACGCCACCGAATTCGACGGGGTCTCGTTCAAGCTCCATGCCGGTGAGATCATCGGCCTCTATGGCCTGGTCGGCGCCGGCCGCTCGGAGGCGATGCAGGGCCTGTTCGGTCTCAGCGAGCTCACCCGCGGCTCGGTCAAAATCGACGGCAAGCCGGTCGTTATCCGTTCGCCCGACGACGCCATTCGCGCCGGCCTCGCCTATCTCCCCGAGGATCGCCAGACCCAGGGGGCCGTGCTGCCGTTCGGCATCCGCGCCAACATGACGCTCGCTTCGCTTGCCGCCCATGCGCGATACGGCCTCATCTCCTACGCCAGGGAACTGGCGACGACGCAACGATTCGGCGCGCAGCTCTCGGTCAAGGCCGCCAACTGGGAGCAGGCGCTGAGCCAATTGTCCGGCGGCAACCAGCAGAAGGTCGTCATCGGCAAGTGGCTGGCTTCGAATCCGCGCATTCTCATTCTCGACGAACCGACCAAGGGCATCGACATCGGCTCGAAGGCGGCGGTGCACGAGTTCATGGGCGAATTGGCGAGCGAAGGCTTGGCGATCCTTCTCGTCACCTCCGAATTGCCCGAGGTCATGGGCATGGCCGACACGATCCTCGTCATGCACGAAGGCAAAATCGTCAAGCGCTTCGCGCGCGGCGAGGCCACGGCGGAAATGATTGTCAGCGCCGCCATCGCCGACGAGAATGCGGGGGCCTCGTCATGAGGGCGGCAAATTTCCTCCGTCACCGCAACTCGGCGCTGGCTCTCATCGTCTTGGGGCTGATCGTCGCCATCGGCTTGCGCGCGCCGGTCTTCGTCACGCCGGAAAGTCTCGTCGGCGTGCTGACCGACACCAGCTTCCTGTTCATGCTGACGCTCGCCCAAATGGCCGTCATCCTGACCCGCGGCATCGACTTGTCCGTCGCCGCCAATTTGGCGTTGACCGGCATGATTTGCGCCCTGGTCTCGCGCGCCCATCCGGACTTGCCGATCCTCGCCGTGATCGCTATGGGGATCGCGCTCGGCGCCTTGCTCGGCGCTGTGAACGGCGCCTTGGTCGCATACATCGGAATTCCGCCGATTGTCATGACGCTTGGCACGTTATCGATCTATCGCGGCGCGGTCTTTCTCACCGCCCGCGGCGCCTGGCTGACCTCGAAGGACATGAGCCCCGCCTTTCTCGCCTTCCCCAAGCTCAGCGTCCTCGGCGTCCCCATTCTCATCGTCATCGCCCTCCTCGTCAGCCTCGGATTCTGGGCGCTGCTCGGCCACACCCGGTTGGGGCGGGGGCTCTATGCGGTCGGCGGCAATCCGGTCGCGGCGCGCTACTGCGGCATCGACCTGAGTTCGCAGCAATTCTTCGTGCATACTTTGGCCGGGGCGATTTCCGGCCTGTGCGGCTATCTCTGGGTGTCGCGCTACGGCATCGCCTACACCGACATCGCCCAAGGCTACGAGCTCACCATCATCGCCGCCTGCGTGATCGGCGGCGTGTCGATCGCCGGCGGCGTCGGCTCGGTCTTCGGCGCGTTGCTCGGGGCCCTGTTCCTCGGCGTGGTGGTCAACGCCTTGCCGGTCATCAACGTCTCGCCGTTCTGGCAAACGTTGATCTCCGGCGCGGTCATCCTCGCCGCCGTGGTCATCAACGCCCGCTCGGACAAGCGCGGCGGCAAGCTCATCCTGCACAAGGCGCGGCTGCTGGCCGGCGGCGGAGCCCGAACATGAGCGTTTCCAATCCGGCCTCGACGCCGCGTTATGAGGTCGCCGACCGCCCGACGCTTCGACTTGCCGACATTCTCTTGCGCTGGGAAACGATCCTCGTCCTGCTGCTGGTCGGCGTCGTCGTCTTCAACGCAAGCATTTCGCCATATTTTCTCGATTTCTACAATCTCTCCGATGCGACCTTCAATTTCTCGGAGAAGGGCATCCTCGCGCTGGCGATGGCGTTTCTCATCATCGCCGGCGAAATCGACCTGTCGATTGCGGCGATCATCGCGGTGGCGTCTCTGGCGATGGGCCTCGCCGCGCAGGCCGGAGCGCCGACGCCGGCGCTGATGGTCGTCGGCCTTGGCGTCGGCACGCTCTGCGGCGCGTTCAACGGCGCGTTGGTGACGGCGTTTTCCCTGCCCTCGATCGTCGTGACGATCGGCACGATGTCGCTATTTCGCGGCGTCGCGCAGGTCGTGCTCGGCGACCAGGCGTTGACGAAATACCCGGCGAGTTTCCAGGCGGTCGGGCAGGGCTATATCTCGGCTCGCTTGCCAATTCCGATCTCGTTCGTTCTGTTCCTCCTTCTCGCCGCGCTGTTCGGCGTCGTCCTGCATCGCGCCACGCTCGGTCGCCGCCTTTACGCCATCGGCTGCAATTCCACGGCGGCGCTCTTTTCCGGCGTTCCGGTCAAACGGATCCGCTTCTGGCTGTTCGTGCTGATGGGGTTGATGGCGGGACTGGCGGCCGTGCTGCTGACGGGGCGCATCGGCTCGACGCGCCCCAACATCGCCCTCGGATTCGAGTTGGAAGTGATCACCATGGTCGTGCTCGGCGGCGTCTCCATCGCCGGCGGCTCGGGGGGAATCGTTGGCGTCGTGCTGGCCGTCTTCTTGCTGGGATTGACGACCTTCGGCCTTTCGCTGATCAACGTGCCGGGCATCGTCATCAGCATTCTCAACGGCGCTCTGTTGATCGTCTCGATCGCGGCGCCGAACTTGGTTGCGCGCGTGCTGCGAAGAAAGCCCTGACATGCAACGCCAAGCCGTCAAGATGTTCCTCAATGCGGGCTGCGCCGGCGAATACCGCAGGCGGCACGACGCGATATGGCCGGAGCTCGTCGCCCTGCTGGGCGAAGCGGGCGTGTCCAATTATTCGATCCACCTCGACGTAGAGACGAACGTCCTGTTCGCCTATCTCGAAAGGCGAGACGATCATCGCATGGACGCGCTTCCCGCCCATCCCGTGATGCGCCGCTGGTGGGATCACATGAAGGACATCATGCGGGCCAACCCCGACGGTTCGCCTGTCGCGATCGCGCTCGAGGAAATGTTCTTCCTTCCCTGACCGCGCCCCCGTCGGAGACGCACGATGACCGGAGCCGTGGCGGTTCTCGATGTTGGCAAGACCAACGTCAAACTGGCGCTCTTCGATGCGGGCGGCGCGCTCGCGTGGGAGCGTTCGACCGCAAACCGCGCGCTGCCGGGGCCGCCCTATCCGCACGCCGACGTCG
Organism: uncultured Alphaproteobacteria bacterium; assembly: GCA_963755075.1. Classification (GTDB taxonomy): domain Bacteria; phylum Pseudomonadota; class Alphaproteobacteria; order Rhizobiales; family Beijerinckiaceae; genus Roseiarcus. The sequence goes on from CAVWKL010000132.1 coordinate 47,094, forward strand.
AAGCGATCTGGGCCTTTCTGCTCGACGCCTTGCGCGACGCGAACGCGGCGCGCCGGATCGGCGCCATCGTGCCGACGACGCACGCCTGCGCCGGGGCCTTCGTCGACGACGCCGGGCTTGTCCTGCCCGTGCTCGACTATGAATTCGCCGGCGTCGAGGAGATCGAGCCCATCTATGCTGCGCTGCGGCCGCCGTTTTCGGAGACCTTGTCGCCGCGGCTGCCCGTCGGCCTCAACCAGGGGCGGCAGATCGCCTGGCAAAAGCAGAGGTTTCCCGAGGCCTTCGCCCGGGCGAAGCGCTATCTGATCTATCCCCAATATTGGTCCTGGCGGCTGACCGGGGTGGCCGCCTCGGAAGTCACGATGCTCGGTTGCCATAGCGATCTCTGGGCGCCGATGCAGGGGCGCCCATCGAGCCTGGCGGCCAAGCTCGACTTGCCGCGCCTGACGGCGCCGTTTCGGCGCGCCTGGGATCGGCTGGGCCCCGTCAAGCCGGAGGTCGCCGCCAGGACGGGGCTCGATGCGGAGACAGACGTGCTGTGCGGCGTCCATGATTCCAACGCCTCGCTGTTGCCGCACCTGGCGTCGCGGAAGCCGCCGTTCACCATCCTTTCGACCGGCACTTGGGTCATCCTGATGGCGGTCGGCCTCGGCGTGGAAGGGCTCAACGCGGCCGACGACATGCTGGCCAACGTCGATGTCGAGGGGCGCCCGACCGCTTGCGCGCGTTTCATGGGCGGACGCGAGTACGGCGAGATCGCCGGCGCGTCGAAGGGCGGCGCCGACGCCGCCGCTCTGGCCCGCGTCTTGGCGTCCGGGGCCATGGCCTTGCCGTCCTTCGCGCCGCAAGGCGGCCCTTTCGTCTCCCGCAGGGGCGAGATCCGCGGCGCTGTCGCGCCGAACGACCGGCCGGCTCTGGCGACGCTCTATGTCGCGCTGATGAGCGATCTGATGCTGACGCGGCTTGGCGCCGACGCCGGCGATTTGATCGTCGAAGGCAGCTTCGCGGCGAACGCCGCCTATTGCGGGTTGTTGGCCGCCTTGCGGCCGAGCCAAACGGTCTTCGCCGGCGGCGACGCCGCGGGGACGGCGCGAGGCGCCGCTTTGCTCGCGCAATGGCCGGCCCGCAACCTCGAACTTGCGCCACAACGGCCGATCGAGGCATGGTCGATTGCGGGCCTCGCCGCATATCGCGCCGCTTGGAACGACGCTCTGGGATGAGGCGGCTTCGCGGCGCGCGCCGGCGGTTCTCCGTCCGTCATCGCGCCGCGGCGCGCGCCTTGGCTTGCCATGAGGATTGATAGGGGCGAAGGCCGGCGAACGCTCCGGGCGCATGCGGCTTCAACTCGACCGGACGCCGCGGCAACTCGCCCGCGGGGTTCATGAGAGCGAGCACGGCTGCGCCGGCGGCGGTTCCTTCCTGCAGCAGAGACGAGGCGACGCTCTGGCGCGGACGCAACGCCGCCAACAGCGAGCAATAGAGGTCGTTGCGCGCGAAGGGTCCGTCGATGACGATCGGCGAGCGCGACTCGAGCGCGTCGAGCGCCTCCGAGGTCATCAGCGCGGTGTAGAGCGTGGCGAGCGACGCTCGCTGCGCGCGGGGCGCCGGAGAAGGGACCTTCGATCCGCCCGCGATTGCCGCTTCCGGCGACCGGGCCGCCGGTGTCGCTGAACGACGGCAGGGCGAACACGGAGTGCGCGATGATCGCTTCGATTTCCGCCGCGGAAGCCGCCGAAGGCGAAGCGCCGGCAAGGAGCTTGTCGAATTCGCCGCCGCCGAAGAATCCGCAGCAGCCGATCGGGCGTCCGAACACATTGGTGAACGAGAACGTCTCGCGATCGGGATCGAGACGCAGGATGTCCGCCTGGCTTTCGAAGCCGATGATGAAGGTTCCGGTCGAAAGCAGCGCGAGCTCGCTCAAACCCGCGGCGAGATAGCGCAGATAGTTGGCGTCGGAGTCGTGGACGCCGCAAAGGATTCGCCCGCGGCCGGAAAACGCCGGAGGGCGAAACTCCGGCCTCAGTTCGCCAATGTCCTCCCAGGCGCGCGTCAGCGGCGCGAAACGATCGACCCAGCCGCGCTGCCGAACGACCGAGGAAAAGTCGCCCTTCAGCACGTCGAGAAGTTGCGAGAACGCTCCCAGAGCCGTGACCTCGCAGGTCTGCCGACCGCCGAGGCGGAAGGCGAGGTACTGGCTCCAGGTCATGATCGACCGCACCCGCGCGAACGCCTCGGGAAAGGCGGTCTCGAGCCAGAAGAGCTGCCTGCCGAGCGACAGCGCGGCGGGCCAGGTGTTGCAGAACGTCTCGGCGAAGGGTGGCGCGATCTTCGCGTAGCCCTCAGCGATCTCCGCCGGCGGCTCGGCGAGATAATCCATGACCGGCGTCGCCAGCGCTCCCGTTTCGTCGACGCAGCCGAGCGTCGAGCCGAAGGCGCTGACGACGATCACGTCCACCGGCAGAACCCGATCGAGCTCGCCGATCGCGCCAATCGCGAAATCGACGATCCGCTGCGCGTCGACATGCCGATAAGGCGGACCGTCGCGGTGAACGGTCTCCGTCCTGCGCCGGGCGATCTCCTGCAGCCCAGCGTCGAATAGGGCGACCTTGCTGTTCGTCGCGCCGATATCGACGACGGCAATGCCCCGAGGAAGGCCTGAAGTCATCTCCACCACCCAGCCTTTGCGGCGAGGGAAACGATGTCGGCTCGCCGTCGCGCCTCAGTTCATTTCCTGACCGCCGGTGACGCTCAGCGCGACGCCGGTGATATACGAGGACGCGTCGGAAGCCAGGAACGTCACCGCGTTGCAAACGTCGTCGTAAGTGCAACCCCGTTTCATCGGCACCTGGTCGACATAGGCCGTGCGGACGTCGGCGACGTCGTTCGCCCCGGGAACCTTGCCGGCGTGCAGGTACTGAACGAACAGCCCCTTCTCAGGGTCGGTCCAAAGCGGCGAAGTCGAGCAGATTGCCTGGGCAGATGGCGTTGCAGCGCACATTGTGCCGCGCCATCTCCAGCGCGACGCTCTGGGTGTGCCCGATGCAGCCGAACTTGCTCGCCGCGTAGGCGGAATTGGCGGCGCTGCCCTTCTTGCCCGACTTGGAGTTGATATTGATGATCGAACCGGATCGCTGCCGCTTCATGGCGCGGCAGGCGTGCTTGGTGACGAGGAAATAGCCGAACAGGTTGACCGTCATCACCGCACGCCATTTCTCCGCGTCGGCGTCGGCGATCGGCTCGGCGATCAGGATCGCGGCGTTGGAAACGACGACGTCGACCCGGCCGAAGTCCCGCTCGGCGTCGAGGAACAGCTTCTCCACCTCGGCTTCGCAGGTGACGTCGACCTTCACGCCGACGACGCGCTCCGCTGTCGCCTCGGCGATCGCGGCGGCCGTCTCCTTCGCGCCCCGTTCGTTGACGTCGGCGACCACGACGACGCATCCCTCGTTCGCCAGGCGCTCGCAGATCGACCGGCCGAGGCCCTGCGCGCCGCCTGTCACGATGGCGACCTTGTTGGCGAGCGACCCGGTCATGGCTCGGCGAACCTTCTCAGCAACGCCGCCTCCGCGGCCGCGCTCCAACGGCCGCCTTCGAGCGGCGTGTCGCCGCCGAGGTCGCCGAGCGCTGTCAGTTTGAGACCACGGCAGGAGGGATAGACAAGGATCTTGCCGGGCAGCAGATTCTTCTCGACCGCCCGAATGCCGTCGATTGCCCCGTCGAGGCCCGAAACCGCGGCGACGGAGAAATTGGTGTCCAGCTCCCCGGAGACCACCTTGGCCAGGACCCGCTTCATGTCGTTCAGTTCCGAGCCGCTCGTGCCGACGAAGTAGAGCTGCTTCTCGACATAGGCGTCGAGGTCCACGGCGGCTGTCTTGTCGGCCGGGATGCCAGCGAAGATGTTGATGATGGCGCGCCTCGCCGACGCCTTGACGGCCTGCGACGCCAACGCGGGCACGGGCGCCATCAGCACGGTGTAGTCGAAGGCCTCTCCGGGCGGATCCTTGGACGGATTGTAGGGGCGCAGCGTGACGCCGTTCCTCTCGGCCAGCGGAGAAGCGAGCGCGCTGAGCCCGGCGAGACGGTCGTCGTTGAGATCGCCGGCGTAAACCGTCACGCCTTCGGCGCCCTGACACAGGTCGCGGATGACGTGCATCGTCCCCATCGGCCCCGCCGCGCCGACGATGTTGATCTTGTCGCCCGGTCGGATCTCGGCGCTCGTCGGGATTGCGGCGTAGGCCGCCGCCGGATCGGCGCCGGCGGTCCCGACGACTCGGATGCCGCCGTAATGGACGCGGCCGACCTGCGTCTCGACCGTTCGGCCGAACTTGCCGCCCCCCTGAACAATCGCCAGCAAGCCGTCGGCGGCGAGCTTCGGAAACAGCGCTTCCGCCGTCGCGGCGTCCGCGCCGAAATAGACGACGTCGTCAAAGCTCGCATCCGGCTGCGCGGCAAGGGAATCGCCGGTCGCCAAGACGACGGATCCCGATCGTCCGGGGCACGCGTCGACGGCGGCGCGATCGATGGGCGCGTCTCCGACCACGAGCAGGCGGCCGCCGGGCTTCAGCGTCCGTCGCTGAACTTCGGTGTAAGCATTCTCGACGCAGGCCCACGGCTCGACCAGCGCGAGCGCCGAGGCCGACAGA
>CAVWKL010000133.1:0-34121 GCA_963755075.1 uncultured Alphaproteobacteria bacterium
GAGTCATCGTGACAATAGCTACTCGGCCGCCAAAGACGTCACATCCTGGCGCCTCTACCTCGAAAGCGTCGACCAAATGCTGAGGAGAGCGACGAAGGTCATCGTCGACACCTCGGGCAAAAACGTGTCGAGCGTCGTGCCCTATTTGCCGATCGGCGAATTCAAGAATGATCCCCGGCCGCGGCCATACGCGGCGCCATTCGCCGCGCCGCCCTCCCCGCCGCCCGTTCCGGCGCCGCAAGGAGCGGTAAAATGATGTCGCGCCGGCTGCTCGTCGTCGCGGCGCTGGCCGCGCTGGCGGTTTTTCTCTTGGCGTTCCTCGCTCTACGTCGTGGGCGAAGGCCAGCAGGCGCTGGTGGTGCGTCTCGGCGCGCCCATCGGCGTCGTTTCCGAGCCGGGTCTGAAGATCAAGGCGCCGTTCATCGACGGCGGTTCGTCTACAACACCCGCCTGCTGCTGCTCGAACCGCCGGCCGAACAGATGATCATGGGCGACCAGAAGCGCCTCGAAGTGCAGTCCTACACGCGCTACCGCATTGTCGATCCCTTGCGCTTCTATCAAGCGCTGAGGACGATCGATCAGGCCCGCGCCCAGCTCGCCCAACTCGTCAGCTCGTCGGTGCGCCGTGAACTCGGCCAGGTCCCTCTGCTGGCGCTACTGACCAATCAGCGCACCGAGATCATCGATATCATCAAGAACGAGGTGGAGGCCAAGGCGCGCCCGCTCGGCATCCAAATCGACGAAGTGCGCTTCCATCGCGCCGATCTGCCGTTCGAGACCGGCCAGGCGATCTACGATCGCATGAAGTCCGAGCGTCAGCGCGAGGCCAAGGAGCTGCGCGCGCAAGGCTTCGAATGGGCGCAGCAGATTCAGGCGCACGCCGACCACGACCGCACAGTCATCCTTTCCGAAGCACAGCGCGCCGCCACCATCAGCCGCGGCGAAGGCGACGCCGAGGCCAACCGCCTGCTCGCCCTCTCCTTCGACAAGGACCCGAAGTTCTACGCATTCTATCGCGCCTTGCAGACCTACCGTGAGGCCCTCGCCGACTCCGGTCCGACGCTGGTGCTTTCGCCCGACGCGGGTTTCCTGCGCGTCCTCAAGGACGGCCCACAGGGGTCCGGCGCCGCTGCGCCCGCAGCGCCCGCCGCATCAGCCGCCGATGCGCCGGGGCGCGTCCCATGAGCGTCAGCTTGGCGGGGCGCGCGCCAACTGGCCGTCGCGCGGAGGACTGAGGATGGACGTTAGCGACGTCGCCGCATGGCTCGTCATTCCCGTCCAGATCTTTTTCGTCGATCTCCTGCTCGGCGCCGACAACGCCCTGCTGATCGCGCTCGCCTGCCGTTCGCTCGGCCCCGAGGAAACCCGCAAGGCGATCCTGCTCGGCACCAGCGGCGCGATCCTGCTGCGGTTCGTTCTGACGATCCTGGCAAGCTCGCTGCTCGCCCTGCCGCTGGTCAAGCTCGCCGGCGCCTGGCTGCTGATCGTCATCGCGCTCAACGTGACGGCGCAAAGCGTTTCGGGCGACGGCGAAGACCGCCGGTCCGCCTTCGCGCCCGGGGATCTGTGGGCGGCCGCGACGGTCATCGTGGCCGCCGACGCGGCAATGAGCCTCGACAATGTCGTCGCGCTCGCGGCGATCGCGCGCGGCAATTTCTGGCTGCTCTTGGCGGGCGTCGCATTCTCCATTCCTGTGCTCGCCTACGGCGGGCTGATCCTTTCGACGATGCTGCGCGACGCCCCGGGACTGGTCGTGATCGGCGCGGCGCTGCTGGGCTGGATCGCCGGGGACATGGCGATTTCCGATCCGCTAATCGCCAATTGGGCCAACGTCAACACGCCCGGGCTCGTCGCGATCGCGCCGGCGCTCGGCGCGGCGTTCGTCTTGTGGAACGGCTGGCCGAGCCCCGGCGGCGGCGCGCCGCGCCCGATCCCGAGCCCTGCGCCGCCGCGAACGGCGGCGCCCGCGGCCGTGGCGGCGCCACTCCCGGCCACCGCGCCCCGCCGCGCCCTCACCCGCGCCCTCGCCCGCGCCGCCCGAACCGCCGGCGTCGAGCGAGCCGACGGGAGCGCCGGCCTCGCGCGAGGACCGCATCGCCATCATCGGGGTGCTGATTTTTGCGGTTGTCGCCGGCCTCGTGCTGATGATCGCCTCCTATCTCGACAGTCTGAATTGAGCGGCGAAGTTGGCGAGGCCCCCAAGCTACGAGGAAATCCAATGGACGCAGGGCCGCCCTCGACCGTGATCGCTACATTGACCGCCGACGATTTCGCCGCGTGGTCGCCGTTGTGGCGCGGCTATCTCGATTTCTATCGCGCCACGGTCGACGCCGAGACCACGGCTCTCACGTTCGCGCGCCTCACCGGCGGCGTCGAGCCGATGGGCGGCTTTCTCGCCGCCGACGGGGAGGGCGCGGCGATCGGCCTCGTCCATTGGATCGCCCATCGCTCCTGCTGGACGATCGGCGATTATTGCTACCTTCAAGACCTCTACGTCGCTCCGGCGCGGCGCGGCGCCGGCGTGGGTCGCCGGCTGATCGAAGCCGTGGTGGACAAGGCGCGGGCGCTCGGCTGCTCTCGCGTGCATTGGCTGACCCACGCCACGAATGCGCGAGCGATGCATCTTTACGATCAAGTCGCCGAGCGCTCCGGCTTTGTGCAATACCGCAAGATGCTGACGTGAGCGCCAAGAGCGCTCATGCTCCCCGAACCGATTTGACCGACCGCATCGGCGTGGGCGCGAGGCTCGAGGCCGCCGGGCGTTCGAGGGACGTGAGCCGCATGATCTCCTCGAACGGCCTGGGCTCGCTGAAAAGGAACCCCTGAGCTTCGTCGCAGCCGAGTTGCGCTACCGCCCGCAATTGGGCGCGCGTCTCGATGCCCTCCGCGATAGTCGTCATGCCGAAACTCTGCGCCAGCTCGATGATCGCCCGCACCGTCGCGCGCGTCTCCTTGCGCTTGGTGAGCTTTTCAATGAAGGAGCGATCAATCTTGACGCTGTCGAACGGATATTGTTCGAGACAGTTCAAACTGGAATAGCCGGTGCCGAAGTCGTCCAAGGAAATGCGGACGCCGATCGCCTTGAGCCGTTGCAGTTGCGCGGCGATGCGTGGGTTGTCGTTGATGACGAACGATTCCGTGACCTCGATCTCCAGACGATTGGCGGCGAGGCCATGCTTGTCCAGGCACTGTTGCACGACGGCGGCCACGTCGGACGATTCCAGCTGCACCGGCGAACAATTGACCGCGACGCGCATGCCCATCGGACTCCGCGCGATGTCGGCGCAGGCGCGGTCGATAACCCAGGCGCCGATCGCGACGATGAGGCCGGTTTCCTCGGCGATCGGGATGAATTCCGCCGGCGGAATATTCGGCAGATCCGGACGGCGCCAGCGCAAGAGCGCTTCGAACCCGACGGTCTCCTCGCTCTGCGCGCTCTTGATCGGCTGATAATGGACACGAAGCTCATCGCGTTCGATCGACAGGCGCAATCCGTCCTCAATCATGACCTTGTTCTGCACGGCCTTGTGCATGTCGCCGTGAAAGAAGCAGAAGCCTCCCCGCCCTCGCGATTTTGCCGAGTAGAGCGCCATATCGGCGGCCTTCAGGAGTTCACTGGCCTCGGCTCCATCGTTCGCCGCGGACGCGATGCCGACGCTCGCGCCGACATTGGCGGCGATTGCGCCGATCTCGTAAGGCGCGGCAAGTTCCCGACAGAGCCGCTCGGCCAGCGCCGCGGCATCGAGGGCGAAATGGCGGACCTTTTGGACGATGGCGAATTCGTCGCCCCCGAGCCTCGCGACGAGGTCGTCCCGTCCGACGAGACCGTTGAGACGCTCGGCGACGACACGGAGCAATTCGTCGCCCACTGCATGGCCATAGGTGTCGTTGACGAACTTGAAGCGGTCGAGATCAATGACATGCAGGGCGTAGTCGCGATCGGCGGTCGGCGCCGCGAAGAGTAGACTGAGCGTTTCGTTGACGACGAGCCGATTGGGCAGGTTGGTGAGCGGGTCGCACCGCGCCATCCGAATGATCTTCCGTTCCGCTCGAACGCTACTGAACGCCACGGCGACGGTCACGATCAACGCAAGCGCCGAAAGCAACGCGGCGCCGGCGAAATCGATGGCGCGCCATTTCAGCAATTGTTCGTCGAGATCGACGCCGGGAATGGCGACGAGAAACCTTCAACGGGAAGCCTTTGACCGGCCGCATCAGACCGTACGCCCCCCCGCCGGCGAGGTTCTGCGCGAGGGACACCAGCTGTCCGCCGTTGACCGAGCCGAGCACGTCTGGCGGAGGAATTTGTTGCGCCATCCAGTCGCCGAACATGCCCGCCCCCAGGCGGACGCAACCGTCGTCGCCGACGAGAGCGAAGCCGCCGCCCGGTCCGAAGTTGTAGTCCGCGTACTCGCGAGCGAATAGTTCGGGTTCGAGCGACACGACGACGACGCCGGCGAACCGACCCTCCGCGTCGTTCATCCGACGGGTGAATTGGACGCTCCATTTGCCGGAAACACGGCCCAGCAACGGCTTGCTGATGAACAATGTGTCTGCGTTCGACCGAAGATGCACGCGGAAATGTTCGCGATCGCTCAAGTCGATCTTCGTTTGCGGGTGCAGCATTTTGCTGCTGGTGATCATCACGCCATTGGGGTCGATAACGCTAATTTGAGCTGTTTGATCGTCGATGGTGTAATCCTCCCCCACCAGGGACGGCCAATCGACATTTCCGCTCCGATACTCGGCGGCGCGACGAAGGAATTTGAGAATGCGATCCAAATCGGCGATCGTATGGCTGACGTTCTGCTCAAAGACCAGAGCGAGATTGGCGGCGTCGCGTTCTTTCTGACGCAGCAGCGATCCGCGCTCTTGAACGAACAGCGCCCAGGCCGCGAACCAGATGACCAGAATCAGGGCAAGTCCAAAAAAAACAACGGGTTGCCGAAGTGGGGAATGGCGAAAATTCGCCGTCTCCGCCGCGAAATCTTGCCGTATCGCCCGCGCCCAATGCGCTGCGGCGAGGAAAAACCGAGAACCCGGCGCCGAAACCGGCGCCTTGCCAGAGGTTTTCATCTACGCGCCTCGGCGAATTGCTGATTTGACCGTTTTAGAGATCAGCGCTTACCAAAGTATCAAGGCGTTCGACGTTTTGATGGGCGACGCAGGGCTCTCGTTTTGAACCGCGGCCGCGACGACCGCCGTCTTCTCCGGGTTGACGGCGCTGTTTGGGCTCGCTAGCGGACGGACGGTTTGGACGACCATTCCTAGTCCCTCGTGCGGGATTGCTCCGCGCCGCCGATCGTGGTGAAACCCCAACATGCTGACGAAAAAGCCCGCCACCGCGCCCGCCGACGATTCCATCGATGAAGGGCGCCGACCGCTCAGGCGCGCCGAACGCCTGCGCCAGCGCGCCGCTTGGATGTACTACATCGAGGGCATGACGCAGAGCGATATCGCCCAAGTGTTGGGGATCGGGCGCGTCTCGGTGGTGCGCATGTTGGCGGAGGCGCGCGCGCTCGGCGAGATCCATATTGCGCTCAAGCGCGGCGCGTCTGAGCTCGTGGGGCTTGAAATCGCGCTCGCCAAGGCGCTCGACGTTCCCGAGGCGATTGTCGCGCCGCTGTCCTCGCCCAGCGCCGACCCGACCGGGCCGATCGGCGCCGCGCTGGGGGCGTACGTCTCCGAACTCATTGCCGACGACATGAAGATCGGCCTCGGCTGGGGTCGCACGCTGTTCCACTCGCTCGACCATTTGAGCGAGCGGGCGGTCAAGAACGTCACGGTCGTCTCGCTCGTCGGCGGCATTACCCATGTCGCGCGGACCAACCCGGCCGAATACGCCTGGGAGTTTGCTCGCGCTTATAAAGCCGATTGCTACCTCATCCCCGCCCCCGCCCTGGTCGACAGCCCAGCGACGCGCAAGGCGCTGATCGAACATTGCGGCCTCGAGGAAGTCTATGATTTCGCCCGGCGCCTCGACGCGGTCGTCGTCAGCGTCGGCGCCATCGGCGCTCAATCGACGATCGCCCGCTTCGGCCTGATCGACGAGAGCGAGCGACGTGATTTGGACGAATACGGCGTCGTCGGCGAAATGCTGTGCAACGTCTTCAGCCTGGAAGGCCGCCTCATCGACCATCCCATCAATGCGCGCGCGATGTCGATCCCGTTGGAAACCGTCGTCGCCGCGCCGATTCGCGTGCTCGCCTCCGGCGGCGCCGCGAAGGTCGAGGCGATGCTCGGGGGAGCCAAACTGTTGCGCCCGACCGCCCTCGTCACCGACGAGGCGACGGCGAAGGCGCTGATTGGCAAGGCGCGAGCGGGCTAACGCGCCGGAGACCCAGCCTTCGCCAGATCCTCCAACAGTCGGGTGGCCGACGCCGGCGAAGCGGTGAACGGCCGTCAAGCCATTCAAGCCCTCCGATTGGCGTGGCGGGAGGATCCCGTCCTCGGCGCCCCAGACGACTTTCGTCGGCATGGCGAGATTGGCGATCAATTCCGGAATGCTGAACGCCTGGGCGTCGTCGGGACACAACGTCTCGACGAGGCGGGTCTGCGCCTCGAGAAGGGCGCCGTCGCCACGTTGGCGCAAGGTCGTCTTGAGCGGCGTCGCCCCGAGCGCGGCCGGATCTGCGACCAAAAGACGCATCCATGATGTCAAGCCCGCTTCCGAGCGCGCACGGTGGAACCCCGCAAGGAACGTCCAATTGACCTCGGACCCGAGACCGGCGAGCGCGGTCAGCATCAGCGACAATGCAGGAATGCCGGAGCCTTCGCCCGGGGGGCGGCCGCGCGGCGAGCGCGCCGGAGGTTCGAAGAACGATTGCCGCGCCGAATGTCGCGAAATCGCCGGTCACTTGCGTCGGGGACAGGCCTTGGGGCGCAAAAAAACCCGGCGGTGTCGACATAGCCGGCGTTGACGCCGAGGAGGAAAGGCGGAGCGCGTTTCGTCGCGCCCATCCCGCGAAAAATGGACGACCGCCCGCCGCCCTACTGCAAGACCCCCGCGGGCCGCAGCCGCCCGACCTCGAGGCCGTTCCAGTTGCGCAGCGTCGGCGATTGAAACGTCTCAAAGCGCGCGCGCTCGAATTCGCTGATCGGCAGGAAGCGGGCGATGAGCGCGGCAATCATGATTTGCGCCGCGCGCGACGCGCCGTCGTCGGCCTTGACGGCGAGGCCGAGGCCGAGTTCGGGCAGAGCGGCGCAGAAGACTCCCTCCGCGCCGGTTTTGGTGAACGCGCGCGACCCCAACAGGGTCATGACGTCGGTGTCGAAGCGGCCTTCTCCGGCGACCATCTCAGGATGGGCGGCGACGGCGTCGCGAATGCGCCGGGCGGCCCGCTGGCGCGCCGGCGCCAACCCCTGCCCCGTCGCGAAGCGCGCGAAACCGAGCGCCAGCGCGCGCAAGGGAACGGCGTAGGTGGGGATCGAACAGCCGTCGGTTCCGCATACGCCAATGCCGAGCGCGGCGCCGGTCAGGCTCTCGATCGCCGCTTTCGCTGCGCGCTGCACCGGATGGCTTGCGGTCTCGTAGCCGCGCGGATCCCAACCGCTGGCGCAGGCGAGGCAGAGGAAGCCGGCGTGCTTGCCCGAGCAATTGTTGTGCAACGCCGAAGGGACGGCGCCGGAGCGGGCCAACGCGCGCGCCGCCTTTTCGCTTAGCGGCCAATGGGCGCCACAGGCGAGTGCGCTCGGATCGAGACCCGCCTTGACGAGCATCGCCCCTGCGGCGGCGACGTGCGCCGCTTCGCCCGAATGCGAGGCGCAGGCCAGCGCGATCTCGGCGTCGCTGAGCCCGAGTTGGTCAGTCGCGCCGCTTTCGATCAGCGGCAAAGCTTGCAGCGCTTTGACCGCCGAGCGCGGATAGACCGGCCGGTCGATGTCGCCGAACGAGAACGCCACGCCGCCCATCGCATCGACGACCGCGCCGGCGCCGCAATGGCGCGACTCGACGCACGGGCCGCGTGTGACTTCGACGACGATCGGATTGTCCATGACCCCGCCTCGGCCTGTCGACGGCCGCCGTTCGCGATGCTGCGATCAGCCGGCTATACAGGGCCGAGCGGCGCGATTCCAGCGCGCCGGACGGTGGCGCGGTTGCGCGAAGTCAACGGTGTCCCTGTGTTCCTGAAGTAAGGAATCCGCGGCGCGAGGTTGCGACGAAGGGGACGAGGCCATGCGCGTGCAGGATGCGATGACGCGAGGGGTGGTGGGCGTGCTGGAGAGCGCCGATCTTTCCGAAGCGGTCCAGACCATGCTGCGCGCGCGCATCAGCGCGTTGTTCGTCTTCGACGAGCGCAAGGCGCTGGTTGGCGTCTTGAGCGAGGGCGACCTGTTGCGGCGCGGCGAACTGGGCACGGAGGTGCGGCGGCCACGTTGGCTTGAAACGCTGATGAGCGGAGGACGGCTGGCGCGCGCCTACTCCCGCGCCCACGGCCGCAAGGTCTCCGAGATCATGACCAAACGCGTCATTTCGGTCGCCGAGGAGGCCGGTCTCGCCGAAGCCGTCGATCTGATGATCCGACACCGCATCAAGCGCCTGCCGGTGGTGCGCGGCGGCAGCGTCGTCGGCGTCCTCTCCCGGTCCGATCTGCTGAGAAGACTGTATCTGCTCCTGCCGCGCGACGCGGCGCCGAGATCCGACGCCGAAATCTGCGCCGCAATCCAGGCCGAAATCAATTCGCACGGCTGGGCGCCGCGCGCCTCGATCCGAGTCGTGGCGAAGGACGGCGAGATCACCTTCGAGGGCGCCATCACCGACGAACGCCTGCGCGAAGGCCTGCGAGTGATCGCCGAGAACACGCCCGGCGTGAAAGCGGTGCACGATCGCCTCGCCTGGATCGAGCCCAATTCCGGCGCGCTCATCCCCGCTGGCGACGACGCCAAATCATGACTGCGATGTAAGGGCACGCTTGCGAGCACTCGCGCGCGCCCCTCATGCTCGGCGGCGATCTGCGCGGCGGACGCGGCGACATGGCGCGCTACGCGCCCCACGTGAGAAAAAGACCCACGTCGCCCAAAACGCCGTCCTCATAGCTGACGATGCGCGCGGCGAAACCAAAACCTCTCGGTTTGAGTTCCGATCGCCACCTCTCGACCAGTTCCGCCGGCTTGCCTCGCAGCGTCGCCTCCCAGCCCGGCTCCGCGACATCGATCATGCGTCCGCCGTCGGTGCACAAGTCGCAAGGGAATCGGTGCAAGAGATATTCCCTCTCGCCGTGCTTGGCCGCCACTTCCGCGTGGTCGAGGATTTGACGCCACAATTCGTCGCTCACGTGCTGTTGCAAAATGACCTCGGCTTGGCGCCGCCGCTCCAAGCGGGCCGCCTGCTTTTCCGCCGCGACTCTGTCGAGCGCCTCCCGCTCAAACGCCCTCGCCTGGTCGCGAAACGCCTCGGCGGAAAGCGACGCCGACGCCTCCGGCGCGCCGACCGTCGCCTCGCCGGCTGGAGAGGCGAGACCGGAATTCAACAGATTCACCCCTCCGGCAAGCGATTCCAGGAACCTGATCAGTCCATTGGCCGCTTCCCCCCTCGCGCGCGAAATCTTGTGAAACTGCTCGATAAGGGCGAGCAAGTCCGTCCGACTGACAATCCCAACCAGCTCGCCGTCGCGGATCACCGGAAGCCGCTTGATCCGATGCGATTGCAACATGGCCGCGATCTCCTGCGCCGGCGTGTCCGGAGCAATTGAGATTAGCGGCGTCGTCATCACCTCCCGGACGGGGCGACGAAAGCCGGTGTCGACGAAGTCGCGCGACGAGGCGGCGTCGGCGAGCATTTCGAGCCACCAATCTCGACGATAATCTTCCGGACGGCGTCCCAGCAGATCGCCGTCGCTGACCATTCCGATCGGGACGCCGGCGGCGTCGAGCACCGGGACCGCGCCGAGCCCGTTCTCGAGCAGCAATCGCGCCACCGCTTGGACGCTCGCCTCGGCGGACGTCGTGATTACGCAAGTGCTCATCACGTCGCTGGCGATCAAGCGAACGCACCCTCTGAACTTGGCGCGAGGGACCGCCACGGGCGGCCGCCTTTCCGTCGAGTTCGCGACGTTTCGATGGCGCCCCCGGAACGCCTGGGCCGGCATTTCCCGCGATGCCGCCGCCGGCGCCGACCAGCGCCTATTCCCCCAACGCCGGGCTTAACTATTCCGTAACCCGGATGCGCGTCAATTCAATTGAGCGTGCGGTCATTCGATTGGATGCGCTCCGGCCAGCTTCGGACCAGCTCGGCCACCCAGGATCACGCAAAGCATCCGCGCATTGAGATGGGAAGACGCCCTGCCGCGCCCGGGCGTCCCAGACATTGGCCTCGCAAGGAGGCGCCGTTGAAATTCGCAGCTCGCACGGTTCTTGGCCTTTGCTTCGCGTTCAGTTTGGCGGCGCCGGCGCTCGCGGCTTGCGGTTTGAACAAGGTCGCGCAGATGCCCTTGCTCGAGTTGGGCGCCCATTACGCCGTGATGGTCAAGATCAACGATCAGACTCGTCCGATGATCGTCGACACCGGGGCGGAGGTCACGGTCTTGAAATCGAGTCTCGCCAAGGAGCTCGATTTGACGCCCGATCAATCGATGGCGAACTCGCGGCCGGTGGTCGGGATTGGTCAAACGCAGGCGGCCTCGTATCAGAACGTCATTCCCTCCGTTCTGGCGTTCGGCGAGCTTGTCTACCGGGATCGCAGCACGGTCGTCGCCGCGATCGACGACGGCGCGACGCCGGAAGGCGAGTCCATCGGTCTGTTAGGCGACGATATCTTATCGCAGTTTGACGTCGAATTTGATTTTCCTGGGCGCAAGTTGAGCTTCTATCGCTCGTTTGGCTGTTACAGCACGTTTATTCCATGGACCGGCGCTTATTCAGCCATACCGTTTAGTCATCGGCGCGCAAAGATCGCGATCGACGTCCTTATCAACGAAGAGCGGACGCCGACGATCGTCGACACCGGCAACAATGTTTCGTTTGTCTCGCGTGACGCGCCCGCCCTTTGGGGCGTCGCAGATTCTGACTTGGTCAATACCCCAGGGCGCGCCAGAAGTCCCTTGAATGACGGGCAGCCGTTGCCCGTGAGGGCGTACACCTTTGACAAACTCAAGATTGGCGATGAATTGCTCTTGAAGAAGAAAATGGGCGTTATCGACGTCGATTTCCCGCAGGGTTCGGCCAACCTCGGCTTGGATTTCTGGACGACCCGCAGATTGTGGATTTCGTACAGCGCCGCCTTGATGTTCATTGCGGAGAAGCCCGAGACGACGGCGCTTGCTTATCCCGTGACCGAGCCGGGGCGGACGGCCGTCGGCGCCGATCTCAAGGGCGCGGTCGCTCCAAAGTGAGGAGGCGAGCTTCTCGCCGGCTCCAACGCGCCATCTTGCCGTCCGAAGGGCGACGCCGCGCCGCCGGGCGGCGGCCTAATCGCGCGAGGCGATCGCCTCCTCGCGCCCTTCCCCCGCTGCGGCGAGCGCGCCGAGGCCTTCCCGATAGCTCGGGTAGAGCCAACGGTAGCCGAGTTCGCGCCTGAGCTTGTCGACCGAAACGCGTCGGTTGTCGGCATAGAAGCTGCGCGCCATCGGCGACTGCGAAGCGGTCGCAAAGGCCTCCTCTGGCGGCGGCGCGACGCCCAGGAGCGTCGCGGCGAAGGCGACGACGTCTTGGGGCGGAGCGGGCTCCTCGTCGGCGACGTTCCAGATTTCGCCGGACCCGCCGGCCTCGATCACGCGCCGGGCGATTTCAGCGATGTCGTCGACATGGATACGGTTGAAGACCTGGCCCGATTTGACGACGCGGCGCGCTTCGCCGGCGCGCAACTTCGCCAGCGCGTTGCGGCCGGGCCCGTAAATGCCGGCGAGCCGCAAAATGTCGACCGGAACGCTCTTCGCCCGTCCCAAGGCGCGCCATTGATCTTCCGCGCCGAGCCGCGCCGCGGCGCGCCGCGAACTCGGCAAGGGGCGGCTCGTCTCGTCGACCCAGGCGCCTCCGCGATCGCCGTAGACGCCGACGCTGGAGAGATAAAGGACGCGCTCGAGATCCGGCGCGGCGGCGATTTCGTCGGCGAAATGACCCAGGGCCGGGTCGCCGCCCTCGCCGGGCGGCGCGGAGATCAGCAGGATTTGCGCTCGCGCCAGCGCGGGAAGGAGCGCTTCGTCGCGGCGCGTCCCGTCGAAGGCGAACGCCGCCACGCCGTCGCGACGCAATGCGCCCACGGCTTCGCCGTTCCGCGTCGTGCCGCTCGCCTCGAGGCACTCGGTGCGGGCGATCAAGCGAAGCGCGCTATAGCCAAGACCGAAACAGAACAGCCTCATCGCGCCCGCCTCCCCGTCAACCCGCAAGGCGCCGCGAAAAACGGGCGAGGCGCCTCCGCGTTCCGCGGCTCGCGCCAAAAGGTCAGGACTGGGCGGAGAATTCAAGTCCGATCGCCGCGGTCGCCCGCCGCGCCGCCGCAATTGGCCTCGGGCGGCTTAACTCCGCGGAAAGATTTAAGACAGATAATTCGTCAAACATTTTGACTGATGACCACGAACGAAAGAGCGGGCGATCGTGACGGTTTCATCGTTCGACTTCACCGCGGGCGCATCGGTCGAAGCCACGACGCTTGGCACGGTGCTGAGCGTGCGCGGCTCGGAAGCGTGCGTCGGCTTGCCGGCGCCGGCGCTCAGCGATCAACTGCGCGCCACTGTCGGCTCGTTCCTTGCGATCGCCGCAGGACGTCGCCGTCTGATCGGCGTCGTCACCGAAGTCGCGAGCAACGACGAACGCGGCGATGGTAGGCGAAACGGCGCCGTGGCGCGTCTCGACCTGATGGGGGAAATCACCGTCGACAGCGCCGGCGCGGAGCGCTTCTCACGCGGCGTTTCGGCTTATCCCGCGATCGGCGACGCGGCGCGCATCATTGGGCGCGAGGAATTGCGGCTCGTCTACAAAGCCTCGAGCGCCGGCGCAATCGAAATCGGCGCCCTTCACCACGACGATTCGATCGCCGCCTGCGTCGACGTCGACAATCTCTTGAGCAAGCATTTCGCCATTCTCGGATCGACCGGCGTCGGAAAGTCGAGCGGCGTGGCGGTGATCCTCAACGCAATCCTCGACGCCCGGCCGAACCTGCGCATCTTCCTGCTCGACGGCCACAACGAATACGGGCGGTGTTTCGGCGCGCGCGCCAATATTATCAACGCGGCGACGCTGAAGCTGCCGTTCTGGTTGTTCAATTTCGACGAATTCGTCGATGCGCTGTATCGTGGACGACCCGGCGTCGACGAGGAAGTCGAGATCCTCGCCGAGCAAATTCCGATCGCCAAGAGCCTCTACCAAGGCCATCGGATCGCGATGGAGCGCGCGACCCTGCGTAGAATCGATCCGCGAATCGCCGGCTACACCTCCGACACACCTGTTCCCTATGTGATGCAGGATCTCGTGGCGCTCATCGACGAGCGCATGGGCAAACTGGAGAATCGCGCCTCGCGTTTGCGCCACCACCAATTGCTGATGCGCATCGAGGCCCTGCGCAATGACACGCGTTACGCCTTCATGTTCGAGAACGCCAATGTCGGCGGCGACACGATGAGCGAGATCCTCACCTATCTTTTCCGTCTCGAGCCGAGCGGCCAGCCAATGACCGTCCTGCAGGTCGCCGGACTCCCCGTCGAAGTCGTAGACGCGGTGGTCAGCGTCCTTTGTCGGCTCGCCTTCGACTTCGGCCTATGGAGCGACGGGGCGACGCCGATGCTGTTCGTCTGCGAGGAAGCCCATCGCTACGCCGCGGCTGATCGTTCGGTCGGGTTCGCCCCGACCCGCCGCGCCCTGCTGCACATCGCCAAAGAGGGGCGCAAGTACGGCATTTGCCTCGGCCTCGTCACCCAGCGCCCCGCCGAGCTCGATCCCACCATCGTCTCCCAGTGCAGCACGCTGTTTGCGATGCGGATGGCGAACGACCGGGATCAGGAGCTGTTGCGGTCCGCGGTGACCGATGCGGCGGCCAATCTCATCGCCTTCGTCCCCTCGCTGGGAACGCGCGAACTCGTCGGCTTCGGCGAGGGCTTTCCCCTGCCGACGCGCCTAAAGTTCCGCGCCCTCAGCGCCGATCGCATTCCGCGCAGCGAGACCTTTCAACATAGCGCTCCGGACGGCGAACCGGGCGGCGAGCGCGCCTTCGTCAAGGCGGTGGTCGAGCGTTGGCGCGGCGCGGCGGGCGCCAAGACTGCGACCGGCGAAGACTCCGGCGGCGACGTCGATAGCGCGCCCAAGTCGACCGCCCCGCCGCCGGTCGCCAGCCGCCTCGAACAGATACGCGCGCAAATCCTTAAGCGTTGAACGGCGCCGTCGACGTCAGGCCGGCGATTGCGGGAGTTGGCGATGGCCAATATGGACGAAGACGCCGCCGGCCCTCCCGAACCGCCGGCCTCGCTGTTGCGCGCCGCGTTGGCGGCTCTGCCGACCGCGATCGAGGTGTTCGGGCGCGACGGGGAGCGTATTTTCGCCAATCCGGCCGCGCCCAAGCGCGCCGAGCCCCCTCGGACTGACGCCGGCGAGCGCGAGGAAGCGGTCCGCAACGGGCGCGCCGTGCTGATCGAGCGTCACGAATTCACCCTCGAGGGATGCGCCTATCTCGTCGCCGCCGCCACCGACATCGATGATCAGCGCCGCTTGCAGGACGAGCTGTTTCAGCGCGCCTATTTCGACCCCCTCACCCAAATGGCCAATCGCGGGCTCTTCGAACAGGCGGTCGAACAAGCCGTTCGATCGCCGGAGGAAGGGCCGGACTTCGCGGTGGCGATCATCGGCATCGATCAGTTTGACGACATTAACGAATTCTATGGCCGGGGCGTGGGCGACGCCCTGCTGGTCGAGGCCGCTCGGCGGATCGCCGGCCAACTGGGCGACTGCGACATGGCGGCCAGAACTGGCGGCGACGTGTTTTCCCTGCTTGCCGCCAGGCTGCGAAACGAGGACGAGGCGAAAGCGAAGATCGACCAAGTTCTGTCGCGATTCAAGGATCCCTTCTATGTCGACGGCGTGGAGATTCTCATCTCCGCCTCCGGCGGCTTCAGCTTGTTTCCCCGCCATGACAGAACGGCGGAAGGGCTGATTTCCAAGGCGGAGGCGGCGCTTGCACAGGCCAAACGGCGCGCGAAGGGCGAGGCCCAGGTCTATGAGCCGGCGCTCGCCCTTCGCGCGCAGGGACGCGCCCGGCTCGAGCAAAACCTCCGCCTCGCGGTTCGCGACCGGCGCTTCGTTTGCGCCTTGCAGCCGAAGGTCGATTTCCGCTCGGGAGAACTCGACGGGCTCGAAGTCCTCATGCGCTGGCGTGACGAGAACGGGGCCGCACGCACGCCGGGCGACTCCATCTCGTTCGCCGTAAACGTGGGGTTGTTGAACGAAATGACGCGCCTCGTCTTCGAGGACGCCCTCGCCTCCCTTGACGCCATCGACGCGACATTCGGCGCCAATCTGCGGCTCGGATTCAACATCGCCCCGCGGCAGGCCGGCGACGCGCGCTTCATGCGCGCCTTCGTCGACCGGCTCGCGGCCAGCGGGCATGCTGACCGCTTCATCATCGAACTCACCGAGGAGGCGTTCCTGCGCGCCGGACAATTCCAATTGCAGGTCGCGCCAATGCTGCGCGAGGTCGGCGCCAAAATCTCGATCGACGATTTTGGCGTCGGGTATTCCTCGCTATCCACGCTTGCCGAAATCACCGCCGACGAGATCAAGGTCGACCGCTCGTTCATCACCGCGATCCACCAAAGGCCGAGGAGCCAGGGCCTGCTCAGGGCGATCGAGTTGATCGGCGAAGCGTTGAGCACAAAGGTGATCGTCGAAGGCGTCGAAACCGCCGAAGAACTCGCTTATCTGCGCGAGCGCACCGGCATCCGCGTCGCGCAAGGCTATTACTTCTCCCGACCGATCCTACTCGGCGAATTCGCGAGCGGCCACCGCCCCGTCGAGGATTGGCGCGAGAAGGCGCGACCGTCGACGCCGTCGCGCGCGAGCGAACGCCGTTCGACCTGAACGCGGCGCGCGCCAGCCGACAACGGCCGCGACGTTCTTTGCTCAACTCTCCCGTTCGGCTTCGCCTCTGAAAATAAACGCTTCCTTAGATGGTGGGGAGGAACGTGGAACCCGACAGCTTGGCGTTGCATCGCGATCGACGTCGAGGGGCATGACGCTTTCTGTCGAGCCGGCGCGACATCCGGCATGTTCTTCCGACAACCTGCCATCCGCCGGGCGCGCTGCTTCGTGGGAACCTATTGGCCGGCGCGCCTCCGTCTCGACGCGCCCGCCGCTCACGCTCGCATCGAGGCGCCCAGCCGAGCGCGCGAGGGCCCGTGAGCATGAGTTTGGCGCAGAAGATTCGAGAGTTGTTCCGCATTTCGGCGGACAATCCGGAACTGGTGCACTCGCAGTTGCGAATGTTCACCAACCAGGTTCCCCTGCTCTATTTCATGCTCCTGACCAATGTCGTCATGATTTCCTATACGTATTTCGAGACGTCGCCACGGATTTTGACCATTTGCGGTTCGGGGCTGCTTGGCCTTATTTGCTCGGTGCGACTATCCCTGTGGGTGTGGACGAAAAAACGACAGTTGAGCACCGACCAGGTCGTGCGCCGCCTCAAGGAGACCGTCGCGTTGGCCGGAATCCTAACCGTGCTGTTCCTGATTTGGGGAGTCTGCCTGTTTCCCTATGGCGACGCTTACGCCCAGGGGCAGATCGGCTTTTTCTTGGCGATCACAGTGATCGGTTGCATTTTCTGCCTGATGCATGTTCGGCCCGCCGCGCTCATCGTGACGATCGTGGGCGCCGTGCCGGGCTCGGCGTATTTCATGTCGCTCGGACGGCCGACTTTCGTCGCGATGGGAGTCAATTGGGCGCTGGTCTCCGTGGCGATGGTCCACATTCTGCTCACTCATTCGCGCGATTTCGCCAGCATGATTAATTTTCAGAAGGAACTCGCCGCGAAGCATCAGGAAACGCTCCGCCTCGCCGAGGAGAATTCTCGCCTGGCGAATCTCGACGCCCTCACCGATCTGCCGAACCGGCGTCAGTTTTTCGCCAACCTGCATGAAATGCTGCGCCTCGCCGCGGCGCGGCGAAAGCGCCTCGTCGTCGGCCTCGTCGATCTCGACGGCTTCAAGTCGGTGAACGACGTTTATGGCCATGTCGCGGGCGATCAAGTGCTCGTCGAAGCCGGGCGCCGGTTGAAGGACATCTCCGGCGAGAGCGTCTTGCTCGCGCGGCTGGGCGGCGACGAATTCGGCATCCTCATCGACGGCGACCTCAGCGAAGCGCAGATCAGCGCCTATGGCGAGCGCATTTGCGCAGCCCTTCGGGCGCCGTTCCTGCTGTCGGACGTCAGCGCGCAGATCGCTGGTTCGATCGGATTCGCCACCTTTCCCGAGGCCGGGGCGACGGCGGAGACGCTGTTCGAGCGCGCCGACTATGCGCTCTATCACACCAAGCAACATTTTCGCGGTCGATCGGTCATCTTCTCTCGGGAACACGAAATCCAAATCCGGCAATTCGCTTCGGTCGAGAAGTGCCTGCGCAACGCGGATCTGGAACGGGAGCTTTCTCTCAACTTTCAGCCGATCTACGACGTCACGCGCGGCGAGGTCGTCGCCTTCGAAGCGCTGGCGCGCTGGGACAGCCCAGAACTCGGCCGCATTCCCCCGAACGTCTTCATTCCGGTCGCCGAACGCACCGACTTCATCAGCCAACTCACCCAGATCCTGCTGCGCAAGGCGCTCGCCGACGCGCGGACCTGGCCCGACGACATCCGGATCTCTTTCAATCTTTCAGCGCGCGACGTCGGCTCCGCGGAAGCGATCTTGAAGGTCATCGCCATCATCGAAAACAGCGGCGTGGGCCCCGAGCGGATCGATCTCGAAGTCACCGAGACGGCCTTGATGCGCGATTTCGACAAGGGTTGCGAATGCCTGAAGGCGCTGAAAGCGCAAGGGGTCCACATCTCCCTCGACGACTTCGGCACTGGCTATTCGAGCCTGAGCTACGTCCATCGCCTGCCCCTGGACAAGATCAAGATCGACCGCAGTTTCATCAAGGATATCGAGACCCAAGCGACCAGCCGCGACATCGTCAAGACCGTCATCGACCTCTGCCGAAACCTGAAATTGGCGTGCATCATCGAGGGCATGGAAACCAAAGAGCAGGCGGAGATCCTCCGCGAGCTCGGCGGCGCGATGATGCAAGGCTACTATTTCGGCAAACCCATGCGCGCCGACGCCATTCCGGGATTTCTCGCCCCTGCCGATCGCCCACGGCCGGCTGCCGCTCTGGATTCGGCCGCGGCGTGACCTCAAGCGCCTCCGGTTACTTCTTCCTCGGCATATAGAGATCGGTCAGCGTTCCGGCGAAGGCCTCCGCCGACATCGCGAAGGTCTCCGACAGCGTCGGATGGGGATGGATGGTCAGGCCGATGTCTTCGGCCACACAGCCCATTTCGATCGCCAGCGCGGCTTCGGCGATCAGATCGCCGGCGTTCGGGCCGACGATGCCGCAGCCGATCAGCCGACCGCTCGACTCCTCCCACAGCGTCTTGGTCAGGCCTTCGTCGCGCCCTAACGAAAGCGAGCGCCCGCTCGCCGCCCAGGGGAAGACCGCCTTGCCGAAGGCGAGCCCTTTCGCTTTCGCCTCGCTTTCGGTGACGCCGACCCAAGCGACTTCCGGGTCGGTGTATGCGACCGCGGGGATCGCCCGGGCGTCGAAAGCGCTCTCATGCCCGCTCGCCGCTTCGGCGGCGACCTTGCCCTCGTGAGTGGCCTTATGCGCCAGCATGGGCTGTCCGACGACGTCGCCGATGGCGAAGATATGGGGAACGTTGGTTCGCATCTGGCGGTCGACGGCGATGAAGCCGCGAGCATCGACCTCGACCCCCGCCGCGGCGGCGGCGATCGCGGCGCCGTTGGGGCGGCGACCGACCGAGACCAGCATGGCGTCGAAGACGTCGCCTCCTGCGCCGGCCTTGCCCTCGAACGCGACGTGCAAGCCGTCGGGCCGCGCCTCGACCGCGGTGACCTTCGTCTCGAGCAGAATCTTCTCGTATCGCTTCTCGACCCGCTTGGCGAAAGGCGCGACGATGTCGCGGTCCGCGCCCGGCATCAACTGGTCCATCATTTCGATGACGGTGATCTTCGATCCCAGCGCGCGATAGACCGTCGCCATCTCCAGGCCGATGACGCCGCCGCCGAGGATCAGCAGCCGCTCGGGCGCAAATCGCAGCTCCAGCGCATCGGTCGAGTCCCAGACGCGCGGATCACGCGGGATGAAGGCCGGCGCCGCGGGCTCCGAGCCGGCGGCGATAATCGCCGCGTTGAAGCGGATGCGGCGCTCCCCGTCGGCGGTGACCACGGCGAGCGTGTGCGGGGAGGTGAACGCGCCCACGCCGGTGACGACGGCCACTTTGCGTTGGCGCGCGAGGCCGGCCAGACCCGTGGTCAGACGTTTGACGACGCCCTCCTTCCAGCCGCGCAACGCGTCGAGATCGACGCGCGGCGGCGCAAAGACGACGCCGCGCTCTGACATGTCCGACGCTTCATCGATTACTTTGGCTGCGTGCAATAACGCCTTGGAAGGTATGCAGCCGACATTCAGGCAAACGCCACCCAGCGTCGGCCATCGGTCGACCAGGACGACCGCCTTGCCGAGATCGGCGGCGCGGAAGGCCGCGGTGTAGCCGCCGGGCCCCGCGCCGAGAACGAGGACGTCGCATTCGAAATCGGCCTTCGCCGCGGCGGCGGGCGCAGCCGGCCTTTCGACCGCCGCCGGAGCCGCGGCGGCCGCGCCGCTCTCCGCAAATAGCGCCAACAGCGCGCCCTTGCTCACTTTGTCGCCGACCTTGACTTTGACCTCGCCGATGACGCCGGCTTCCGGCGCGGGGACGTCGAGCGTCGCCTTGTCGCTTTCGAGCGTCATCATGACGTCTTCCTTAGCGACGGTTTGCCCAGGCTTGATATGCACTTCGACGATCGGCACGTCCTTGAAGTCGCCGATATCGGGAAGTCTGATTTCAACCGCCATGGGTTTCGCTCCGCACCAATCGAAAACGTCGTTGTGCCCGCGAGGCGCCGGATCGCGCTTCGGCGGCCCGCAAAATGCGCGCCCCTAGAGCAGAATGCGCCGCATGTCTTCGATCGCCCCCGAGAGATGGCGCATGAAGCGCGCCGCGGCGGCGCCGTCAATGACGCGATGATCGTAGGATAGGCACAAAGGCAGCATCAGACGCGGCTGGAAGGCCTTGCCGTCCCAAACCGGCGCCATTTTCGCACGCACGACGCCGAGGATCGCCACCTCCGGCGCGTTGACGATTGGGGTGAACGCCGTGCCGCCGATGCCGCCGAGCGAAGACACCGTGAAGGTGGCGCCCTGCATTTCAGCCGCGGAAAGCTTACCCTCGCGCGCCTTGGCCGACAGCGCCCCCAATTCCCGCGCCAGTTCGACGACGCCCTTGCGGTCGACGTCCCTGACGACCGCCACGACGAGGCCCTCGGACGTGTCGACGGCAACCCCGATGTGCCAATAATTACGATAAATCAATGCATCCTTGGCAGGAGCGAGAGCGGAATTGAAAGCCGGGAAGGCCTTCAACGAGGCGACCGACGCCTTCATCAGCAGCGGCAGCAGGGACACCCGATATGGCGCCGCCTTATCGGCCTTGGCCTCATCGTCGAGCCTCTTGCGGAACGCTTCCAGGTCAGTGACGTCGGCTTCGTCACAATGTGTGACATGGGGAACGTTGATCCACGAGGCGTGCAGGCGCGGGCCGGAAATGCGCTTGATGCGCGAGAGCGGCTCGCTGTGCACCGGGCCGAATTTGGCGAAATCGACGGCGAGAACCTCGGGCAGCGACGCGCCCGCGCCCGACGAGGCGCCGCGGAACTTCGCCTTGACGTCGTCGCTGGTGATTCGGCCGTTCTTGCCCGAGCCGCTCAGCGTCGTCAGATCGACGTTCAGTTCGCGCGCGAGGCGTCGCGCCGCAGGCCCGGCGTTGACGCCGGCGAAATCCTTCAACGCCAGTCCGCCCTTGGCGGGCGCTGACGCCGCCTCGAGCGGAGCGGGGGCGATAGGCGCGGCGGGCGGCGGGGCGGGCGCGGCGGGCGGCGGGGCGGGCGGCGGGGCTGGCGCGGCGGCGTCCGGCTCGTCCAGCGTCAACAGCGCCGATCCCATCGAGACTTTGTCGCCGACCTTGGCGATGACTTCGCCGATGACGCCCGACGCCGGCGCCGGAACGTCCAGGGTCGCCTTGTCGGACTCGAGCGTCAGCAACGGTTGCTCGGCGGTCACCGCATCGCCTGGCTTGACCAGGATTTCGACGATCGGCACGTTCTTGAAGTCGCCGATGTCAGGAACCTTGACTTCGATTTTCGCCACGGGCGCATCTCCTTCGCGCGTGCCAGGTCAATTCTAGGGGAAACGCGAAGCGTCTCAGCTCCGCGCCGGGCTCGCCCGTTCCGGATCGATCTTGTATCGCGCGATCGCCTCGGAAACGCGTCGAGCGGGCAGCATTTGATCGTCGGCGAGGGCCTTCAAGCCCGCGAGCGCAACGTGATAGCGATCGACTTCGAAGAACGAGCGCAGGCGGCGGCGGTAATCCGAGCGGCCGAATCCGTCCGTGCCAAGCACCCGATAGCGGGCGGGAACGTAGTTCCGGACGCCGTCCGGAATCGTCTTCACGTAATCGGTGGCGGCGACGACGGGGCCGACGCCCTTGCGCAAGACCTGCTCGACGTAGGAGAGGCGCGGCGGCTCCTCGGGATGCAACATCGACCAGCGCTCCGCCTCCAGCCCGTCGCGGCGCAGCTCGGTGAAACTGGTCACGCTCCAGATTTCGCTGGAGACGCCGAAGTCCTTGGCGAGCAGATCGGCCCCCGCCTCGACCTCGCGCAGGATCGCGCCCGAGCCGAGCAGGCGCACCCGCGGGCCCGCTTTCTCCGCTTCGACCGAGCGTAATTTATACATGCCTTTGAGAATCCCCTCCTCGGCCCCTTCGGGCATGCCGGGATGGGGATAGTTCTCGTTCAGCGTGGTGATGTAGTAGTAGACGTCCTCGTTGTCCCCATACATGCGCTTCAGGCCGGCCTGGATGATGACCGCCAGCTCATAGGCGTAGGTCGGGTCGTAGCCGACGCAATTGGGAATGGTCGAGGCGAGCACATGGCTATGGCCGTCCTCGTGTTGCAGCCCTTCGCCGTTGAGGGTCGTGCGCCCGGAGGTGCCCCCGATCAGGAAGCCGCGCGCCCGGATGTCGCCGGCCGCCCAGGCGAGATCGCCGACGCGCTGGAAGCCGAACATCGAATAGTAAATGTAGAAAGGGACCATCGGCGTGTTCGACGTCGAGTAGGACGTTCCCGCCGCGATGAAGGAGGCCATGGCGCCGGCTTCGTTGATGCCTTCCTGCAGGATCTGACCCTTTGGGTCTTCCCGATAGTACATCAGCTGGTCGGCGTCCTGCGGGCGGTAGAGTTGGCCGAGCTGGCTGAAGATGCCGATCTGGCGAAATAGGCCCTCCATGCCGAACGTGCGGCTTTCGTCCGGCACGATCGGAACGATGCGCGAGCCGATCGTCTTGTCGCGCAGCAGCGTGGTCAGAATGCGCACGAACGCCATGGTGGTGGAGATTTCGCGTCCCTCGGCGGTCGGCTTCAGGAGCGCGTCGAAGGCGGCGAGCGGGGGGATCTCCAGCGGCGCGCTGACGCGCCGACGGGCCGGCAGCGCGCCCCCGAGCGCGGCGCGGCGCTCGCGCAAGTACTTCATCTCCTCGCTGCCTTCGCTGAGCCGCACGAACGGGACCTTGCCGATGTCCTCGTCGGAAACCGGGACGTGGACACGGTCGCGGAAGGTCTTCAGCGCGTGCTCGCCGATCTTCTTCTGCTGGTGGGCGATCATCTGCCCCTCGCCCGCCTCGCCCATGCCGTAGCCCTTGACGGTCTTGGCGAGAATGACGGTCGGCTGGCCCTTGTGTTCGGCGGCGGCCTTGTAGGCCGCGTAGACCTTGACCGGATCGTGGCCGCCGCGCCTCAGCGACCAGATTTCGTCGTCGGTCCAGTCGGCCACCATCGCCGCCGTCTCGGGATAGCGGCCGAAGAAATTCTTGCGGACGTAGGCGCCGTCCTTCGATTTGAAGTCCTGGTATTCGCCGTCGACGCATTCCTCCATCACCTGGCGCAGCCTTCCCGAGCTGTCCTTGGCGAGCAAGGGATCCCAATTGGAGCCCCAAAGGCATTTGATGACGTTCCAGCCGGCGCCGCGGAAGTCGGCCTCGAGCTCCTGCACGATCTTGCCGTTGCCGCGCACCGGCCCGTCCAAGCGCTGCAGATTGCAATTGACGACGAAAATGAGGTTGTCGAGGCGCTCGCGGCCCGCCAGCGAAATCGCGCCGAGCGACTCCGGCTCGTCCATCTCGCCGTCGCCGCAGAACGCCCAGACCTTGCGCCCGGCGGTGTTGGCGACGCCGCGGCCGTGGAGATAGCGCAGGAAGCGAGCCTGATAGATCGCCATCAGCGGCCCGAGCCCCATCGAAACCGTGGGGAATTGCCAGAAGTCGGGCATCAGCCAAGGGTGCGGATAGGACGAAAGGCCCTTGCCCCCGACTTCCTGCCGGAAGTTGACGAGCTGATCCTCGCTCAGACGCCCTTCGAGGAAGGCGCGCGCATAAATTCCCGGTGAGGAATGCCCCTGGAAATAGACGAGATCGCCGCCATGCGATTCGTCGGGCGCGCGCCAGAAATGCATGAATCCGGTGTCATAGAGCGTCGCCGCGGACTGGAAGCTGGCGATATGGCCCCCGAGTTCGGAGGATTCCTTATTGGCGCGTAGCACGATCGCCGCGGCGTTCCAGCGGATGAAGCGACGGATGGTCTGTTCGAATTTGCGCACGCCGGGATGCTCCGGCTGTTCGTCGGCGCGAATCGTGTTGACATACGCGGTATTGGCGGCGAAGGGCAGTTTGGCCCCCTTGCGGCGGGCCGAGACGACAATAGCGTCGAGCAGTTCGTCGACGCGCTCCAATCCTTCGAACGCTTCGACCGAGTCGAGCGCCTCGAGCCATTCGGATGTCTCTGCGGCGTCGTCCTTCGGGTCGTCGTCCATGGGGCCTCCCTATGCTCTCCGCGCGCCGTGTTCGCCAGCTTTCGCCTCAGGCTTATGTCTCATGGCGCCCTTCCCTTGGCAATGCTGACGCTTGCGGCTCACTTATGCAAATGTCGCATGGCTATTCGCCGAATCGTCGCATTTCGGTGTACCGCAATCGTCGGTTTTCCTCTAAATGCGAGCAAAAAGGATGAGGAATTCGCATGGCGGGCCTGACCACTCATGTCCTTGACACGGCGCACGGGCGCCCGGCAAGCGGCGTCGCGATCGAGCTCCACGCGCTGGCTGCGGGCGGCGGGCGAACGCTGATCGCGAGCGCGCTCACCAATGCCGACGGCCGCACCGACGCCCCCCTTCTCAGCCCCGCCGAGGCGCGCGTCGGCGTATTTGAGCTGACTTTTCACGTCGGCGCCTATTTTCGCCGGCATGGCGCGTCGACCGCCGAGCCGCCGTTCCTCGACGTCGTGCCCGTCCGCTTCGCCATCGCCGACGCCAAAGCGCACTACCACGTGCCGCTGGTGGTGACGCCGTGGAGCTATTCGACCTATCGCGGAAGTTAAAGCCCCGCCGAGCGCGGCGACAAAATTGAGCAAAATTGGCCTAGCGCAAAGCCGGCGGCGGCGCGCCTCGCTTATCATAAGCTTGCATATCATAAGCGAGTCTCTTTGTGACCCTGGCGCACCGCTGGGCCGGAGGGCGGGCGCTGGCGCTACGCCGCCGCGCGCCGCGCCCGACCGTCGAATCCCTCCGCGAGCTGGCGCCGTCGCGCCGCGCGTTGATCAGCGTCTTCGTGATGACGGCGACGGTCATGCAGGTGCTCGACACCACTGTCGCCAACGTCTCGCTGCCGTACATGCAGGGGACGCTGTCGACCACCCAGGATCAGATCAACTGGGTGCTGACGTCCTACATCATCGCCTCGGCGATCATGACCTCGCCGGTCGGGTGGTTGACGGGGCGCTTCGGCCGCAAGCGGCTTTACATCGTCTGCACCGCCGGCTTCACCATCGCCTCCATGCTGTGCGGACTTTCGCAGAACATCGAGCAGATGGTGGTGTTCCGGTTGACCCAGGGCGCGTTCGGCGCGGCGCTGGTGCCGCTCGCGCAGGCGGTGATGCTCGACGCCTACCCACGCGAGCAACGCGCCGCAGCGATGGCGATCTGGGGCATGGGCATCATGATCGGGCCGATCATGGGCCCGGTGCTCGGAGGCTATCTGACCGAGAACTATTCGTGGCGCTGGGTATTCTACGTCAATGTGCCTTTCGGGATTCTCACCGCGCTCGGCTTGTCGGTGTTCATGCCGGAGAGTCGCATCCGCCGTGACCTGCCTTTCGCCTGGTTCGGCTTCCTGTCGCTGTCGCTCGGCGTCGGGGCGCTGCAGATGATGCTCGATCGCGGCCAGGATATAGGCTGGTTCGACTCCGGCGAAATCTGGGCCGAGGCGATCCTGTCGGTCGCCGGCTTCTATTTCTTCGTCGCCGACAGCTTCACCTCCGACCGCCCGTTCATCGAAATGCGGATCTTTCGCGATCGCAACTTCACGCTCGCGCTGGCGCTGATGTTCTTGAACGGCATGGTGCTGCTGGCGACGATGGCGCTGCTGACGCCGATGCTGCAGAACCTGTTGGGCTACCCGGTGCTGGCGAGCGGCTATCTGCTCGGCGCGCGCGGGGTGGGCACGTTCGTGGCGATGAGCATCGTCGGCCGCCTGCTCGGCACCCGCGACGCGCGTCCGTTCATGTTGTTCGGCTTGGCCCTCGCCACCCTCGCGCAATGGGTAATGGTCGGCTGGAACGACGACGTTTCCGGTCGCGCAATCGCCATCAACGGCATGCTGCAGGGCTTCGGCCTCGGCTTCGTCTTCACGCCTCTCAACACCGTCGCCTTCGCCACCCTGCCGCGCGAGCTGCGCACGGAAGCGACCGGATTGTGGACCTTGGTGCGCAACATCGGCGCCTCGATCGGCATCTCGATCCTCATCGCCAGGCTGGTCAACCGTATCGCCTATTTCCACAGCCAGCTTGTCGAGCACGTCACCCCGTTCAACGACGCGCTGCGCATGCCCGACGCCGCGGCGCTCGCAGGCCACAGCCAGCGCAATCTCGCCATCCTCGACGGGATCGTGACGCAGCAGGCGGCGGTGATGTCCTATTCCAACGATTTCCTGCTGATGACGATCATCTCGCTCGTCGCCTTCCCGATCGTGTTGATGATGCGCCACCCGAAAGCCGCCCGGTCGCCGCCGAACGGCGAGGAGGCGGCGGCTGGAACGGAATGAACGGCGCGGCGGCCGACCCGGCGCGACGCCGTCAACTCGGCCGTCCGCCGCGCTCGGCCGGCTCGAATGGCCGAAATACGCCTGGAACGGCTCTTAGAATGAAAATGTCCAATCTTCGGCCCCCTCCCCTTGCACCGGCGGATCGGGCTTATTATAAGTTAGCTTATAATAAGCGAGACCCAAAATTGACCGCCACCTCTCCCTTCCGCGAACTGGCCTTCGCGCTGCACGACGCGGCGAGGATGTTGCGCACCTATGCCGACCAGCGGGCGCGCGAAGTTCATATGACGCGCGCGCAATGGGCCGCGCTTTCGAAACTGCAACGCGCGCAGGGCGTCAAGCAGTGTGAACTGGCCGACGCGCTCGAGATCGCCCCGATCAGTCTTGCCCGCCTCGTCGACAAGCTGACCGCCTCCGGTCTGGTCGAGCGGCGCGCCGACGCGACCGATCGGCGCGCCCACCGGCTTTTCCTGACCGAGGACGCCGCGCCGACGCTGCGAAAGCTCGACGGCCTCGCGGAGGCGGTGATGGCGCGCGCGCTGGCCGGTCTTGACGAAACGACGATCGCCGGGCTCACCGCCGGCCTGCAGCGCATCAAGACCAACCTCAAGCACGAATTGGCCAGCGGAGTTTAGCAACGTGTCGCAAGCCTCCCCTAGTTCCCGCGACCGCTCGGTCGAACCGACGCCGTTGGGCCGGGCTCCGAATCCCGCTGCGCCCTCGCCGACTACGGAGCCAATCGCCCCGCCCGCCCCGTCGGCGCCCGCCGCGACCGAGATTCTCATCGCGCCGCCCGTGCGGCGACGCCGCGGCGTCCTCCGCTCCTTCCTGATTGTCGTCGTGCCGCTCGCGGCCTTGGCCCTGGGGCTCTTGTGGTGGCTGTCGGGGGGGCGCTACGTCTCCACCGACAACGCCTATGTTGGCGCTGACAAGGTCCTGATCACCCCACAGGTCACGGGGCCGATCGTCGCCGTGCATGTTATCGAGGGGCAGCGCGTCGCCGTCGGCGATCCGCTATTCGACATTGACCCGGAGCCCTACCGGATCGCGCTCACGCTCGCGCAGGGGCGCCTGGCGGCGGCGCAGGTGGAGTTCGTCAACCTGCGCTCGTCCTATGTGAGCAACGAACAGCAGCTCAATATGAGCCAGCAGGCGGTCGACCTTCGCCAGGCCGACTACGATCGGAAACTGGCGTTGGTGAAATCGCATGCCGGCACGGAAGTCGAACTCGACACCTCCAATGCGGCCCTGGTGCAGGCCAAGCAGATCCTCGAATTCACCCGCTGGTGGCAAGAGACGACCGTCGTCAAGCTCGGCGGCGGACCCGGCGCCTCGATCGAGACCTTTCCCGATTACATCCAGGCCAAGGCCCAGGTGGAGGACGCGGAGCGCAACTTGAAGAACGCCAAGGTGACGGCGCCGATCGCCGGCGAGGCGACGCAGGTCGACCAAATCGAACTCGGGCGGGTCGCGCCCGCCGGGCAGCCCGTTTTCGCCATCGTCGCGACTTCGGGTCTCTGGGTCGACGCCAATCCGAAGGAATCGGACCTCACCTATGTGCGCAGGGGCCAGCCGGCGACCGTCACGATCGACACGTTCCCTGGGCGCGAATGGCGGGGCGTGATTTCCTCGATCGCGCCCGGAACCGGGGCGCAATTTGCGATTCTGCCGCCGCAAAACTCGAGCGGCAACTGGGTCAAGGTCGTGCAGCGCGTGCCGTTGCGCTTCACCTTCGGCGCCGATCAGGACCTTGACAATCTTCGCGCCGGCATGAGCGCGATCCTGTCGATCGACACCGGTCGCACGCGCTCGCTGAGCAGTCTATGGGGCGATCTTTCGTCCTGGACGCTCTCATGGTTCGATCCGCCGCAGCCCGCTAGGCCCTCACCGGCGCGATGAACGAGGCTCCCACCGACGAAATGGCGCCGTTCGTGCGCGCCATGCTGACGGTCTGCGTGATGATGGCGACCGTCATGCAGGCGCTCGACACGACGATCGCCAACGTTGCCCTGCCCTATATGCAGGGTTCGCTGTCGACGACGCAGGATCAGATCAACTGGGTGCTGACCTCCTATATCGTCGCTGCGGCGATCATGACCTCGCCGCTCGGCTGGATGGCGACGCGCTTCGGCCGCAAGAAACTGTTCATCGTCTGCACCGCCGGTTTCACCGTCGCCTCGATGCTATGCGGCGTCGCCCAAAGCATCGAGCAGATGGTCGCCTTCCGCCTGCTGCAGGGCGTCTTCGGCGCAGCGCTGGTGCCGATCAGCCAGGCGGTGATGCTCGACGCCTACCCCCCGGCCAAGCGCGGCCAGGCGATGGCGATCTGGGGCATGGGCGTCATGCTCGGGCCAATCATGGGCCCGACGCTCGGCGGCTGGCTCACCGAGTATTATTCCTGGCGTTGGGTGTTTTTCGTCAATCTCCCGTTCGGCATTTTGACCGTGCTTGGCCTCTCCGCGTTCATGCGCGAAAGCCCCACCCACGGCGAGACGCCCTTTTCCTGGTTTGGCTTCCTCTCATTATCGCTCGGCATCGGCGCGCTGCAAATGATGCTCGACCGCGGGCAGGATCAGGGTTGGTTTGAGTCGAGCGAGATCGTGCTCGAAGCGATCCTGTCGGTCGCCGGATTCTATTTCTTCCTCGTCGACTCGCTGACTTCGAAGCGCCCATTCATCGCAATGCGTATTTTCCGCGACTGGAATTTCTCCATCGCCCTGATTTTCATGTTCCTGATCGGCATCATCCTCTTGGCGACCATGGCGCTGGTGACGCCGTTCATCCAGAACCTGCTCGGCTATCCCGTACTGGCCAGCGGCTATCTCCTGGGCGCGCGCGGCATCGGCACGTTTTTCGCGATGATGATCGTCGGCCGCCTGATCGGCAAATACGATGCGCGCATCCTGATCCTGTTCGGCCTGACGCTGTCGACGGGGGCGCTCTGGGTGATGGTCGGCTGGAACGCCGACGTCTCGGCGCGCGACATCGCGCTCGATTCGGTGGCGCAAGGCGTCGGCCTCGGGTTCGTCTTCGTCCCGCTCAACACGATCGCCTTTGCGACGCTGCCGGGCGCGCTACGCACCGAGGGCGCGGCGCTGTGGACGCTGATCCGCAACATCGGCTCGTCGGTCGGCATTTCGATCGTCATCGCGCAATTGACCAACATGATCACGATCTTTCACAGCCAGCTCGTCGAGCGCGTCACACCGTTCAACGACGCCATGCGCCTGCCCGACGCGATGGCGCTCGCCGGCCGGGGCATAGGCAATCTCGCCGCGCTCGACGGCCTCGTCACCCAGCAGGCCGCGATCATGGCTTACTCCAACGACTTCCTGTTGATGACCCTGGTGTCGCTCAGCGCGTTCCCGCTGCTGGCGCTCATCCGTTCGGCCAAAGCGGCGCCCGCCGCCAGGCCGGACGAGCCCGCGGCGGCGATGGAGTGAGCGCCGCGCGCATCGGCCTCGTGTCGCGCGAGGGCGGTGAGATCTATCCGCGCGCATCGAGGAAGGCCCGCATATGAAAGGCCGCCTGCGCCGGCCCCTGCATGTTTGCGGCGCCGACCGGGCAGGCCCGGCGCGCGAGACAGCCGCGCTCCATACAGGCGCGCCCTGCCCCGCTTCGCAGATGCGCCGCGCAGGCGGCGAAGTCGTAGGCGCTCGGCGCGAACGCCCCGACCGGGCAGGCGCTGAGGCACGGGCGCGCCGCGCAGGCCTCGCATGGGCTTGCGCGCCGAGCAAATTCGGGAATGACGATCGGCTGCGCGAAGGCGAGCGCGCCGCGATAGCTGTGCCAAAGCCCATAGTCGGGATGGATCAGCAATCCGAGCGGCGAGGCGTGAACCGGCTCGGCGCGCCGCGCCCAGCGCTGGAATGGCCAGTGCGGCGGCCCGCCGAAGGGGAACAGCGGCCCCGCGCCGAGCTCCGCCGCGAGGACGTCAACGATCCGCCGACTCCAGCGATCGAGGGGTTCGGCGACGCCGTCGCCCGCCTCGGGGGAGGCGGCGAAGGCCTCCCAGCCCCGCGCGCCGGCCGCGCCGACCAGGACGATCGCCGCCGCGCCTTCGAGCCCCGCCTTGCGGTCGGCGTCATCGAGCGCGAACGCGCCGCGCGCGACGAGGCCACGACCTTCGATGGCCTGAGCAATGGTCGCCAACTCGAGCATGCGCGCCTTTCGGTTCGTCAGCCCAGCGCGCGCTGCAAGCACACCACGTCGCTGCGACGATATCCCAGCGATTCGTAAAAGCCGAGCACGGCTTCGTTCTCGGCGCGCACCAGCATATTGAGCTTGGGCGCGCCGCGCGCGGCGAGCCAATCCTCCGCCGCCTTCACCATCCGGGCGCCGATCCCCTGGCGTCGAGAGTTGCGCGCGACGGCGAGATAGTAGATCCAGCCGCGATGGCCGTCCCAGCCGACCATCACGGTCGCCGCCAGGCGCCCGTCGGCGCGCCCCGCCAGCACAGTCGAACTCGGCCCGGCCAGCGCGAGGCGGATGTCGGCGCGCGGATCGTTCCACGGACGGACCAGGCCGGCCTCGCCCCAGAGCGCGACCGCCGCTTCGCTTTCCGCCTCGCTCAAACGACCGATCTCCAGGCGGTCGGCGCCAGGTTCGCTCACCATCGGATCAGCGCGGCGCCCCAGGTGAAGCCGCCGCCCATCGCCTCGATCATCACCAAATCGCCCTTCTTGATGCGGCCGTCGCGCACGGCGACATCGAGCGCCAAGGGAATCGAGGCGGCCGAGGTGTTGCCGTGACGGTCGACGGTCACGACGACCTTTTCGCGGGCGAGGCCGAGCTTGTCGGCCGAGGCGTCGATGATCCGCCGGTTGGCCTGATGGGGCACGAACCAGTCGATCTCGGCGGCGGTGACGCCGGCGTCGTCGAAGCAAGCCCGGATGACGTCGGTCACCATGCCGACGGCGTGCTTGAAAACCTCGCGGCCTTCCATGCGCAGGTGGCCAACCGTTTTGGTGCTCGAGGGGCCGCCGTCGACGTAGAGCTTGGCGCGATGGCGTCCGTCCGAACGCAACTGGGCGGCAACGACGCCGGGCGAGCCCAGCAACCCGTCGCCGACGACGGCCTCCAGCACAATCGCGCCGGCGCCGTCGCCAAACAGCACACAGGTGGTGCGGTCCGTCCAGTCGAGCAGGCGCGAAAACGTCTCGGCGCCGATCACCAGCGCGCGCTTGTGCGCGCCCGAAATGAGGAACTTGTCGGCGGTCGCCACTGCGAAGACGAAACCGGAGCACACCGCTTGCAGATCGAAGGCGACGCCGTGCGTCATGCCGAGATCGGCCTGCACCTGGGTGGCCACCGCCGGAAAGGTGTAGTCGGGCGTCGAGGTCGCCACGACGATAAGATCGATGTCGCCGGCGGTGAGCCCCGCGTCGGCCAGCGCCGCCTCGGCGGCCTTGGCGGCGAGCATCGAGGTGGTCTCCCCCTCGGCGGCGATGTGACGCTGGCGAATGCCGGTGCGTTGAACGATCCATTCGTCGGTGGTGTCGACGATCGTCGCCATCTCGGCGTTGCTGATCACGCGCTGCGGCAGATAGGAGCCGACGCCGCGCACGACTGAGCGAATTTTCGTGGCGTTCATGAAAACGGGAAATCCCAAAGGCGATTGAGAGTTTAGGAGGCCGCCGGCGCTGCGGCCGGGGCCCGCGCTTCGTTGGCCTGGGCGATCATTTCTCGAATCTTGCCGAGCAATTCTTGACGAACCATGTCATAGCCGACCTCAATCGCGCCGGCGTAGCTCTCGGCGTCCGCCCCGCCATGACTCTTGATGACGACGCCGTCAAGGCCGACAAACACGCCGCCGTTGACGCGCCCGGGGTCCATCTTCTCGGCGAGCGCGCGAAACGCGTCCCGGGCGAGGAAATAGCCGAGGCGCGACATCCAGCTGTGGTTGATCGCGTCGCGCATGTATTGGCCGATCTGCTTGGCGGTGCCCTCGGCCGTCTTGAGCGCGATATTGCCGGCGAAGCCTTCGGTGACGATGACGTCCACGGTCCCCTTGCCGAGATCGTCGCCCTCGACGAACCCATGATAACGCATGTTCGGCAAAGCTGTTTCGCGTAAGACGCGCCCGGCGGCTTTGACCCCCTCGATGCCCTTGATTTCCTCGACGCCGACGTTGAGCAAGCCGACGGACGGGCTCTCGATGTCGAAGACGATCCGCGCCATCGCCGCGCCCATGATCGCCAGATCGATGAGATGCTCGGCGTCGGCGCCGATCGTCGCGCCGACGTCGAGAACGATCGATTCGCCGCGCAGCGTCGGCCACATCGCGGCGATCGCCGGACGTGCGATGGCCGGCATGGTGCGTAGGCATATTTTCGCCATGGCCATCAGGGCGCCGGTGTTTCCCGCCGAGACCGCGCAATCGGCCTCGCCCTTCTTCACGGCGTCGATCGCCAGCCACATCGACGAGGCGCGCCGCCCCGAACGCAACGCCTGGCTCGGTTTGTCCGTCATCTTGACCGCGACGTCGCAGTGGACGACCCGCGACTTGCGCGCCAAGGCGGCGCGCGCGGCGAGAAGCGGCGAAATCGCCTTGGCGTCGCCGAACAGAATGAACTCGACGTCGGGTCGGCGTTCGAGCGCGATCGCCGCGGCGCTCAACACGACGGGAGGCCCGTGGTCGCCGCCCATCGCGTCGAGCGCTATGCGAATGTCCTTCTTCATACGAGATTCAACCCTGGGGGCGCTCCCCCCGACCTACCGGCGCGCGGGACAATAACGGCTTCGTCGCGCAAGGCAATCATCGCGAGGCAAGCGGAGCCTGTTTTGGCGAAATTGCGGCGCTCGTCCGGCTCACGGCCCGGCCACGCCCTTTTCGAAAGCGTCAACCGTCCGAGAATCGCCGTTCGCGTGCGCCTTCCGGCTTCGAAGCTCGCGACGTCGCCGCGACGACAGAGCAAGGGTCGCGGATTGGATCAACCCTTCTTTCCACTTGCGTCGCCAAGCGCCTCGAACGGCGAGTCGGGGGTCTCCGCCTCGACCAGCGAGGCAAAGGCCGCCCCAGGACTGCGGGGATAGGGATCGAGCCCCAGAGCCATGAATTCGGCCGCCAAAGCGCCGAGATCAATCCGACCGTCGACGATTGGGTCGGGCGGGTCGTCGGCGTCCACGAAGATCGTCTCGATCTGACCCCGGGACGCGCCGCGCCGCGCCGCTCCCTCCTCGACCCGAGGCGCGAAGCGCACGTCGATCGGCTCGTCGAGCGTCGCCGCGAACGGCTCGAGCGACACGACGCAGGTCTGGATCAGTTCGGCGTGCACCGCGCCGGGACGCGCACGCGAGGGCACGATCAGCCTGGACGAGTTGCGCCAGAAGCTTGGCCGGCAGGGGTAAGCTGTCTTGGCCTACGATATCCGGATTGCCCCGGTTGCCGAGCGGGCTATTGGCAAGCTCTCGTCCGGAATCCAGGGTGCGGTCTTAGAGAAGATCGCCGAGCTGGGGAGAGAACCCCGCCCGGCCGACTGCCGCAAGATTCGGGCATTGCCGGCGCGTTACGAAGTCTATCGGGTGGAGGCTGAAGGCACCCATCGGATTCTCTTTCCGATCGAAGGACGAGGCCGCCTGGATTCTGGTGGTCAAAGTGGCAGACCGCAAGGACGTGAACAAACGTATCAGCGATTTGAAGCGTCTTCTTGAGTGAACCCGCTTGGGCAGTGCTTACTCGGTCATAAGAAGACGCCAGCCTGCAGGGATGGTTGTCTGATTTGAAATCTGCAATTAAAGCGCG
>CAVWKL010000134.1:0-3009 GCA_963755075.1 uncultured Alphaproteobacteria bacterium
AGAGTTCGTCGCTGACGCGGCAATTCTATTTCGCCGGCGACGCCGGCGTCGAAGCCTCGCCCGAAGCGCAGCTCTGGCGGCTCGCCGGCGCGCAACGCGACCGCAGCCTGCTCGCCATCTATCTCGAGCGCTATCCCGAGGGCTCGCACGCGGCCGACGTCAGGGCGATGCTCGCCGAACTCGGCAAGTCGAGCCTGCCGCCGCGACCGGCGGCGGCGAACGCCAACCTCGAGGATCTCTTGTGGAATCTGGCGCGCAGCGGGCGGCAGAGCCAGCTCGTCGAATTGTACTTGGCGCGCTACCCCGCCGGCGCGCACGCTCACGAGGCCGAAATCTTGCTCGCCAGCTTGCGCGACACGCTCGGGGCGGCGTCCGACCCGGGGGTGGTTTGCGGGCGCCTGGCGACCCATCCCGACGACGCGACCGCGAGCACGCCGGGGGTCGATCTCGCCGATCTCGCCCAGAACGCCGCCGCCGCGGTCGGCGTTTGCGGCGAGGCGGCAAAGCTGCATCCCGAAATTCCGCACTACGTGGCGCTGCTGGCGCGCGCCACCGCCGCCGCCGGACGACTCGACGAAGCCTATGGGCTCTACAAACAGGCGGCCGAGGCCGGCGACGCGCGCGCCATGTACAGCCTCGGCTTGATGCTGGAAAGCGGCGACCACGCGCCCAAGGATCTCAAGGCCGCCTACGCGCTCTACGCCAAGGCCGCCGAGCGCGGCCTCGCCGACGGGGCGATCAATCTCGCCGTCGCCTTGGCGGAAGGCAAGGGGATCGAAAAGAATCTGCCGCGCGCCTACGCGCTGCTGCAACAAGCATCGGCGAGCGGGTCGGGGCGCGCCACTTACGATCTCGCCGAGTTCGCCGAACACGGCTTTGGCGGCAAGAAGGCGGACGCGCTCGAACTCTACGAGCGCGCGGCGAGCTTCGGTTTCCCCAAGGGCTATCACACCGCCGCCGCCGTTCTCGACGAGGGGCGGGGCGTTCCCAAGGACCCGAGCGCCGCGGCCGACCAATTGCTGCGCGCGGTCGCCGCCGACGCGGGCGAATCCATCGCCGATCTCACCGGCAAGTCCCAGACCTGGACCGCCGCCACGATCAAAGCGGTCGAGACGCGCCTCGCTGCCGCCGGGTACTACTCCGGCCCGATCGACGGCAAGAGCGGCCCGGCGCTGGCGCCGGCGCTTAAGCAATGGCGCCTGCTCGGCGCGCCGGAGAAGAGCTGACGGACAAACGCGCCGCTCACGGCGCCGGGGTCAGCGCGAAGAGGCAGGTCTCCATCAGCGCGCCGCCGTCGGAGCGCGGCCTGCCGGGGGCGGTCGCCATCGCCTCCTTCCTCGGCGCGACCATGCCGGGGGGGATGGCGAGAATATTGGCGCCGATGCCGCGCCCCTCGCCGATGAGCTTGTCGCGCAGCGCGAAATCCTTGCCGAGGTCGCGCCGCTGGCCGTCGCTGGCGGCGAGCGCCGATTTCAGCCGCTCGAGAAACGGCGCGGTCTGACGCGCCATCGCCAGAACGATCGTTTCGCCCTCCGGCGCCGTCGCGACGGGAATGTCGGCGTCGGGAACGGTGGCGAGGTCGCGAATGGCGCCGGGCCGCGTTTCGTCGAAGGCGTAGAGCTTGGATTGCAGCAGGCCGGAGTGCCCGACCCGGAACGTCGCTAGCGCGCCGACCGGCAGGCGGTCGTTGGGCGAAAGCGGCACCGCGAGCGGCGCTTCGCCTGGGGAGGGAAACGCCGGATCGGAAACCCACACCTGCCACGAGCAGGCCGGCGCGCCCGGCGCCGCGCCCGCCTCCGGCGCGATCCAGGCGAGCGGCTTGGCGGCGCCGGCGAGTTCGGGCGCTGCGACCGCAAGGGTTTGCGCCCTGACGCGGGCGAGGAGATAGCGATCGGCCGGCGGCAGGCGGCGCGCCAGCGCCGCGACCGCCGCGTCGGCGTCGGCCTGCGCGTCCGCCGCGACCACCCATTTCACCCGGCTCGCCCCGGAATAGGCGCGCAGCCGCTCGGCGAGCGCGGCGACGTCGGCCTCGTCGTTGAGCGCGAGCGGGGCGGCCTCGATCGCGGGCGCGAGGAGGATCGCGGCGAGAAGGGCGCCGGCGCCGGCGACGAAGCGCCGCAATCCGGCGCGCCGCGCGCGCCGGCGCGCCGGCGCGTCATGTCGGACAAGCATGCGCATCATTGGTCACCTTGAACTGATATTCGATCTCGTCGCCGAGGCGGTCGGCGAGAAAGCTCGTCGTCGTGGTCAGCACCGCCGCGCCCGACAGGCCCTGCAGGTCCTTGCGCAACGCCTCCTGCAGGCCGGTGATGTCGATCGAGGGGTCGCGCGTCGCCACCACGAACAGGCGCACTTCGTCCTCGACCGGCTCGATCGGGATCGCCGCGGTGAGATCGAAGGCCGAATCGGGGCGCGGGGCGCCGACGAGGGAACGAAAATGCTCGGCGTCGAGGATCACCGGATCGGCGGCGCGCGACACCGAGGCGATGAACAGCCGCGGCGCGCGCACGCGGCTGGCGAACGGCAATGCGTCGCGCGCGCCGACCCGCAGCACCAGCGTTTCCCCGCCGACGACGACGGGCTGGCGCTGATCGTCGAAACAGGGGCCGAGCAATTGCAGCTTGTCGCTTGCCGAGTCGTAGCGCGCCCGCTGCGGCGCGGCGTCGTCGGCGTTGGCGCTCGTTATCGCCGGCGACCGGCTCGAACGCCAGCGCGATCGGGGCGCGCATCAGCGCGATCCAGCCGGCGGCCATGAGGACGAGCAGGCCGAGGACGGCGGCGAGCCCGGCCGGCGCGCGCCGGCGTCACGATCTCGCGCATGGCGAAGGGGCCGAGCGCCGCCTCGACGCCCTCGAGCGTGTCGGCGAAGACGAATTCCAGCCGCGCG
Organism: uncultured Alphaproteobacteria bacterium; assembly: GCA_963755075.1. Taxonomy (GTDB): domain Bacteria; phylum Pseudomonadota; class Alphaproteobacteria; order Rhizobiales; family Beijerinckiaceae; genus Roseiarcus. The sequence goes on from CAVWKL010000134.1 coordinate 2,888, forward strand.
CCCGCCTCGCGCGCTTCGCGCGCCAAGCGATCGAGCGTCGCCGCCTCGGCGGCGGCGAGCGCGCGCCCGTCCATCGTGGCGGCCGGCAGGACGACGACCATCCGCTTGCCTTCGAGCGCCTG
>CAVWKL010000135.1:0-7240 GCA_963755075.1 uncultured Alphaproteobacteria bacterium
GTCAGCCACACCAGCAGCGTCCGAGAAGCGGCGTTGACAGCGAGGCGTTTAGTGAGACAATGGCCCACGATGTTAGGCGCCAGTGTGGGTCTTTTCCCTGCGGATTTGCCAGGAACGTAACGAATGCCAAGCGCCGACGACGCGTTGTTGTTGTCCATCTTGAAAGAGCTTCGCGTCGAACTGCGCGAACACAGAACCATGTTGCTGCAATTGGTCGACGCCTCGCGACGGCATGACCGACGCTTTGATGATTTAGAGCGCCGTTTCGGCGATCTGCGCGGGGAACTGGAATTGATGTTGAAGGGCGAGCTGATGGGTCGTCTCAGCCATTTCGAAACCCAGATCGACGAGAAGCTGGGGCGACTTGCGGACCGGTTACACGCGGTCGAAGCCCGGAGTTAGTTGCGCCCGCAACCCCTCAGCGTCGCGCACCGGCAACCCGCACGTCTGGCCACGACACAGCATCGCCGCCGGCGTCTGCGGCAGCGTCGGCCGCCCGCCCGGCGCGCCTTGTGGCCAGAGCGCGCGGTCGAGACGCAGCACGGCGATCGCCGGGTCGGGGGCGGCGAGAGCGGTCTGTGCGAGGGCTTGCGCGAGGGGATCGTCGAGCGGCCCTTCGATCGCCACGCAGCCGCCGCGCTCCAAGAGATCGGCCGCCGCCAGCAGTAGCGGGTTCTGCGCCAGCGCTTCGCGCGCGCCGGTAGAGGCGCGGATGAGGCGCTCGGCGGCCTCGCGCCAGCGCGCTTCGTCGGTGATGAGATGCAGCTTGGCGAAGACCTCCGCCATCAGCGAGGCGCCCGACGGCGTCGCGCCGTCGTCGGCCGGGCGAGGTCGCAGGATGAGGCCGTCGCGCTGTTCGCGCGCGGTCAGGTAAAAGCCGCCGTCCGCCTCGCCGAACCGCGCCTGCGCCGCTTCGGCCCATCGCGCCGCCGCCTCGAGGTAGGGCGGCTCGCCGGTCGCCTCGAAGAGGCTGAGGGCGGCGCGCGCCATGGCGGCGTAATCGTCGAGCATGCCGGCGGCGCCGACGCGTCCCGCCCGCCAGGCGTGGACGAGCCGGCCGTCGCCGTCGCGCAAAGTCTCGGCGACGAAGGCGAAGGCGGCGCGCGCCGCCGCCAAGAACTCGGGCGCGTCGAAGACGGCGGCGCCGCGCGCCAGCGCGGCGATGGTCAGGCCGTTCCAGTCGGCGAGAAGCTTGTCGTCGCGCGCCGGCCTGATGCGCCTCTCGCGCGCGGCGAAGAGGCGCGCGCGGGCGGCGGCGAGCCGCGCCTCGGCTTCGGCGTCGCCCGGCGGCGTCACGCGCCTGAGCACGTTGGCGCCCTCCCAATTGCCGCCCGCGCGCACGTCGTAGGCGGCGTTGAAGGGCGCCGCGTCGTCGCCCAAGACGTTGGCGATCTCGTCGGCGCTCCAGACGTAGAAGCGCCCTTCCTCGCCCTCGGAATCGGCGTCCTGGGACGCGGCGAATGCCACCTCGGCGCGCATTTCGCGCATCAGCCAGGCGAAGGTCTCGCGCGCCCGCGCGGCGTAGACCGGCGTCGGCGCCTCGGCGTGGGCCAGCGCCAACAATTCGAAGAATCTGGGCGTTGTCGTAGAGCATCTTCTCGAAATGGGGCACGTGCCAGCGCGCGTCGGTGGCGTAGCGGGCGAATCCGCCGCCGAGATGGTCGTAGATGCCGCCGGCGCACAGAGCGTCGAGAAGGCCGCGCGTCGCGGCGCGGCAGCGCGCGTCGCCGCGGCGAAAATACTCGCTCCAGAAGAAGCGAAAGATCGGCGCGTTGGGAAACTTCGGCGCGTCGCCGATGCCGCCGGCGACGGGATCGACGAGGCGCAGCAGCGCGGCGCAGGCGCGCGTCGAATCCTCGGGGGCAATGTCCGGCCCCGACCGCGGGGCGGCGATCTCGGTCAGGCGCCCGACAAGCGAGGCGCCGTGCGACAGCAAGGCCTCGCGCTTGTCGCGCCAAGCGGCGTCGACCGCGGCCAGCACCTGACGAAACGACCGCCGGCCCCATCGCGGCGTCGGCGGCCAGTAGGTGCCGCCATAGAATGGCGCGCCGTCGGGGGTGAGAAACATCGTCAGCGGCCAGCCGCCTTGCTCGCCCATCGCGTGCAGCGCGTTCATGTAGACGGAATCGATGTCAGGCCGTTCCTCGCGATCGACCTTGACGCTGACGAAGAGGCGATTCATCAGCGCCGCGGTCTCTGCATCCTCGAAGGACTCGTGCGCCATCACATGGCACCAGTGGCACGCGGCGTAGCCGATCGACAGCAGGATCGGGCAGTCGCGCCGCTTCGCTTCGGCGAACGCCTCGGCCCCCCAAGGCCGCCAATGCACGGGATTGTGCGCGTGTTGGAGGAGATAGGGCGACGATTCGCCGCCAAGTCGGTTTTCCCCAAGCGGCATGGGCTTCGTCCTTTGTGCGATCGGCGCTCATCGCGCCAGCGCGCGCCTCAGCATAGCCTTGAACGCGGCGCTGTCGAAGGTCCAGCAGATGTCGGCCTTGGCGCCGGCCTTCAGCGCGCAGCGCCAGGCGTCGCGATTGTTGGCGTCGGCGGCGACGTTGAGCCGATCGACCACCGTCATGCCGCGCGTCAGTTGGCTCGCGCATTCGACGCCGACGTAATGGCGGCTCCAGCTCAGGCCGACGGCGCGGTCGAGCGCCACCGCCATCGCGGTCGGGTCGGCGAGCGAAAGGCCGCTTTCGCCGGTCTGGACGAAATAGGCCTGCTTGGCGCGACCGTTGCATTCGATGGCGAAGCGCGCCTTGGCCGTCCCCAGTGCGAGGATGTCGGCGATCTCGGCCTCATTGAGCACGGAAGCGCCGCGCGAGACATGCCAGCCGACCATCTCGATCGGCAGGCCGGAACGGAACGTGATGCGCGCCGCCTCGGGATCGACCCAAATGTTGTATTCGGCCGCCGGCGTGACGTTGCCCTCGCAGCAGGGCGCGCCGCCCATCACGACGCAGCGGCCGATCCGATCGACGAGGCCGGGATCGCGCGCCAGCGCCAGAGCGATATTGGTCAACGGCCCCAGCGTCACCAGGGTCAGTCCCGGCTCGGCATGGCTAAGCCTGATGATCGCCTCGACCGCATCCTCGCGCTCCGCGGCGCGTCGGGGCGGCGGATAATTTTGGTCGCCGAGGCCGTCGCGGCCGTGGAACCAATGCGCGTCCTCGAGCGCCCGCGTCAGCGGAGCGCCCGCGCCTTTGAACACGGGAACCTCCGAACCGGCGATTTCGGCGGTATAAAGCGCGTTTCGCGTCGCCTGTTCGAGCCCGACGTTGCCCGCCACCGTCGTCAAGGCGCAGACGCGAACGTCCGGCGCCGCGAGCGCCATCAGGATCGCCACGGCGTCGTCGGAGGCGGTGTCGGTGTCGATGAGAAAGGCGCGCATCGGCGATCCCGCTCAAGCCGCCGCGGCGAGGCGGACAAAGCCGCGCTCGAGGTCGTCCTTCAGATCCTCGATGTCTTCCAGGCCGACGGAGAAGCGCAGCGTCGGCCCGCCTGGCGTCCAGCGCGTCGCGGTGCGGTAGCCGGCGCAGTCGAAGGGGATGACCAGGCTCTCGAAGCCGCCCCAGGAATAGCCCATGCCGAACAATTCGAGTGCGTCGAGCATCGCCGCCACCGCGCGCTCGGGCGCGGGCTTCAGCACGACGCTGAAGAGGCCGGACGAGCCGGTGAAGTCGCGCTTCCAGATGGCGTGGCCGGGGCAGTCGGGCAGGGCCGGGTGGATGACGCGCGCCACTTCCGGACGGCTGTTGAGCCAATGGGCCAGCGCCAGCGCCTGGCGCTCGGCTTCGCGCAGCCGCAACTCCATTGTGCGCAGGCCGCGCAAAGCCAAGAACACGTCCTCCGGACCGGGCGGAATCGCCATCATATCGACGGTCGCCGTCAGGCGAGGAAGCCATTGCGCGTTGGCGGAGACGAGACCGAGCAGGAGATCGGAGTGGCCCGAGAGATATTTCGTGCCCGCCTCGACCGCCATGTCGACGCCGTGCGCGTGCGGCGAAAAGAACAGCGGCGTCGCCCAGGTGTTGTCGGCGATGACGCAGGCGCCGCGTTCGTGGGCGCTCGCGGCGATGGCCGGAATGTCCTGCATTTCCAGCGATTGCGAACCCGGCGCCTCGACGAACACCGCCTTGGTGTTGGCGCGCATCAGCGCCGAAATTCCCGCGCCGATGAGCGGGTCGTAATAGGTCGTCTCGACGCCCATGCGTTTCAGCGTCGCATCGCAGAAGATGCGCGCCGGCTGGTAGGCCGCATCGGTCACCAGCACATGATCGCCCGCGCTCAGCGCGCTCATCAAGGACACGACGATGGCGGCGAGCCCCGAGGGGACGAGCACGGTTCCCGCCGCGCCGGAAATCGACGTCCAGGCCTCAACCAGCGCCTCGGTGGTCGGCGTGCCGTGCGTGCCATAGGTATAGCGCTGCTTGCGGCTCCTCAACGTCGCGACGTCGGGGTACAGCACGGTCGAGCCGCGAAACGGCGGGACGTTGACGAAGCCCTGCGAGGCCTCGCTGTCGCGGCCGAGGTGGACGAGGCGCGATCGGCGGCGCAATTTGGCCTTGGCCTCGTCGGTCAGCTTCATCATGGAACAAAATGTCCGCGTTTTGGAGACATGAAAAGGGCCGGGGCCGGGGTCGATCGGCCTCGCGCGCTCGGGCGGCGCCTTCGATCGCGGCGATTCACTTGCCCGTCGGCAGCGGCGTCCCGTTGACCGTGATTGCGCCGGCGTCGGTCACGTCGACCTTCCAGACCAACCGTCCATCGGAACCGGTGGTCGCCAGGCCCTTGATGAACGTCACGCCGAGCACCGCCGACTGCATGTCCGGGTCGCCCTTGGCGATGTCCGAGAGCAGGGCGATCGTTTTGTCGAGGCCGTCGGCGCTGAAGGTGAAATGACCGCTCGCCGCGCCCGTGTCCATCGAGGCCTCGCCCTCGAATGCGAGATCGAGCGTCGGCGTCTTGAACCGGCCCGGCGCGAGCGTGACCCTCGGGCGCCCGGCGAGCAGAACCGCGCCGATCTTGTCCTGCGTCTCGGGAGACAGGTCGCCCTTGCCGGCGAAGCTCGGATCGTCGAGCACAAGCTCGGCGACCTGGTCGAGGCCTTTGCCCGCCACGCGCAAATCGAAACTGAACGAGGCCGGCGAAAGCGAAGCGGTCCAGGGCGGAAGCATCCCCGAGGCGAAGGCCAGTTCGTCGATATCGACGCCGATTTCCGCCGCGCCGTCGACGGTGAAGCCGCTGAGCGCGACCGTCTCGCCGAGCTTCTTCAAACCGGCATTGGCCATCGGCATTTGCAGCGTCAGATCATTGATTTCGGCGTTGGCGCGAAAGTCGTTCCACAGCGGCAACGCCGCGCGCAGCCGGGCCTTCAAATCGGGAGGCGCCTCGGCGTCCTCGATATGGGCGACGACGTACTTCCAAAAATCGCCGATCTCGCGCGCGCGCAACCCCGAGATCGTCGCGCCGCCGCCGATGCCGCCCACGTTGTAGGTCACCGTGACCGGCGCGCCCTGGCCGCTCGGCGGCGGCGCGAGGACGGTCTCGGTCAGGCTTTTCGCCGACTGCGTCAGCGCCACGTCGACGCCGGCGCCGCTGTCGGCGGTCTTGACGCGGGTCTCGACCGAGACGCCGGACTCGGCAAAATCGAAATTGACGTCTTGGCCGTCATCGAAATGGGACTTGCCGGCAAGCGAATCGGCCGCGGCGCGCGAGCGCAAGAAATCGACTTGCGCCGCGTCGTAGGCGGTTTCAAGGTGAAAGCCGCTGAGATCGAGCGTGCCGGTCAGCTTGCCTTTGTCGGTCGGCACGTCGAAGGCGAGGCTTGGAAACCGGTCGGCCTTGATCGTCCAGGCGTCGCCGTCCGATTGCGTCAGCGTATAGGAGAACCGTTCGATCCGTAGCGCCCCCTTGGCCGCGCCCGCCAAATCCAGCGCCTTTTGCAGATCCCAGGCGACGACGTAATCATCGCCGTCCGGCGTCGCCGAAACGATGCCCTTGTCAACGACCGCCTTGCCGAAATAGTCGGCATAGCCTTGTTCGATCGCCCTGGCGCCCTCCGAGGTCGCCGGCGCCGCAAAGGCGGTGGACGAGGTTGCGGTCAAGAAGACGAAAGCCGCGGACGGCCACCGAGCGTGCATGGGAGCGCCCTGTTCGCTGACGAGGAAATCGGAGAGGCGAGTCTAGCAGCATTCGGCCTCGGCGCGAAGCGGCGCGATTGACTTAGAGTTGGCTTTGCCGCGACACTGGCGAGGAAGCCGGCTCGGCGTCGAAAAGGAGGATTGGCATGCGATCGCTGGTGACGTTGTTTGCGGCCGCCGCCGCGCTTGGCGCGGTCGCCGCCGCCGCCGAGGCGGGAACGCTCGATCAGGTCAAGGCGCGCGGCGCGTTGGTCTGCGGCGTCAATCCGGGATTGGCGGGATTCGGTCTGCCCGACGACCAGGGCGCCTACAAGGGGCTCGACATCGACGAATGCCGCGCGATCGCGGCGGCGATCTTCAACGATCCGAACAAAGTCAAATACCTGCCGGTCAACGCCAAGGACCGGCCGACGATCCTGGCCTCGGGCAACGTCGACGTTCTCGTGCGCAACACCACCTGGACGATGTCGCGCGAGATCGGCGGCATGTTCTTCACCGGCGTCAACTATTACGACGGGCAGGCCTTCATGGTGCGCAAGAAGCTCGGCGTCGATTCCGCGCTGAAGCTCGACGGCGCCTCGATCTGCGTGCAGCAGGGCACCACGACCGAACTCAATCTGGCGGACTTTTTCCGCAGCCACAATTTGAAGTTCGAGGCGGTCGTCTTCGCCACCGACGAAGAGGCGGTCAAAGCCTACGACACCGGCCGCTGCGACGCCTACACCACCGACTCCTCCGGCCTCTACGCCGAGCGGCTGAAAATGTCCGTGCCCGACGATCACATCGTGCTGCCCGAGATCATTTCCAAGGAGCCGCTCGGCCCGTCGGTGCGCAAGGACGACATCGCCTGGTTCGAGATCGTGCAATGGACCCATTATGCGCTGTTGACCGCCGAAGAGCTCGGCGTCACCCAGGCCAACGTCGACGAGAAGCTGAAATCCGACAACCCGGAAATCCGCCGCCTGCTCGGCGTCGAAGGCGACTTCGGCGCGAGCCTCGGGCTTGCCAACGACTGGGCCTATCGCATCGTCAAGGCGGTGGGCAACTACGGCGAATCCTTCGAGCGCAACGTCGGCATGGGCTCGCCGATCAAGATC
>CAVWKL010000136.1:0-12330 GCA_963755075.1 uncultured Alphaproteobacteria bacterium
ATATCGCGATCAACGGCCAAAAAGGCTATCACGGCGTCGCCATCGTCTCCCGCCATCGGTTCGGCGCCGAGAGCCGGCGCGACTTTTGCGCCAAGGGCGATTCGCGTCACATCGCGGTGACGCTCGCCGATGGGGCGGCGGGGCTCGAAGTTCACAATTTCTACGTGCCGGCGGGCGGCGACGAGCCCGACCCCGAGACCAACGACAAATTCGCCCACAAGCTCGCCTTCGTCGAGGAAATGACCGCCTGGTTCAAGAACGAGAGAAAGGCCGCCGGACGCGCCGTTGTCGTCGGCGATCTCAACATCGCGCCCCTGGAGCACGACGTCTGGAGCCACAAGGCGCTCCTCGGCGTCGTCAGCCATACTCCGATCGAGGTGGAAAAGCTCGGCCGCGCGCTGGCCGCCGGCCCGTGGATCGACGCCTTGCGCAAGTTCGTTCCCGACGACGAAAAGCTTTACACGTGGTGGAGCTATCGCGCTCCGGACTGGTTGAAGGCCGACAAGGGCCGCCGCCTCGACCACGTCTGGGTCAGTCCGGCGCTCGCCGCCGCGGTGACGTCGACGCACGTGCTGCGCGAGGCGCGCGGCTGGGAGCGCCCGTCCGACCACGCGCCGGTGAAGGTGGAGTTGGCGCTATGACCGGGCCGACCGCGACGCCGCGTCGCAGGATCGTCGCCCGGACCGCATAAACATGGACAAGCCCCGGCGGAGTCGCTTGACTCGCGCGGTCGGGGCGGTCGCCGCCGATTCGCGCGAGGGGGGAAGCGGAGATGAGATTGCGTCTGTTCAAGGCGATCGCAAAATCTATCGTCGCGCTCATCGTCGTGGCTTTCGCCGGCGGGTTCTATCTCTTCTATCGCGCCATGCCCGCCTATACCGGCGCCGTCGCCCTGCCGGGCCTCGGCGCCGAGACGCGCGTCTGGCGCGACGCCTACGGCATTCCCCATATCTTCGCCGCCACGCCGGACGACGCCGCGCGGGCGCTCGGATACGTGCACGCGAGCGAGCGGCTATACCAGATGGAGACGCAGCGGCGCGCCGGCCAGGGCCGCCTCGCCGAGATCGCCGGCGCCGACTACGTCGGCGTCGATCGCCTCATGCGCACCCTCGACTTTTACCGCCTCGCGCAAAGCAGCTTTGCGGCGCTGTCGCCGTGGGCGCAGGCGCGTTTGCAGGCCTATACCGACGGCGTCAACGCCTTCCTCGACACGCACAAGAACGCGCTGCCGCCGGAGTTCCTGATCCTCGGCGATGCGCCGGAGCGCTGGACGACGGCCGATACGCTGGTGTGGGGCAAATTGTTGTCCTGGCAGCTCAGCGGCAATTACAAGATGGAGGCGCTGCGCGCCCATCTCCAGCAGAAGCTGGCGCCGGACGAGGCCGGGTGGCTCTTTCCCATGCCGCCGCCCGCTTGGCCCGTCACCACCGCTCCCGCGATCGACGCGCGTCACGCCGAGATCGACGGCGCGGCCGGTCGGCTCGGCGCGCTGATGCCGTTGCGGCACGGCGCGTCGAACGAATGGGTCGTCTCCGGCGCGCGCACCGTGACCGGCAAGCCCATTCTCGCCAACGATCCCCATCTCGGCGTCGGCGCGCCGATCCTTTGGTATCTCGTGCGCATCGTCACGCCCGAGGGCTCGCTCAAGGGGGGGACCGTGCCGGGATACCCCGCCGTTCTGCTCGGTCAGAACGATCGGATCGCCTGGGGCATCACCAACGCCGGGACCGACGCTCAGGACCTTTTCGTCGAAACCGTCGACCCCGCCAACCCCGATCGCTATCTCACGCCGGACGGAACCGAGCCCTTCACGACCCGCGACGAGACGATCCATGTGAAGGGCGGGGCCGACGTCGCCCTGCGCGTCCGGACGAGCCGGCACGGACCGGTCATTTCGGATCTCGACGCCGATCTCGCCGGCCTCGCCGGCGCCGGCAAGGCGATGGCGCTTGCCTATACCGGGCTCGGCGGTCAGGATGCCTCCGCCGAGAGCCTGATGCGCGTCAACGCGGCGCGGAACTGGGACGAATTCCTGTCGGCCTTGCGCCTTTTCCAAACGCCGACGCAGAACTTCGTCTACGCCGATGTCTCCGGCGACATCGGCTACGTCAGCGCGGGTCTGGTGCCGGTGCGCAAGTCCGGCGACGGTCTGACCCCCGCCGACGGCGCTTCGGGGGCAAGCGATTGGATCGGGACGATTCCCTTCGAGCAGTGGCCGCAACTGCACAATCCGCCGGCCGGCTTCGTGTTCAACGCCAACAACGCCGTCGTCGGCGCCGACCTCGCCGCGCGTTTCGGTCAAAGCTGGGAAGAGGCCTATCGGGCGCGGCGCATCCAGCAGTTCTTCGACACGATCGACAAACATAGCCTCGAGACGTCGGCGGCGATGCAGGCCGACCACGTTTCGCTCGCCGCCAAGGATATGTTGCCCTTACTGAAGACGGCGACGCCGAGCGACGAACGCGCCCGGCAGGCGCTGGCGCTGTTGGCCGGCTGGGACGGCGTGATGGACAAGGACCGCGCCGAGCCGCTGATCTTCAATTCCTTCCTGTCCGCATTGCACCGCATCATGCTCGTCGAGAAGACCGGGCTCGCCATGGACGAGAAAGGCCCCTTCCTCGCGACCGCGCTGATTTCGTTGGTGCGCGACCATCCCGCCTGGTGCGACGCGCCGGGCAAGCCCGATCCCGGCTGCCGGGCGACGCTCGGGCGCGCCCTCGACCAAGGCCTGGCGCTCATCGTCAAGCGCGACGGCGCCGACATGAGCCAATGGAAGTGGGGAGATGAGCACGTCACCTTGGTGCAGCATGCGGTCTACAGCCACATTCCGCTGCTCGCCTCGCTCAGCGACCTCAGCGCGCCGGCGAGCGGCGACTTCTATACGCTGGACCGCGGCGGCGGCTTCGAGGTTCCGCCCGATCGCCCCTTCGCGCGCACCCAGGGCGCCGGCTTTCGCGGCCTCTACGACCTCGGCGACCCCGACAAATCGCGCTTCATCATCACGACAGGCGAATCCGGCCATATCTTCTCGCCCCACTATCGCGACCTCGCCGCGCTGTGGTTCGACATGAAGTCCGTAACGCTGGCGGGGAGCGAAGAGGATCTCAAGCGCGCCGGCGCGCTGGAGCTCCGGTTCACGCCCCAATGAGACGACGCGGCGACGTCAGGCGCCGGCGAAGCGGTCGGGAAAGGCGAGTTCGTGGCGGCTGCGCCACTCCGGCTTGACGTAATTGACGATCAGCGAGCGCCGTACGCCGTGGATCGGGCGGCGGCGAAAGCCGTGCCAAGTGTCGCCGCCGGGGATGAAGATGAGCCCGGCGTTGCGCTTGTAGGGCGCGGTGGCGACGAGGTTCAGGTTGGTGTCGTAGAGGTCGGTGCCCCAGGCCTCCGCTCCCGGCTCGGCCGAGAGGTAGATCAGCATGGTGAACAGCTTGACGCCGATGTCGGTGTGCGGCTCGAGCCAGAAGCCCTCGGTGTCGAGGCAATATTCGACGCGCAAATAGCTCTCGCGCAGCCGCGCCTCGCAAAGCCGTTCGATGCGATCGACGATGGCCAGGCTCTGGAACTCCTCGCCGATCGCCTCGCAGACGGGATAGCGGGCGCGATAGACTTTGTTGAAGAACAGGCGCGAGCTGTTGTGGGTCTCGCGCTTGCCGCGCGTGTCGTCGATCTTGGGCGGCGCAACGGGGATCGCGTCGATGCCGGCGCAAACGTCGGCGGGCAGAACGTCCTCGATGAGCCAATGGCGAAAGGGCTCGGCGCGGAAGCGGCTGGCCTCGAAGCAGCCGATCAGGCTCGAGGCGACCGAGGCCGCATCAGCCACGAGCGCCTCCCGCCTTGGCCGCGCGCGGCTTGAAGAAGGCGATCGCCTGCTTGGCGCGCGCCGAGACGCGGTGGCGGAACAATTCGCGCCGCGCCGCGAAATCGCTGGTCATCCAGTTGACCATGACGGCGCGGCGCACGCCCTCGTAGGGCTCATGCCCATGGTAGGATTTGTCGGAGCGGCGGAACGCCACCATCACGCCCGAATCGGGCGGCGTCTCGCCGATCATGTCGTCGAGATCGGTCGGCGAGCGCAAAAACCGCAACCGACCGCCCGAAGCCTCCCAATGATCGTTGAAATAAAAGAGGACGGTGATGAGCTTGGTCGGCGTGTCGGTGTGGATGCGTCCGTCCTTGGCCGCGCATCGGCCGCGCACCGTGATCATCTGCGGACGGCCGACGAGATTGACGCGGAATTTCTCCGAAAAGGCGCGCGCCGCCGCTTCGCCTCGCAACTCGTCGATAAACTGCCGGAATGTCGGCCCGCAGCGCGTCGCCTCGACCGGCGACAGTCCGGCATCGGCAATATCGGGAAAATCGGCGCGAATCGCCGCGGCGTCCGCCGGCGGAATTGCGTCCTTGACGACGACGAAGCTGAAGGGGTCGCGCACCAGCGGCGCCTGATGCAACGCCTCGAGGTCAAGCAGCGGCATGGACGAACTCACGCAGACAAAGACTGTTACTAGTCCAGGGGCCGCCGCGGCCAATATTGATTTGGGTCAATCGCCCCCCGCGACGATCGGACGCAGTCCGCAAGGGGCGCCCGCGCCGCGGCTACGGCGCGCTGGCGCGCTCGAGCGCGGCGACCTCGTCGGCGCTCAGCGCCAGCGTGGCGGCGTCGATGAGGCTCTGGAGTTGTGCGAGCGAGGTCGCGCTGGCGATCGGCGCCGTGACGCCGGGCCGCGCGACGATCCAGGCGAGCGCGATCGCCGCCGGCTTCACGCCGTGGCGCGCGGCGATTTGGTCAAGCGCGGCGAGGATGCGAAAGCCGCGCGGGTTGAGATAGGCCTTCACGCCGCCGCCGCGCGGGCTCTGGCCGAGGTCGGCTTCGCTGCGATACTTGCCGGACAGGAAGCCCTTGGCGAGGCTGTAATAGGTGACGACGCCGATCTCGTTCGCCGCGCAGAGGTCGTGCAACGGCCCCTCGAAGGCGGCGCGGTCGTAGAGATTGTACTCCGGCTCGAGAACCTCGTAACGCGGCAGCCCGTGCGCGGCGGCCGCTTGCAGCGCGGCGGCGAGCTGGCCGGCGCTCAGGTTCGAGGCGCCGCACCAGCGGATCTTGCCCTTGGCGATCAGCCGCTGGTAGGCGCCGAGCGTCTCTTCGTAGGGCGTGGCCGCGTCCGGCCAATGCGAGAGATAGAGGTCGATGGTCTCGATCTGCAGCCGCCGCAACGAGGCCTCGACTTCCTCCTCGATATAGCGCGCGCTCAAGCCCTTCTTGCCCGGCCCCATCGGCGAGCCGACCTTGGTGATGACGGTCACAGCTCCGCGATTGCCGCGCGCCTTCATCCACGCGCCGATGATCGTCTCCGACTCGCCGCCGGTGTTGCCCGGCGCCCAGGTCGAATAGGAGTCGGCGGTGTCGATGGCGTCGAGCCCCGCCGCGGCGAAGCGGTCGAGCAGCGCGAACGACGTCTCCTTGTCCGCCGTCCAGCCGAACACGTTGCCGCCGAAGACGACCGGCGCGATGGAAAGGTCGGTGCGGCCCAGTCTTCGTTTTTGCATTGTGGCCTCCTTATGGGTGTTCGGGCCGCGGCGAGCGCCTTCGGAGCCCGTTCACGGAACCTCGCGCACCGCGCCGCGCGCCGCGCTGGTGGCGAAGGCGGCGTAGGCGCGCAGCGCCTGGGAGACGGCGCGCTTGCGCGGCTTGGCGGGCTTCCAGGCGTCCTTGCCCTTGGCCGCGACCGCGGCGCGGCGCTGCGCCAGCGTCTCCTCGGAAACGAGCAGCCGGACCGAGCGTGCGGGAATGTCGATGGCGATGCGGTCGCCCGCTTCGATGAGGCCGATCGCGCCGCCTTCGGCCGCTTCCGGCGAGACGTGACCGATGGAGAGGCCGGAGGTGCCGCCGGAGAAGCGCCCGTCGGTGATCAGCGCGCAGGCTTTGCCCAGGCCCTTCGCCTTGAGATAGCTGGTGGGATAGAGCATCTCCTGCATGCCCGGCCCGCCGCGCGGCCCCTCGTAGCGGATGACGACGACGTCGCCGGCGACGACCTCGCCCCCGAGAATGCCCTGCACGGCGTCGTCCTGGCTCTCGAAGATCTTCGCCGGCCCTTCGAAGACAAGATTGCCCGCATCGACCCCCGCCGTCTTCACGATGCAGCCCTCCTCGGCGAGGTTGCCCTTGAGCACGGCGAGGCCGCCGTCGCGGGAGAAGGCGTGGGCGGCGTCGCGCACGACGCCATGGATGCGATCCTCGTCGAGCGATTCGTAGCGCGAGGCCTGGCTGAAGGCTTCCAGCGTCGGCACGCCGCCTGGCGCGGCGGCGAAAAACTGGCGCGTCGAGGGGCTGGCGGCGCGCTTGATGTCGTGGCGCGACAGCGCGTGCTCGAGCGATTGGGCGTGGACCATCCCCACGTCGCGGTTGAGGAGGCCGGCGCGATCGAGCTCGCCCAGGATCGCCATGATGCCGCCGGCGCGGTGGATGTCCTCGAGGTGCACGTCGGGGATCGACGGGGCGACCTTGCACAGCACCGGCACCCGGCGCGACAGCCGGTCGATGTCGGCCATGGTGAAATCGACGCCGGCTTCGTGGGCGGCGGCGAGCAGATGCAGCACGGTGTTGGTCGAGCCGCCCATCGCGATGTCGAGCGTCATGGCGTTCTCGAACGCCTTGAAGCTGGCGATCGAGCGCGGCAGGGCGCTCGCGTCGTCCTGATCGTACCAGCGGCGCGCCAGATCGACGATAAGGTGGCCGGCTTCGACGAACAGGCGCCGGCGATCGGCATGGGTCGCCACGATCGTGCCGTTGCCGGGCAGCGACAGCCCGAGCGCCTCGGTCAGGCAGTTCATCGAATTGGCGGTGAACATGCCCGAACAGGAGCCGCAGGTCGGACAGGCCGAGCGCTCCATGGCCTTGACGTCCTCGTCGCTGACCGCGCTGTCGGCGGCGGCGACCATCGCGTCGATGAGGTCGACCTTCTTGATCTTGCCCTTCGAGGCGACCTTGCCGGCCTCCATCGGCCCGCCCGAGACGAACACGGCGGGAATGTTGAGGCGCAGCGCCGCCATCAGCATGCCCGGGGTGATCTTGTCGCAATTGGAGATGCACACCAGAGCGTCGGCGCAATGGGCGTTGGCCATGTACTCGACGCTGTCGGCGATGATCTCGCGGCTCGGCAGCGAATAGAGCATGCCGTCGTGGCCCATGGCGATGCCGTCGTCGATGGCGATGGTGTCGAATTCCTTGGCGACGCCCCCCGCCGCCTCGATCTCGCGCGCCACGAGCTGGCCGAGGTCCTTGAGATGAACGTGGCCGGGCACGAACTGGGTGAAGGAATTGACCACCGCGACGATCGGCTTGCCGAAATCGCCGTCCTTCATGCCGGTCGCCCGCCAAAGCCCGCGCGCCCCCGCCATGTTGCGGCCGTGGGTGGAGGTGCGGGAGCGGAGTGCGGGCATGGGCGTGGCCTTTGGGCGAGGGCGCGAAGGAGCTTTATGTGGCAATTCGGGGCGCCGGGGCAAGAGAGCTTTCGCGAGACAACGACGAAGCAAGAGCCGTTCGATTCGCTTGTCACGCGTCCTCGGTAGGAAGACATACGTGGGACCAAGCGTCTCGACACTTGCAAAAGCTACGGCGGAGCCGTATATTAGGGATGACGGGGCGTTTCAAGTGGGACGACGCCAAAGACGCCGGAAACTACGCCAAGCACGGCGTCAGGTTCGAAGCGGCGCGGGCCGTTTTCAGCGACCCATTCGCCATCGAGCAAATCGATGATCGTGAAGACCACGGCGAAGAGCGTTTCATACTTATCGGCATGGCGGGCGGTCGCCTCTCGGTCGTTGTTTACACCATAAGAGGCGAGACCATCCGCATCCTATCGGCGCGAGGGGCCGACCCTTATGAACAAAGAGAATACCACGAGCAAAACCGCTAGGGTGGGCGCCGAGCCCGACTGGAGCCGAACTCGATGCGATGAGCGCCGAACAGCGCCATGCCGCCGCGCTGAGCGACCCCGACGCGCAGCCATTGTCGCCTGAAGACTTCAAGCGCATGAAGCGGACGCCGCAGGCGAAAATCATCCGTCGCGCGCTCGGCCTGTCGCAGGAGGAATTCGCGGCGCGCTTCCGCATTCCGCTCGGCACGCTGCGCGACTGGGAACAGGGCCGCAAAGACCCCGACGCCGCCGCCCGCGCCTATCTCGTGGTGATCGGCTGCAATCCGGCGGCGGTGACGGAGGCGCTGCGATCGCGGTGAGGCGATTGGATGGGGCGCGTGGAGATGATTTGGCAATGCGTATCGCGTCCCCGTAATTCAAGCGGACGTCTATGGGCACGGGTCGAACGGCCGGCTTTGCCGCCGTCCTCGCCATCGGCGTCAGCGCGGCGAGCGCGAGCGCCGACCACAGGCGGAGCGGCCGACGTTAGAACGAAGCCTCGAGTCCGACCGTGCCGCCCTGGAAGAGCACGTTCGAGCCGCAGTTGACCCCGAGCGCGCGCGCGGTCACCGCCTGAGGAGGCGCGGTCATGTAGGTTTCCCCAATCTGTCCGGGCGCCAGGGCGACGCCGTCGAGCCACAGCGCTTCGTACCCGACCTTGAGCGCGAGCCCCTTGGTCAGTTTGTATTTCAACTGCAATTCCGCCTCGCCGACGACGGCGGGGTGGTTGGTCGTGGCTTGGGTCGGGAACAGCGTCTTCGCCATGCTGACCAGGGCCCGCTGGGTGGCGTCGTTGTCGAACACGCCAGCCTTGATCAGTCCATCGATCGAAAATCGTCCAAGCTCCAGCAGCTTGGCGTCAACGCCGATTTGGGCGCCATAAAGGTTGTTTTGCGTCTTCGCCGTCCAAAACGGCGGGTAAGGCGACGCCGGATCGGACGAGCCGACGGCGGCAAGCGTGCAGGCAGGCGGAGGGGGCAGAGGCGGCGTAAGACAGCCCGCCTTCCAGCTAGGCGCGTTGCGGTCCGCCGGAGTCAGCCAGCCGACAAGCGTGTCGTTGAGCTGGAGCCACCGCAACCCTCCCAGCACAGTCACACGAGAGGAGAGGTCCAGCCGCCCGTTGGTCTCGGCGCTGTAAAGGTTGGTGGAGTCCTTCCAGGCCATGCCTTGGTATGGGAAATCCTGGGTCTGCCAAAACGCCGGGGGCGTACATGACCAGCCAGTCCGGCGAATTGGTGGGGCCGACGGTCTTTGCGCCGCTCTGGGTGAAGATGTTGAAATATGAAAACTCCGCGCCGTAGCCGGACTCGTCGTGATAGGTCACGGTTATTTTCGGTCCGGCGGAAAAGCCTTGCCAAAACTGGTTGCTGTTGAGCGCCTCGGTGGCCGAGGCGGCGGCCATCCGCGTATCGGCGAACTGCATGCTGCCCGGCAGGAGTCCAACGAGCGGCTGATTTGCGCCGCCCGTTCGGCCCAAGACGAGCGTCTCAGCCGAGAACGTCCATCGTGGCGCGCTTTGCGGCGGGTCGACCGGTTTCTCGGCGGAGGACGCGAACCACACGTCGCCCCCCGGCGGCCAATCGCGAAAACCCTCTTGCGCTCTGGCCGCGCCGGAGGTCAGCAGCAGCGCGGCGGACAGAGAACACAGGAAGAAAGCGGCGACCTCCCCGGTTCTATGCCGAAACGACGCAAGACACGTTCTCATGTAACCGCCCCTCAACGTCGCCGCTCGCTTCGATCGCGCCTTGGTCGTCCAGGGATTTCCTAACTGCCTCATCGATTCGGCCGCGCTTAGACGTCAACGTACGCCGACGTCATTAATTCGTTTCACCGCTCGAGCCGTTCGGGGCGCGACGTGTTGCCGCGCTCGCCCAAGCGCGCCTCGCCGGTCTGGGTTCCGCTTTCGAGAACCCCGTGATCGGCCGCGGCCGGCCGCGACGGGCGCGAAGCCGTCGCTGCTCCTCGGCGGACGCAAAGCCTGCTATCCGTCCACGGCAGAAACTCAAATGAACCGGCCGGCGTCGCCAGTTCGCGCGCCACGCCGCGCATTCGAGATCGCGTATTTGGCCGTTCTTCATCGCCCCGAGAGCTGGTACTACATTGACAGTGCATTTAACTGCCGAGTTTACGAAAATAGAGCGCACTGTCGCTTTAATCCCACCACCCAACCGGCCCACGACGAGGCCACACGCAAGTGCGGCGTTCGGCGCAACCGAGCCGCCGCTGCGGAGGACGCGCCGCCGTGGTAGAGCATTCTGCAATGAGATTGATGCGGTGGGCGTCCCTTCTCCCCGTGTACGGGGAGAAGGTTAGGATGAGGGGCCTGGGGATGAGCCGCAACAGAGCGGCCAACCCCCAAGCCCCTCACCCGGCCTCTCCCCGCGCGCGGGGAGAGGGGCGCTCAGACCTCAACGCAACACGCTCTAAAGGGCTCGCCGGGCTCACTTCGCCCGCCGCGAGCCCGCGCAACGACGCCGGAGGGGGCTGACGCTTGACCGCCGCAGCGACCAACGACTCCGTTCGGCCGGCAAGGCCGCCGGCAATCGCCGGCGCGCCGGCGCTGTGGCTCGGCGCGGCGTGCGTCCTCGTTCACCTCCTCGCCAATGCCCATTACGACGTCTTTCGCGACGAGCTCTATTTCATCGTTTGCGGCTTGCATCCCGCCTTCGGCTACGTCGACCAGCCGCCGCTGATCCCGCTGATCGCCGCCGCCTCCTTCAAACTGTTCGGCACGGCGCTGACGCCGCTCAGGCTCCTCCCGGCGCTGGCCTCGGCGGCGACGGTCGCGCTGACCGCCGATCTCGCCCGCCGCCTCGGCGGCGGCCGTTTCGCTCAGACGCTTGCCGGGCTCTGCGTTCTGCTCGCCCCGGCGCTGCTGGCCGGCGGCGTGCTGCTGTCGACCGATTGCCTGCAACCGCTCTCCTGGCTCGCTTGCGCCTGGATCCTGGCGCGCCTCGCCGAGCGCGGCGACGAGCGCTGGTGGCTCGCCTTCGGCGCCGTCGTCGGCGCAAGCTTCGAGAGCAAGTATCTGATCGTCCTCTACATCGGGGCGCTGGCGATCGGCGTCATCGCGACGCCGCTGAGGCGCAGCCTGGCGCGCCCGTGGCTCTACGCCGGCGCCGCGCTGGCGCTGGCGATCGCGCTGCCCAATGTCGTCTGGCAAGCCCAACATGGCTGGCCGTTCCTCCAGATCGCCGCCGCCGACGCCGGCGGCAAGGCCGTCGGGCGTTCGTCGTTCGGCTTTTTCCTGCAGCAGGCGCTGTTCGTCGGGCCGGTGTCGGCCCTGGTCTGGCTCGCCGGACTGTGGCGGCTCGGCGTGCGGCCGCCCCGTCCGGAATTGCGCGCGCTGGCGATCGCCTATGTCGTTCTCCTGGCGATCGTCATCGTCGCCAACGGCAAAGCCTACTACGTCACGCCGGTCTATCCGGCTTTGTTCGCCGCCGGCGGGCTCGCCTGGGAAGCGTGGCTCAAGCGCCCGATCGCGCGCGGAATCGCGGTCGCCGTCGTCGTCCTTCCCGGCCTTTTCACCGTGCCGATCGCCCTGCCGATCCTGCCCCCCCGCCTACTGGTCGCCTATATGCAGGCGATCGGTTTCTCGTCCAAGGCGACGCAGACCGAGAGCATGAAACTCTCGGCGCTGCCGCAATATTTCGCCGACATGTTCGGCTGGCGCGAGATGGCGGCGGCGGTCTCAGCCGCCTATCGCGACCTGCCGCCCGACGAGCGCGCGCAAGCGGTCTTCTTCGCGCCCAATTATGGCGAGGCGGCCGCGCTCGACATCTATGGATCGGCGCTCGGCGGCCCGCCGGCGATCAGTGCCCACAATTCCTATTTCCTCTGGGGGCTGCGCGGCGCCTCGGGCGACGTGGTCATCACGCTGGGCCGCGACGCCGCCGGCTTCACCCCCTATTACGCCGACGTTCGCGCGGTCGGCCGCACCGACAGCGCCTATGCGATGCCCTACGAGAACGGCCTGACGATCTGGGTTCTGCGCCAGCCGCGCGCGCCGCTTGCGGGGAGCTGGAGCGCGCTCAAGCATTACGATTGAGCGCGCCGCTTGAAGGCGGGTGAGGTATCTGGATACCTCAAACCTTCGGCAAGCCGGCGCCGGAGGGCGGGCGATCGCCTCGTTGCGCGGTCGAGGCGGAAGAAATCCGCCTCGCAAGCCATTGAAAGCAGGCCTTTGCCGGAAATTCCTGGCGGCCTCGCCCGGTTGGGCCGCACTCCCTACCCTCGCCCCTTGCCGTCCTTCTCCTCCGGCAGATCGTCGTCGGAGATCGCCCGCCACGCCGCCCCTTCGAGATCGTCGAACTGGCCGTGCTTCATCGCCCAGAGGAAGCCGGCGAGGCCGAGGCCGCCGAGCGCCAGCGCCAGGGGCACGAGATAGACGAGGACGTTCATGGGCGCGGCCCCA
>CAVWKL010000137.1:0-19033 GCA_963755075.1 uncultured Alphaproteobacteria bacterium
GTCGGGCGAGACGTCGGCGCGAAAGCGCACGTCCTGTCCCGCGACGATCTCCTTGTCGAGCGTGACGATCCCCGGCCCAGGCTTCCAGATCGTCGGGCGCTGCGTCGCGTTCTCCCATGCCGGTCCGAGGTTGGCGATGGCGACATTGTAACCGCGGGCGGAGAACGTGAGGCTCTTCGATCCGAGATCGTCGCCGTGCAGCCGCTCCTTGAGATGGGCGGTCACGGTGATCGGCTTGTCGTCCTTCGGGATCAAGGAATAGACCCGCGGATCGGCGGTCGGGCCCGGCGTCAGCGCCGCGCCCGAAGACTCCCACCAATAGGCCGCGTCGCTGTCGGGAATGGCGGGCGTCTCTTTGGCGGTAAGGCGCGCTTCCTGTCCGACCAGCAGCTCCGGCGGCGCGAGCGCCAGCGCAATATCGACGCCCACAACCTGCAATTCGATTTGCTGCGACTTGCCGACCGTCGCCAGCCCGCCGCCCGCCCTGGCGAGCGCGACGACCCAGACCTCGACCTTGCCGAGTCGGGTGAACGTTGCGTCGTTGGCTGCGACGCCCAAACCCTCTGCGTTGGAGAAATGCGCTTGCGTGTTGGGCTCCCAGCGCAAGGTGTAGCCTTTTGGGTCGACCGGCTTGCCGTCGGCGATGAGTTCGACGGTAAAGCGCACGGTTTCGCCGGCGCGAACCTGGTTGCCGGCCGGCGAAATCTTGATGAGGTTCAGGGCGAGCTTCGGCGCCGCGAGCGGCAAGGTCGCCGTGGCGACCGCGCCGGCGGCATCGGTGACCGTGACCGAGGCGGTCGCCTGTTCGGCCGCGCTCTTGGGCGCCGCATAGATGGCGCGTTCGTTGGAAGCGCTGCGCGCGCCCGAGAATTGATAGCCATAGGGCGGCTGGCCGCCAGTCGCGGTCGCGAGCACCGCGATGTCGATCGCCGTCGACTTCGACGGATCGAGCGCCAGAGACGCGGTGAGCGTCGGCGCCGTCGAGGTCGAGGGCGACGCTATCGGGGCGGTCGGAGCAGGACCGAACGGCGGAACCTTCAACGGTGCCGGCGGGGACTTGCCGCAGGGGTCGCTCATCGTCGTATCGAGGCCCTTGGCTCGCCACTCATCCTGGTAGATTTCCGTCTCGCCCTCCCATTTAGACCCGCCCATCCAATTCGAATCGCTCGCCGGAAGCAACGCCAGGCGCCAGAGGGCGTCATACGCCGTCATCGCCGCCGAGAACGCGCCGTCGCCGTCGTAGGCCTTGGCGAGCAGCGCTTCCGTCGATTTCGCCTTGTCCAGGAAGGCCTGACGAAGGCTCATCATTGAGGCGAAATCCTTTTCCATTCCGTCGCGGCACAGGTGAAGAATAGCGGTTTGAAACCTGGCGTCACAGACGGAGGGGTCTTTGGGGTTGCGGAGGAGACACTCCTCTACCGGGTTGGCGCGGCGGAACTGAGCATAAATGGCCTGCCGAGCGGCGATGTCGCGCTCGACGAAGGCGGGCAATCCGTCGGTGTCGGCGCGGGCGTGGTCCCAGAATTCGCGCATCCGCGCTTCGGCGGCGTCGGCCTTTTTGGCGAGGTTGGCCTTGACGGCCGCGGATGCGTTTGCGGCGCTGGCGGCTTGCCTATCCTCGTCGCGAGCGCTCATCGCGTCCTGCCAGTTGTAAAAAAACGGTACGTCGCCGAGGCTTGCGCTCGCATCCGTCGACGACGTCGGCGTCGGCGGCGGCATCGTTGCGTTATTTGGTCCCGTGTTGGCGCCGGAGTTCGGCGTCGGGTTCGTCGGCGTCGGCGGCGGCGCAGTTGCGTTATTCGCTCCCGTGTCGGCGCCAGAGTTCGGTGTTGGGTTCGTCGGGATCGGCGGCGTCGGCGGCGCGTTTGCGCCATTCGGTCCGGTGTTGGCGCCGGAGTTCGGCGGCGGCTTCGTCGGCGAGGAAATGAGATTGTTGGCTGCGCCTTGGTCGGGCGGCGCGGCGCCCTGGTCGCTCGGTTCGGGCGTCGGCGGCGCAGGCTTGACTTCGAAAGTCTCCGTCCCTTCGGCGACCTCGAAACGCGAAGCGCCGGTGCGTGCGACGACCCTGACGGTCGCCTGACCGGTCGCCGGCGCCGCGATTGTCGCGCGCCCGCGGTTCTGCGCGACCACCTTGCATCCCTGGCAATCCCACTCGTACTCCATCGCCGCGCTGCGGGCCGGCGGCGGCGTCAGGACGACCTCCGCCTCGAGCGTTCCGTTGGCGGCGGGCGGATTGGGGGTCAAGGCGATGTAGAGCTTCGGCGGCGGCTGTTTCTTCGCGTTGATCTCGATCTTTCGCGTCGCGGCCGCGTACTGCAGGTCGGGGGTGACAAATGACCCGATCGCCTCCATCGTGATTTCGCACTTGTCGGGGTCGGGCGCCTCGAGCCGCCAGACGCCGAACGGGTGGTAGCCCGGCGGCGTTGCGTTGTTGGACTGGGGATTGGCGCCCTCGACGATGTTGCAGGTCGAATCGGCGCCGAAGGTTAAGCGCGCCTGGACGTCGCCGGCGATCTGGTCGGAAAAATTGCCGATCTTGCCATGGACGGTGAACTGCGGCGCCGGCGAGTCGGGCGAAAGCGTCTTCGGATCGACCTCGTAGACGAAGCTGACGTGCAATGCGGAGAACGACGCGCGCCACATCGTCGCCACCGAGGCCATCGCCTTCAAGAGACCGTCGGTCGAACTGTTATGGTAGTGCTCCAGGTCGTCGGAGGTGTCCTTGGCGTTGGCGATCGTGAACGCCTCCACGGTCGCGCGCATGCGCGTGATCGGATCGATCGGATCGTCGAACGTCGCCTTGGGGTTGCCGGGCCAAAGGCCGCTGTAGCGCTCAATATGAAATTGGTTCGCGGCCAGGCAATTGGGCACCTGGACTTCCCACAGCAGGTGGTTGGATCCCACCACCGGCGTTGGCCACGGTCCGTTCCAATACCAGGGATCGAACCAGTCGTGGACGCCGACTCCGCCATCCGCTTGGTAGAAGAGTCGCGTCTCGGTCAGGAAATTCGCGTCGTGAATGTCCTGAGTCCCCAAAAACCGACGCTCTGGACCCAGGTTGACGAGGCTCAAGATTTCTCGCCGCCCCGTCACTTGTTCACTGAGAGCGATGGGGTCGTTCTCGGTCACCCGCGCCTTGTAAATCGGCGTCAGCTCGGCCGCAAACAGCCCGTTGACATGGTAGGGGACGGCCATGTCGGCGAGAAAATGCGCCGACCAAGCCGCCGCTTTGTCGGCGTTCTGGCGTTTGGCGAGTTGTTCAAAAAGGAGGCCGGCGGCGTGCGGCCCATTCCCCTTGCCGGTGCGCGGATTGTAGTAGTGCCAGGAATCGAAGGTCGAGCCGGGCGAGTCCGGGCCCGGGCCGTAGGCGTGCCGCTCATAGCCGTCGAGCCAAGCGAGACCAAAGTCGCCGACGTCGGCCGACGAGGTCACGGGCAGGTTAATGCCTTCATTCGCATCGACGCCCTCGACAGTCGGGAACGCCGCCGCGTCGAACGCTGGGTCAAGCTGGAGGAAATTGTACGCCGTCTCGTCGATGCAACGATGCGCATTGACGTAGGGAGAGTTGAGCGATCCCCACGACCATGCCGGCGCTGAAGTCAGCGTTATCGCGCTCGCCGCGGCGAGCAGCGCCGCCACGGCGCTGCGGACCCGCCTGCCACTCCCCTCGCCGCCTCTCCCTCGCGAAGGCATCGCTGCACCCTCCGCCGCCTCGTCAATCCTCGACATGCGTGGTGAGGATCAGGATCGACAGGTCCTCCGTCGGCGTGAAATTCGTCTTCGTCATTTCGAACGTCGTCGGCCCGGTCTTGCGCACGCCTTGGCCGCAGAAGCTGACGAGATTGTCGGGATATTGCTTGTCGACGACGAGGCGGAAATTTCCGATCGGGCCGGACCAGTTCGCCGCGGTCTTGAGAATGTAGGAAATGCGCCGCTCGACGAGCGTCCCCTCCTTCGGCAGAGCCTTCTGGATGCGTCGCGCGCTCTGGATGAAGTCGTCGTCCAGGCAATACCTGCGAACGTGTTCGTTGAAGTCTTCGATGATGGTCCGATCGCCCTCGTCCGGCTCGCGCTTTGCGCAGGAGGTCAGGCACATAATCGGCGCCGACGACCGAACCGAGCGTTGCGCCGACGCTCGGCGCGTAGCGATGTTCGATCGCCGTCTCGCCGGGCGGGAAGATTTGGTCCCAATAATATGTCGTCTTCAAAGTCCACGTCGGATAAAGGTGGACGACCGGTTTCTGGCCTTCGTATTCCGTCTGTTCGACCGCGAGCCCAAGCGCAACCAGCTTCTGGCGCGACTCTGGCGCCATGGCGTCGAGGCGCTCGCCCAGGTTGTCGAGATAGGGCGCCAGCGGCACGCCGAGTTCGCGCATTTCGCGCGTCCGCTCCACGCCCTTAGCGAAGACCTTCTGCTCGAGGCGCGCCACAACCGGCTGGCCGTTGACGGTCGTCGCAAAGCCGAGGAAGTTCTCGGGCGCACTGGCCCTGGGAATGGCGACGACGTCGTCGATCCCCTCGTAGGTCACGTCGGGAAGCGGAAACGCGACCACGATCTCGACCGGCGCGTCGGTCGTGTTGAAAAAGCGATAGTCGACGCGAACCAGCTTCGACGAAATGCAGAGATCTTCCGCCCTCAATTCGATCGCGTCGTTCTTGGTGAGAACCAACCCGCCGGCGGAGAGTTCGGCGCTGGAATCGTTGGCCCTCGCCTCAATGGCTACGGCCACCGCGACGGCGAACCCCAGCGAGCATAGGATACGCTTCCGCATTGCGTCAGCCCCGTCCTCGCATACGAAGACAGTTTGCTCGCGCGAATAGGGCTTTTCCATTGCGGTGGACCCAACAAGGGTGCGTCAGAGCGCCGCATGGTCGGGTTCCGCCGACGGCGTATTCAGCGACTTTGGGTCTGCCTCCCCCTCCCGCGGTATCGGCCGCCGCCGGAGCGAACCTATTCCGTTTTGTTCCCTGGTGGTCGAGGTTGCCTGTCTCTTGCCTGAATGCCGAGCGCGATCGCAGCTCGGCGGGGAAAGAATTATGACGAACTTCAAAGCTGCGATTTCGCCAAAGCGCTATGACGTCTATGGCCATTGCCTGATCGAGAAAGGGAGGCTTCCGCCCCTGGCCGCTTGTTTCGTCGCAGCGCTGATGTGCGCGTCTGGCGCTCTGGCGCGCGACGGGGCGGAACTTGGCGCGGTTTCGAAATCGGAAATTGTGAGCGCTTTCGTTGGCGCGTTGGGCGCCGACGCCATCGCCGGCGCGGCGGGCCTGCGGTCGATCAAAGATTTTCAGCGTCTTAAGGTCGACGAAGTCGGTTCGATGCAGGGAGCGAGGGCGCTCGGGACGCAATACGCCCAACAGGCGGTTCCCCTTGTCGCTCCGACGCCGGCCGCCGCCGACGCTTCGCAATGGAGCCCGCCGCCCGGAAACACGGGGATGGAGCCACTGCCGGCGTCTTCGGATCCGCCAATCGCGCGGAACGGCGCCGGCGGCCTCACGCGCCCCGGCGCCGCCCGCCCGTCGGAATTCACCCTGAGCGCTTCGGCCGTGGTCACGCAAATCATGACCTATCACTACGGCGCAACAAAGCAGCCGGGCACGATCTCGTTGCAGCACGACGACGGCACGATCTATGGTCCCTGGCAGGCGGCCGGCGCCGTTGGACAAGGCGGCGTGAAGAACGCTTACTGGTGGGCGCAACCAAATGTCGTGCTGAAGGCCGGCCATTACCTCGTGATCGACTCCGACCCAGCGACGTGGAGCGTTGAATTCGCAACCCAGGGGGCCGGGATCTTTACTCTTTGGGGACATTCGAATTGATTTGGCGTTACGAAGCGCTCGCGCGATGACGCCGGGCAGCGGCGGTGGATCAAGGCGCGGGGCGTTGTCGCCGATGAAGAAGGCTGACGGCGCGCCGGGCGCGCGCCGTTGGGCGCAGCTTCGCTAGGAGTTGGTCATGGATCTCGCCGCATTTCGCGCCTCGCTCGCCGCCGACGCCCCGCCGACCGGTCTCGGCCCTGCGCTGCAAGCCTTATGGTTCGACGCCAAGGGCGAGTGGGACCGCGCGCACGAACTGGCGCAGGCCGACGAGGGCGGCGCCGGCGACTGGGTGCACGCCTATCTCCATCGCAAGGAGGGCGACGCCGGCAACGCCGCCTATTGGTATCGCCGCGCCGGCAAGCCGGTCGGTTCGGGGGCGCTCGAGGCGGAATGGGAGTCGATCGCGGCGGCGCTGCCGACGGCATAGGAGCGGCGCCCCGCATCCAGCCCCTCGGGCCGCCGTCAACCCGCCTCGTCGGCGAACCCACGGCGTTCGTGCGCCGCATAGTTCTCGCCGATCGACAGGGCGCAGATCCGCGACAGGGTCGCGTAAGGCAGGCCGGTCTCCTCGGCCCAGGCGTTGAACTGCGCCTGCGCCTTGGCGAGATCGCGCTTCGACTTCAACTCCTCCGCCACGTCGAGCCCAGCTTCGCGCAGACAGGCGACGACGTCCCTCGACGCGACGAAGCCGTCCCAGCCGAGAAAGCGCAGCAGCATCTGGCCGGTGTTCCCGCCGAGCCGACCGCCGCGCTTGGCGAGCAATTCGAGCAAACCAACCTCGTCCGAGGACGGCCATGCCGCGAGGAATTTTCCGAAGCTCCCGTGCTCGCGCGCAATGTTCGTCACAAAAGCGGCGTTGGCGCGAACCGACATGATTTTCGCGCCGTTGCGCACGATGCGCGTATCTGCTGTCAGCCCGTCCCAGAACTCGTCTGGCTGGAAATTGAGACGCGCCGGGTCGAAGCCGAGAAACGCCGCCTCGAAGCCCGGCCATTTCGCTTCGATCACGCTCCAGGCGAAGCCGGCCGAGAACACCCGCTTGGCCATCTCCGCGAGAACGCGGTCGTCGGTCAGCGCGGCGAGCGCCTCGGCGTCCGGCCTCGGCGGCAACAGCCGCGCCAGCGCCTCGGCGCCGCCCTTGCGCGCCTCGGCGCGCGCCCGGATGGTTTGAAAGGAAATCATCGCGCGCCTGTCCCGTCGAACAAAGAAAGGGGCCGCGGCGGCTTATCGCCCGGCCCCTGATTCTAACCGTCTCCCCGCGTGGCCCCTCCGACGACGGGCGTTCACGCGAACGCCCTATCCGGAGAGAAGCGACATCGATCGGCGGGCCTCGGCCAAACTTCGGATCGAGTTCGCCGGCCGCGTAGCGCTTGGCCATCTCCGCCGTGGTGATGATGCGCTTGATCTTCGAGGCCTTGCCCGACGTGCCGAACTCCTCGAAGCGCGCCTTGCACACCTTCACCATCGCCTCGATCGCCGGCTTCAGATACTTGCGCGGATCGAATTCTTCCGGATGCTCCTGCAGCACGCGGCGGATCTGGCCGGTGATCGCCATGCGATTGTCGGTGTCGATGTTGATCTTGCGCACGCCGTTCTTGATGCCGCGCTGGATCTCTTCGATCGGCACGCCGTAGGTCTGCGGCATCTTGCCGCCGAACTTATTGATGATGTCCTGCAGATCCTGCGGCACCGACGAGGAGCCATGCATGACGAGATGGGTGTTGGGCAGCTTCTTGTGGATGTTCTCGATGACGCTCATCGCCAGGATGTCGCCGGTCGGCTTGCGCGAGAACTTGTAGGCGCCGTGCGAAGTGCCCATCGCGATGGCGAGCGCGTCGACCTTGGTCTCGCGCACGAACTTCACCGCCTCGTCGGGATTGGTCAGCAACTGGTCGTGGCTGAGTTTGCCCTCGGCGCCATGGCCGTCTTCCTTGTCGCCGGTGCCGGTCTCGAGCGAGCCGAGCACGCCGAGTTCGCCCTCGACCGAGACGCCGGCGAGATGGGCGATGTCGGCCACCGTCTTGGTGACGCCGACGTTGTAGGTCCAGTCGGCCGGGGTCTTGCCGTCCGACTTCAGCGAGCCGTCCATCATCACCGAGGTGAAGTTCGCCTGGATCGCACTGACGCAGGTTGCCGGGCCGTTGCCGTGATCGAGGTGCACGCAGATCGGAATCTGCGGATACATTTCGGTCAGCGCGTCCATCATATGGCGCAGCATGACGTCGTTGGCGTAGGAACGCGCGCCGCGCGAGGCCTGGATGATGACGGGCGCGTCAAGAGCGCTCGCCGCCTCGCCGATCGCCAGCGCCTGCTCCATGTTGTTGATGTTGAAGGCCGGCACGCCGTAGCCGTGTTCGGCGGCGTGATCGAGCAGTTGACGAAGCGTAATGCGAGCCATGTTGTCCTCCTGAAATTACTTCGCGCGGAGCGCTTCCACGCCCGGCAGCGCCTTGCCTTCCATCCATTCGAGGAAGGCGCCGCCCGCGGTCGAGACGTAAGTGAATTCTTCGACGACGCCTGCGGCGTTGAGCGCCGAGACCGTGTCGCCGCCGCCGGCGATCGACTTGAGCTTGGCGTCGACGGTGAGAAACGCCGCCGTCTTGGCGATCTGCATCGTCGCCGCATCGAAGGGCGGCGTCTCGAAGGCGCCGAACGGTCCGTTCCACACCAGCGTCTTGGCGCGTCCGAGCGCCTGCTCGACCGCGACGATCGATTTCGGTCCGATGTCGAGGATCATCTCGTCGTCGGCGACGTGATCGACATCGACGAACCGCGCCGGGGCGTGCGCCTTCAATTCCTTGGCGACGTTGGCGTCGACAGGGAGCAGAACCTCGCAATTGGCGGCCTGCGCGGTCTTAAGGATCGCGCGCGCGGTGTCGGCCAGGTCCTTCTCGCACAGCGACTTGCCGACCGCTTTGCCCTGAGCGAAGAGGAAGGTGTTGGCCATGCCGCCGCCGATGATCAGAATGTCGACCTTCTTGACCAGATTGCTGAGCAGTTCGAGCTTGCCGGAGACCTTGGCGCCGCCGACGATCGCGGCGACGGGGCGGACCGGCGAGCCGAGCGCCAGCGTCAGCGCGTCGAGTTCGGCCTGCATCGCTCGGCCCGCGTAGGCCGGCAACTTATGGGCGACGCCCTCGGTCGAGGCGTGGGCGCGATGGGCGGCCGAGAACGCGTCGTTGACGTAGACGTCGCCGAGCTTGGCGAGCTCTTCAACGAAGGCTGGATCGTTCTTCTCCTCGGCCTTGTCGGAAGCGGGTGTTCTCCAACAACAGCACGTCGCCGTTCTTCATCGCCGCGATCGCCTTCGCGGCGGGCTCGCCGATGCAATCGGCGGCGAAAGCGACCGGCCGGCCGAGACGCTCGGCGACCGCCGCGGCGACCGGGCGCAGCGAAAAGGCCTCGTCGGGCGCGCCCTTGGGGCGGCCGAAATGCGCCATCATGATGACTTTGCCGCCCTTGTCGGCGATCTCGCGGATCGTCGGCAGCACCCGATCGATGCGCGTCGCGTCGCTGACCTTGCCGTGCTCCATCGGCACGTTGAGGTCGATGCGCAACAGCACGCGCTTTCCCTTGAGTTCGGCGGAATCGAGAGTTCGAAAGGCGCTCATCGACAAAGCTCCCTGACGCGCGCCGCGGCGCGCCGCAAATTGGCCTGCGCGGGTCGACGCCGCGGCGTCGACCCGCCGCGATCACATCAGAGCAGCTTGCCCATCGCCACGGCGGTGTCGGCCATGCGGCAGGAGAAGCCCCATTCGTTGTCGTACCAGGACAAGATGCGCACGAAAGTGCCGTCGATGACCTTGGTCTGATCGAGATGGAAGACCGAGGAACGGCTGTCGTGGTTGAAGTCGATCGAGACGTTCGGCTTGTCGGTATAGCCGAGAATGCCCTTCAACGGTCCATCCGCCGCGGCCTTGATCGCCTCGTTGATCTCCTCCTTGGTGGTCGCCCGCTTGGCGACGAATTTCAGGTCGACCACCGAAACGTTCGGCGTCGGCACGCGAATCGCCGAGCCGTCGAGCTTGCCCTTCAGTTCGGGCAGCACGAGCCCGACCGCCTTGGCCGCGCCCGTCGTCGTCGGGATCATCGACAGCGCCGCGGCGCGGGCTCGGTAGAGATCCTTGTGCAGCGTGTCGAGCGTCGGCTGGTCGCCGGTGTAGGAGTGGATCGTCGTCATGAAGCCGTGGTCGATGCCGATCGCGTCATTGAGCACCTTGGCGACCGGCGCTAGGCAGTTGGTCGTGCACGAAGCGTTGGAAATGACCAGGTGGTCCTTGGTCAGCTTGGCGTGGTTGACGCCGAAGACGACCGTCAGATCGGCGCCGTCGGACGGCGCGGAGACGATGACGCGCTTGGCGCCGGCGGTCAGATGCGCGGCCGCCTTCTCGCGCGAGGTGAAGATGCCCGTGCATTCGAGCGCAATATCGATGCCGAGCTCCTTGTGGGGGAGTTCCGCCGGGTTCTTGATCGCGGTCACTTTGATCGCATGGCCGGCGACGTTGATCGTGTCGCCGGAGGTCGTGACTTCGTGGGGGAAACGACCGTGAACGCTGTCGAAGCGCAAGAGATGAGCGTTGGTCTCGACCGGACCGAGATCGTTGACTGTGACGACCTGAATGTCTTTGCGCCCGGATTCGACGATAGCCCGCAGGACATTGCGCCCAATGCGCCCAAAGCCGTTGATCGCAACCTTTATCGCCATCGTCATTACCTCCAATTGATCTCAGCGCAGGCCCACGCCGCTCGGCCGGGCGAACTGCAATGGGCGCCTTGTCGTCCATTCTCAGTCTAAAGTCTAGTCGCGCCGCTCGAGGCGCGCCGTAGGCTGACTAAGGCCCTGGCCGCTTGGGCGGAGCGACTGGTTGCGGCTCTTATCAGCGCTTCCGCCGCGGCGATTTGATCCAGGGCAATCGCTTCAGGTTAACGAATTGGCGGGATCAACGGGGACGCCGGCGGGCGCCTTATCCCTCGCGGGGCTCTTGCCGCTGGCGGAGCGGGCAACCTTGGCGAGGACGCCGGCGGTTCGTCGCCCTTCGGCTCAAATCCCCAAGCGCGTCAACGCGGCCTCGGCGACCTTGGCGGCCGTGATGCCGAAATGCTCGTAGAGCTGCTTATAGGGGCCGCTGGCGCCGAACCCCGTCATGCCGACGAAGGGGCCGTCGCCGATCAAGGCGTCCCACCCCTGGCGAATGGCCGCCTCGACGCCGACCCGCACCGGAGCCTCGCCCAAGACCTGACGACGATAGCTCTCGCTCTGTTCGGCGAAACGCTCCATGCAGGGAACGGAAACGACGCGCGCCGCCACGCCCTTGTCGGCGAGAATCGCCTGCGCGGCGACGGCGATCGAGACCTCCGAGCCGGAGGCGAAGATCGAAACCGCCGCCTTCTCGGCCGCCGGCGAGATCTCATAGGCGCCGAGCGCGCTGAGGTTTTCGGCGACGTGGCTGCGCCGCAGCGCCGGCAGGTTTTGCCGCGTCAACACCAGAATCGATGGGGTACGGCGCGCCGCGAGCGCGGCTTGCCAGCATTCGACCGTCTCAACCGAATCGGCCGGGCGGAAAATGAGCAGGTTGGGGATCGCGCGCAAGGCGGCCAGATGCTCGACCGGCTGGTGCGTCGGCCCGTCTTCCCCCAGGCCGATCGAATCATGGGTGAAGACATGGGTGACGCGCAGGCCCATCAGCGCCGCCAGCCGCAGCGAGGGGCGGCAGTAGTCGGTGAAGGCGAGGAAGCTCGCGCCCGAGGGAATGAAGCCCTCATGCAGCGCCAAGCCGTTGCAGGCCGCCGCCATGCCGTGTTCGCGTATGCCCCAGTGCAAGTAGCGGCCCGACATGTCGGTCGCGGTGATGTCGCGCGTCGCCTCGACCTTGGTGTTGTTCGAGCCGGTGAGGTCCGCCGAACCGGTGATCAGTTCCGGCACGGCCGGCGCGATCACCTTCAGCGCCGCTTCGCCCGCCTTGCGCGTGGCGATTTCCGGCGCCGCGGCGGCGAGTTCGCGCTTGTAGGCCTCGATCGTCGCTTCGAGCGCCTTCGGCAGATCGCCGCGCAACCGGCGTTCGAACTCCTCGCGCCGCTCGGGGGCGAGCGCCTTCATCAGGCGCCGCCATTTGGTCCGGCTCCGCTTGCCGCGGACGCCGACGGCGCGCCAAGCCGCCAGAATGTCGTCGGGAACGACGAAGGGCGCGTAGGGCCAGTTGAGCGCCGCGCGCGTGCCGGCGACCTCGGTCGCGCCGAGCGCCTCGCCGTGCGCCTTGTTGGTGCCCGCGCGCGTCGGCGCGCCGAAACCGATCGTCGTCTTGCAGGCGATCAACGTTGGCCTGTCGGCCCTCTTGGCGGCGCGCAACGCCCGCAGGATCGCCTGCGGGTCGTGGCCGTCGATGCGCAGCGCGCGCCACCCGGCGGAGCGAAAGCGGGCGAGCTGATCGACCAAATCGGCGAGCGAAGTCTTGCCGTCGATGGAGATGCCGTTGTCGTCGTAAAGCACGATCAGCTTGGCGAGCTTCAGGTGGCCGGCGAGGGAGATCGCCTCCTGGCTCACGCCCTCCATCAGATCGCCGTCGGAAGCCAGAACATAGGTGTGGTGGTCGACGACCTCGCCGAATTCGGCGGCGAGCATGCGTTCGGCGAGCGCCATGCCGACCGCCGTCGCGAGCCCCTGCCCCAGCGGTCCGCTCGTCGTTTCGACGCCCAGAGTGTGGCCATATTCGGGATGCCCGGGCGTCTTCGAGCCGAGCTGGCGGAATGCCTCGAGATCGGCCACCGTCAGGCCTTTGTCGCCGCCGACGCCCGTCAGATAGAGTACCGCATAGAGCAGCATCGAGCCGTGCCCGGCCGACAGCACGAAGCGATCGCGATCGGGCCAATGGGGATCGGCGGCGTCGAACTTCAGCACGTCGCGGAACAGCACCGTGGCGACGTCGGCCGCGCCCATGGGCAGGCCGGGATGGCCGCTCTTGGCTTTTTCCACCGCGTCGATCGACAGGAAGCGGATCGCGTTCGCCATCGAGTCGTGTGAGACCTGGGCCGTCATGCGCTCTCCGTTTGCTCCGCGCCGCCGAAACAGCTCGGTTCGATTGCGGCGCCGTTGATAGGCGCCGACCCAATCTCCTGTCAATTGCGCGGATCGGCGCGCCCTTGGCGCGTTGACGGTTGCTTCAAGCATCGCGTAAACAATATGTCGTAAAGGATGGAATGAGATGGCCCTCGGTCCCTTCGAGCCGTCCCTGAGGCGCATGCGTGCGGCGCTCGACCTCCTAGAGGCGGCGGTCGAGCGGCGTCTGAGACGCGACGCCAGCCGGGGCGACGCCGACGAGGAACTGGCGCTGATGCAGGATGATCGAGCCCGGCTCGCCGTGGAGCTCGACGGCGCGCTCGATCGCGCCCGCGCGCTCCAGGCGGCGAACGTCGAAGCGGCCAAAAGGCTGGCGCAGGCAAGCGCGGCGATCGACGGCCTGATCGCGCGGGCGATCGAAGACGACGTCACTTGAGCCCCGGCGCCGATCGCGCGGCTGGCAACCAACGAGGCGGACGGCGATGGCGCAATTGACGGTATCGATCGGCGGACGCGCTTATCGCCTGGCCTGCAACGAGGGCGAGGAGGAGCACCTCGAATCGCTGGCGCGGGAAGTCGACGCCAAGTTCGAGGCGATGCACACGGCGTTCGGCGAAATCGGCGATCAGCGGCTCATCGTCATGGCCGCCCTCGCCATTGCCGACGAATGCGTCGAGGCGCGCGAGAAAATCGCCGCGCTGGAAGTCGAGACGGCGCGCAGCGCCGAGCGCGAGCGCACAACGCGCCACGAAGCCGAGATCCACACCGTCGCGGCGGCGCAGGCGTTCGGCGAATTGAGCCAGCGCATCGAAAGGCTGACAGCGGCGTTGAGCGAGTCGGCGACCGACTGAGGCGGGCGTGAGGCGCGCGGCGATGACCGCCGCGCCAACTCCGGCCCATCCCCGCGATCTGTCGCCGCCGACCGCGTTCGACCAAACGTCCGTTCGGGTGAAACGAGAGCTTGCGCCCTCAAAGGCCAATCCCTAAAGCGCCTCTTGGCGGCGTCTCTTGCGCTACCGATCCTGGTCCCGCATCGCCATGGTCGACGCGACCCCGCTTTGCTTGCGCGCGCTGAATGTCAATATGGAGCCGGATAACTCAGGCTGAAACTCGCTAAAACCTGAAGCGTTCAACTGCTGCTTCAGCTCGGATGGCTCGAATACATGAAGGCCTTGATTCCGCAGGCTCCATTCACGGACGCGCGGAAACTTCAGGATGCCGCCGCGACCGGCGCCGAAGGTAAAGACGGCAAGAATAGCCGCCGGCTTCATGACACGAGCCATCTCTCGCAGGGCAATGGCCGTATCCGCGAAGAGATGGAGCGAACCACAGCAGATGACGGCGTCGAAGGCGCCGTCTTCGAACGGCAGGGCCTCCACCCTGGCGCGGGCAAAATGCACATTGGGAATGCCTACTGTCGCCACGTAACTAGCGCCTTGCCGAAGCATCCCCATGGACACGTCGATCCCAAACACTTCCTTCGACGGCGCCGCAATCCGTCGTCCAAAGGTGGCCGGGCCGCAGGCGATATCGAGCACCCTGCCTTTCGTCGATTGAACTTTCTCGGATATCGTGACGACAAGCCGGGGAAAAGACGGGCTATGCAATCCACCGAAGAGCTTTAGAACGATCGGATACCATAATCTTGTCTCGTAGACGCGCGCCATCCGATCGATGAACCGCATTCGTCTGAGGACAGGGTCCGCGCTTCGGGAAAGGTCTTCGCGCAGGAAGTCGGGGATGCCTTGCTTGATCGGGTAGGCTTCGTCGCAACCGGGGCACCGAAGACCAGCGTCCTCATGGCGCAACGGGCCTTTGCAATGAGGGCAGGCGTAGATTCCAAATTTCCTGTCTTCGGATCCGTCGATCGGCATGTTCGACCTCCCCGGCGCCGTGGCCGGCGCCCCGGCTATCCGTCTCCCGAGCGCGGAAATATGCGATCTCCGGCTTATATGACTTGCAGCGGATTGAAACGAGGGCGCGCGCGGCAAATGACCGCAAGGGGCCGCTTTGAGCCGACTCGCGCGCCGCCGACAATTGATCGCTTACAGCGCCGGGCGTTGGGTTCTCATCGCTACGAGCTGGGCGCGATGACGCCGAAATAGATTGTCGGCGGCGCCTTGACGCCAGGCATCACGGGACGAGAAAACGCCTCGATGTCGCGGATTTCGACCGCGCCGCCGTCGAGGCGCCTGCCCGCTGACGGCAATTGCCCGAAGACCACCAGAGCGCCCTTGCGCCGGACGTCCGCGACGTCGATCCATGGCGCATTCTCTCTATCGCCCTCTTTGAACACGCGCACGCGATAGGGCAGATCGAAGACGATCGATCCGGCCGCCTGAAAACCGATCTTGCCGTCATAGCTGACGATATAGGGGATACGGTCGCCGCCATGGCCGGCCCAATAATCCTCGGCGAGCCGCGCCAGCGCGGGTCCGTCCATTTGCGGGTAGCCCGCGGTGCTCAGCGGCGACTGCCGAGCGAGAAAGCCCCACACCGCGAAATAGCCGAGGACGCTCACCGCCAGCCAGCCGAAATAGACCAGCCAGGCGCGTCGGGGAATCCGGCGCAGTCCGGCCCGGGCCGCCGCATGACCCCACCACACCGCGAAGCCGATCGCGAGCGGCGTCACCCAATGATAGAAGAGCCGCACGCCGAACGGCCCGGCGAGGACGATGACCAGAACCGGACCCCAGGCGGCGACATGAAGAAAGAGGTCGAGGCGCGTGCGCGTCTCCGGCGCAGCCATCGATCGGATCGCCTGGAGCAGCGGGGCGCGCCCGCACGCCGCCCAAGCGATGAGCGCCAGCGTGAGATTGGCGAGGACGGCGTCGAGAACGAACAGGACCATCCAGGCGATGCGCTGGAGCGCGCCGGATTGCGTCTGATGGATCGCCCATTTTAGCGTGGTGCCGCCCTTGTGGGCGACGTCGATCGCTTGCGGGGCGATGATGGCGAGGCAAATCAGGCCGGCGATCCAGGGACCGGCGGTCAGCGCCTGCTTCCGCCATTCGGGAATCGCGAAAAACAACAGGGCCAGCGGGCCGATCAGTTGCAGGAGGGCGTATTTCGCCCATAGCCCCAACCCGACGACGAGGCCGAATAGCGCCCAGGCGCCGAGCGAACCACCCTCGAACGCCTGCCAGGCGGCGCCGATGGCGAGCGCCCAAAACGGCATGATGCCGATGTTGTGATTGAACTTGAGCGGCCAATAGGAGGCGTAGGGCGACCCGAGGCCGGCCATCAGCGCGACGAGACCGGCGGCGCGACCATCGAAGCGGCGAACAAAAGCGGCGCCGATGGCGAACGCCCCGCAAGCGAAGGCCATGGCGATCGAAAAGAGCGCGGCGTAGCGAAAGGGCCCGGCGGTGGAGGCCAGACCGCTCAGCCATGACGACAACGGCGGATGGCGCAAATAGGAAAGCTGCCATGCCGACCCGTCGACGACGCCCTCGGCGACGTCGTTGTCGATCGAGCCGTGCAACAGGACGCCGAGGCCGACCCACACCGCAATTTGAAGCAGAACGAGCGCGACGGGGAGATAGGCGCCGCGCGCAACGGCGCGCGCCGCGCGTCGCAACCCGAAGCGGCCGCGAGCTTCCGACAACGCGCCTTCCGTGCATTGGCCAGTTTCGTCAGGCAAAGGGCTTTTCCTTCGCGTTCCGGACTTTTCCCGAAAAGCCGGGGATCGATCACCCAAGGCGGCGGCCGGGCGCCGCCTGCGCGATCCGGCCGTCGTCGGGCGCTTCCCTTAGCGGCAATTCGCCGAGCGCGCCACTTCCCCCCGCCCCGCACGCGCGCTACCCCTCGTGCGATCGATCGAACAAGGCTTTCGAGATGACCCATCTGCTCCACCGCGCCGCCCGCGGCGTCCCGCCGATCGCCGTCGGCGGCAAAGGGATCGAGATTTTCGACCGCGACGGGCGAGGCTATATCGATGCGTGCGGCGGCGCGGCGGTCTCGTGCCTGGGGCACGGCCATCCGGACGTCCTCGCTGCCCTGCACGCCCAACTCGACGCGCTCGCCTACGCCCACACCGGCTTCTTCACCTCCGAGCCCGCCGAACGCCTGGCCGACGCCCTGATCGCCGATGCGCCGAGCGGCCTCACGCGCGTCTATCTCGTCAGTGGCGGCTCGGAGGCGGTCGAAGCGGCGCTGAAGATGGCGCGACAATCTTTCGTCGAGATCGGCGAACCGCAGCGGCGGCGCGTCATCGCGCGCAAGCAGAGCTATCACGGCAACACTTTGGGCGCGCTTGCGGCGGGCGGCAACGCCTGGCGGCGCGAACCGTTCCGCCCGCTGCTGATCGAAGCCCATCACATCGAGCCGTGCTACGCCTACCGCTATCGCCAGGCGGGAGAGAGCGAGGAGGCTTACGCGGCGCGCGCGGCGCAAGCGCTGGAAGACAAGATCCTCGAGCTTGTCCCCGAGACCGTCATGGCCTTCATCGCCGAGACGGTGGTCGGCGCGACGCTCGGCGCGGTCCCTCCCGTCGCCGACTACTTCAAGCGCGTGCGCGCGATCTGCGATCGCTACGGCGTGCTGCTGATCCTCGACGAAGTGATGTGCGGCATGGGGCGCACCGGCACGCTGCACGCCTGTGCGCAAGAGGGCGTCGCGCCGGATCTGATGACCATCGCCAAGGGCCTCGGCGGCGGCTACCAGCCGATCGGCGCGGTCCTGTTCGAGCCAGCCGATATTCGAGGCCTTCGCCAACGGGTCGGGCTTCTTCCAGCACGGCCACACCTACATGGGCCATCCCATGGCCGCGGCGGCGGGGCTGGCGGTGCAGGAGGTCGTCCGCCGCGACCATTTGCTCGATAATGTCGTCGCCATGGGGGCGCGCCTTCGAAGGCGCCTCGAGGAGCGCTTCGCCAATTGCGCCGCCGTCGGCGACATCAGAGGACGCGGCCTCTTCCACGGCGTCGAACTCGTCGCCGACCGCGCCGGCAAGGCGCCGTTCGATCCCGCGTTGAAGCTGCACGCACGGGTGAAACGCGAAGCGATGGCGCGCGGCCTGATGGTCTATCCCATGGGCGGCGCGATCGACGGCCGCGCCGGCGACCACGTCCTCATCGCCCCGCCGTTCATCGTTGGGGCGGCCGAGATCGATACGATCGTCGAGCGCCTGGGCGAAGCGGTCGAGGCGGCGGTTGCCTCGACTGGGGCGTAGGGGGCGAGGGCGGACGCTCCTACCGCCCGCCCGCCAGCACGAGGCGCGCCGCGAAGGCGCCCATCAGGCCGGCGAAGCCATAGTCGAACCAGCGGATCGCCCGCGGGTTCGCCTTGGCGGCGGCGACGAAGCGCGCGGCGACGGCGATGATGGCGGCGTTGACGATCGCCCCGATGGCGATGAAGGCGAGGCCGAAGAAGAAGAATTTCTGCGCCGCCGCGGCGTCGCCGACCTCGATGAACTGCGGCAGGAAGGTGACGAAAAACAGTACGATCTTCGGGTTGGTGAGGTTGATCAAGAGCCCAGCGAGATAGCTGCCGGCAAGGCCGCCGTTCGCGCCGCCCTGCCCCACGAGCCGCAGCGCCGCGCCGTGGCGAAGGGCGCCGTAGGCGAGATAGAGAAGATAGAGAGCGCCGGCGAATTTCACCGCGTCGTAGGCGCGCGCCGAAGCCGCCAACAACGCGGAGAGGCCGAGCGCCGCGGCGAAGGTGTGGACGAGAAGTCCCGTCATCGCGCCGGCGAGCGCGGCATAGCCGTGTGGACGCCCGCCGCCCAAGGTGCGCGACAGGAACAAAGCCATGTCCGGCCCCGGCGTCGCCGCAAGCAAGACGCCGGCGGCGGCGAAGGCGACGAGGACCGGCGGCGTGGGAAGAAAGCTCATGACGACCCGACCCTTCCGCGCAACGACGGCAAAGCCGCGCCTTCGAGAGAATATCCGGGCGGAACCCGCGCGCCGCCGTTCTTGCCAGAGATCGTTCGCGGCGTGAAGATCGCCGGCGAGCGCGCCATTCCGGCGGCGTGTGAACCCGCGGTCGCCGCCGCCCGATCCGTCAGGCCCTCGCCAAAACCATGAGATCGCTTTAAGAGGGCGCCGGAATCCGACGGACGGACATCGGCGGTTGATCGGTGGCGGTCGCCCGGCCCGGCCGAGCCGGGAACCTACACAGCGCTGAGGAGACAAGCAAAATGGCAATCGACCGTATGGC
>CAVWKL010000138.1:0-29122 GCA_963755075.1 uncultured Alphaproteobacteria bacterium
CGAATGCGCGCGTCAGCCGTTCGACCGCGATCACGGGCCGGACCGCGTCGGCCTTTTCGCCGTCGTCGGCGGCGGGGGGATTTGGCGACATGTAGCTATCCGATCGCCCATTCGGCGCCCATTCGGCCGCCGCGGGCCTTTCCGCCAAGACATTAGCGGTCGCGAGCGACAAATCAAGACCGCCTGCGTTTGGCGATGTCCGTTCAGCGCTCGTGCAGCGCGTTCGCGCCGATCTCGACCAGCGGCGAGAAGACGTATTCGAGAATGCGGCGCGTTCCCGTCTTGATTTCGACGGTGGCGGCCATGCCCGACGTCAGCGCGATCGGCTGACCCTCGATGCTCATGCTCGCCGCCTCGGGTTGCAGCATGACCGGAAACACCAGGTTTTGGGTGCGCTGCGCGCCGCCGAACGGGGCGCTGGCGGCTGCGTGCGCCGGGTCGCCTTCATCGAGGTTGGCGTCCGGCTCCGGAATCGCGTCGCTCGCGATCCGCGTCACCCGTGCGTTGATGGTGCCGTATTGGGTGAACGGAAAGGACTCGACTTTGACCACCGCGCTCTGCCCCAGTTTGACAAAGCCGATATCGCGGTTGAGGACATAGACTTCGAGCTCCAACCGCGAATCGTCCGGAACCAGGCGCATGATCTCCTGTCCGGTGGAGACAACCTGACCGATCGTCGTGACGGCGGAAGCTTGCACGGTTCCGGCGATTGGCGCGCGCAACGTCAGGTGGTCGATCTCCGCCTGCGCCTTGGCGAGCTTTTGCGCGAGGTCCTCGGCTTGGCGGTCGCTGTCGCTCAGCTTTTGCGCGTTTTCGGAAATGAAGGTTTCGACCGCCTTGTCGGCGTCCTTGGCGATGACGTCGAGATTGCGCTCGAGCGAGGCGAACTGGCCTTGTTGGATCGCCAGTTGGATCAACTGGTATTGCAACGTCTCCGTCGCGTCGATCACGGCGGACTTGGCGCCGGCTCTAGAGTTCGACGAGCGACTGGCGCATGTCGACGCGCTGCTGCAAGGTCGCCACAAGATTCTGTTGCGACTGGATCGTTTGAGCGACCTTATCGAACTCGGCGCGCTTTTGCGCGCGCTGCGCGCCGAGCGAGGCGAGGCTCGCCGCGAGCTGGCCGAGGTCGGCGGCGAGCACGCGCTCTTCGCGTTGTCGCAGCGCGAGCGGAACATCGTCCCGCCAGGCGATGGGCGGAACCGGATCGAACTGCCGTCCCTCAGCCGCCGCGATCGCCGTCGTTCGCCGCGCCGCCTCGGCGCGCGCCGAGGCGAGACCCGTCAGCGCTTCGCGCTCGTCGGCTTCCGCGGAGGAGCGATCAAGCTCGACGAGAACGTCTCCAGCGGCGACGTGCGCGCCGTTGGCGACATAGATCGCCGCGACCCTGCCGGTCTCTAACGGCTCGATGACCTTGACGCGGCCAGTCGGCTGGAATTTGCCCTGCGCGGTCGCGATAATGTCGATGCGGCCGAAATAGGCCCAGGCGAGCGCGACGGCGACCAGCCCGCAGATGATCCAGATCAGCGCGATGCGGACAGGCGAGGGCGGCGACTCGAGAATCTCGAGCGCGGGCGCGAGAAATTCGTTGTCGGAACGTGACGACCGGCGCGCTGGCGCTTTGGCGAACTCGAGTCGACGCACGGGCTGGTTCACGGGCCGATCTCCATCGGCTGGCTCTGCAGGCCCCACAAATGCGCGTAGAGTCCGCCCGGTCGCCTGAGCAATTCCTCATGCGTGCCGCTTTCGACGATCCGCCCGTCGACGATGCCGATGATGCGATGGCAGGCGCGCACCGCGGCCAGACGGTGGGCGATGATGATGACGGTGCGGTTCTTCACGATTCGGCGCATGTTGCGCTGGATAACGCGCTCGCTTTCGTAATCGAGCGCGGAGGTCGCCTCGTCGAAAACCAGGATTTGCGGGTTGGTGGCGAGCGCGCGCGCAATCGCGAGGCGCTGGCGCTGGCCGCCAGAGAGATTCGCGCCGCGTTCCTCGATGGTCGTGTCGTAACCCTCGGGCAGCTTGTCGATGAATTCGTCGGCGCCGGCTAGGCGCGCGACCTCGATCACGTGCGCGCGCGGCATCGCCGGATTGGCGAAAGCGATGTTTTCGTGGACGGTCCGGTTGAACAGCAGGCTTTCCTGCAGGACGACGCCGATATGGTGGCGCAGCCACGCCGGATCGACTTGGCTCAGATCGGCCCCGTCAAGGAGCACTTGGCCTTCGCTCGGCAAATAGAGGCGCTGGACGAGCTTGGCCAGCGTCGACTTGCCTGAGCCGGAAGGCCCGACGACGCCGACGACCTCGCCGGGAGGGATGCGGAGCGACAAATCCTTGAGCACGTTCGCCGCTCCAGGCCGGTAACGAAACGTCACATGGCGCAACTCGATCGCGCCGCGCGGCGCCGGCAAGGCGACGCGCGCCAACGGCGCGGGTTCGGGCGGCGCGTTCAGGATGTCGCCGAGCCGGTCGATCGAAATCTGCACTTGCTGGAAATCTTGCCAGATTTGCGAAAGACGCAGGATCGGCTGCACCGCCTGCGACGAAATCATATTGAAGGCGACCAGCGCGCCAACGGTGAGTTCGCCGTCGATGACGGCTTTGGCGCCGAACAGAAGCAGCGCCGCCGTCGTCAGCTTGCTGACGTATTGCACCGCGTTCTGCCCGCGCGCGCCGAGCAGCGTCGCCAGGAAGCTCGTCTGCACGTAGGCGGCGAGCCGCTCCTCCCATTGGGCGCGCATGATCGGCTCGACCGCGGCGGCCTTGATGGTGTGAACGCCGACGATCGCTTCGACGAGGAATTGCTGGCTCGCCGCGCCGCGATTGAACTTCTCCTTGATGAGTTCACGCAGCGGCGGCCGCACGGCAAAGCCGATGGCGAGATAAAGGGGCACGCTCGCCAACACGATCAGCGTCAGCGTCCAGGAGTAGGCGAATAGCACGGCGATGAAGACGAAGGTGAAAATGAGATCGATCGAAGAGAACAAGCCCTGCCCGGTGAGGAAATTGCGGATCGTCTCCAGTTCACGCACCCGAGCGACCGTCTGGCCGGCCGAGCGCGTTTCGAAATAGCTGAGCGGCAGGCGCAGCAAATGCGCGAACAGGCGCTGACCGAGTTCAACGTCGATGCGATTGGTGGTGTGCGATAGCGCGTAGGTGCGCAAGTATTGCAGCACGACGTCGAACAATCCGATCACCGCCATGCCGATGACGAGGACGAAGAGCGTCGAATAGCCCTTGTGGGCGAGCACTTTGTCGACGACGACCTGAAAGAATAGAGGCGTCACCAGGGCGAAAATCTGGACAAAGAACGACGCGATCAGCACGTCGGCGAGCGGCCGCCGATAACGCCAGATCGTCGGCAGGAACCAACGGAAGCCGAACGCCGAAGGGTGGACGCCGGGGCCGCCGAGCTTGCGCGCGACGAGCAGCGCTCGGCCGCCGATCTGACCGCGCAACAGGTCGAGCGGGATTTCCTGATCGGCGTGGCTGATCGGATCGACGAGGCGATAGAGCCCCGAGGGATTGCGCCCGGTCAGAACCATGAACGCGCCGTTCTTCAACCGCACGATCGCCGGCGTCGGAATCGCCGCCAGGCGCCGGTTCGTCACGCCGGCGATTTGGCGCGCCTTGAGTCCGACCAATCCGGCGGCGCGCACGATGTCGGTTTCGTTGGCGGGCCGCCCTTGCAACGCCAGTTCACGCCCGAGATGAACCGGATCGGCCGCGATGCGGTAGAACGCCGCGATGCCGCATAGCGCCCGCAACCCGGCGTCGATCGGCGTCGCCTCGGCCTCGATGGACGTCGCCTGATTCATGGCAGAGCGGCTCCGTGCGCCGCCGCGCGGGCGTCGCGCCGACGGCGGCGCGCGCGAAACGGCCGCCGCGAAGGACCCGTTCGCCGCATCGGCGTCTTTCCCGTGGAGATCGGCGCACCGCGCGCAAAACCGCCGCCGACAGTCTTCGCTCCGCGCTGGTTAACGCTCGGTAAATGCCTTGGACGCCGAGGATCCTTTCGCCGGATCGCCGTTCGGGCGAGTCTCGCCGCGAGCTAAGGGAAATGCCGAAGGCTTGACCGGGCTCAGGTCCGCGCGCCGAAAATCGCGCTGCCGACGCGCACCAGCGTCGCGCCGAGCTGGATCGCCAGCGGCCAGTCGGCGCTCATTCCCATCGACAGCGCCTTGAGGCCATTGCGCTCGGCGATGACGCGCAGCAGCGCGAAATGCGGCGAGGCCTGCTCGTTGAGCGGGGGAACGCACATCAGGCCTTCGATCGCAAGGGCGTACCTCTGTCGGCAGAGCGCGACGAAGGCGTCGGCGTCGTTGGGGGCGACGCCGGCCTTTTGCGGCTCGCCGCCGGTGTTGACCTCGATGAATAGGCGCGGCGTCTTGCCTGTCTTGGCGATCGCGGTCGCCAGCGCGTCGGCGATTTTCTCCCGGTCGACGGTCTGGACGACATCGAAAGCCTCGACCGCCTCGCGCGCCTTGTTGCTTTGCAGCGGGCCGATGAGATGCAACTCGACGCTTCGGCCAATGGCGGCGGCGCGGGCGCGCAGATCGAGCCATTTCGGTTTGGCCTCCTGAACGCGGTTCTCGCCGAACACGGTTTGACCCCCGAGCGCGATGGTCGGCCAAACTTCGTCGGCCGAAAAGGTCTTG
This sequence comes from uncultured Alphaproteobacteria bacterium, assembly GCA_963755075.1. Classification (GTDB taxonomy): domain Bacteria; phylum Pseudomonadota; class Alphaproteobacteria; order Rhizobiales; family Beijerinckiaceae; genus Roseiarcus. The sequence continues at coordinate 4,662 of CAVWKL010000138.1, forward strand.
GAGACGGCGACGAGCCGCACAGAGTTCGGATCGCGTCCGCAATCGCGCGCCCGCGTCGTGATCGCCTCGCGCAGCGCGTTGAGACGCGGAACGGCGCCCAAGGGATCGGCGGCGACGCTGTCATTCATCGGCTTCGTCTCCATCGTGCGCTTGACGCCAGAGGACCCTTCCCCTATAGACCGCCGACCCGAGACGCCAGGGGTCGGTTGGCGGCGGTTGCGCTTTTGTCATGGGCGACGCGCGCGCCCGCAAAGTCGCCTGGGGTCGTCATTAATCCCATTTGGTTCAGGGAAAGTTGCGCTATGTCACGCCGTTGCGAGCTGACGGGAATCGCCGTCCAGACCGGCAATAAAGTCAGCCATTCCAACCGCAAGTCGCGCACGCGCTTCTTGCCCAACCTTTGTGAGGTCACGCTCATTTCCGACGTGCTCGGCCGCGCCGTGCGTCTGCGCATCGCCGCCGCCGCGCTGCGTTCGGTCGAGCATCGCGGCGGGCTCGACAATTTCCTCGTCAAGTCCCGCGACGCCGACCTTTCGGACAGCGCGGCCGCGCTGAAGCGCCAAATCGTCAAGAAGCGCGCCGAAGCCGAAGCTCAAGCCGCCTGAGCGTTCTCGTCGCCTCGACCAATTCAGCCGATCGCCCCCTCGACGCCCCGTCGGGGGGTTTTGCGTTCGGCGAACGGTGGACGGCGACTTTGCCTCTTGAGCGCCGCCCGGCCCGAGGGCCGCGGGCGGAAAGCAGGGGTCCCGCGAGGACGCGAATCGATTAAGCTCGCCGCCGATCCGCTCGCGCGCGGGGGCGAAGGGGCTCGAAAATGAACGCGCCGTTCGATCTCGCGATCTACAAGGAAACGCTGCTCTTTCTGGTCACCGCGGGCGTCGTCGCGCCGCTATTCTTTCGCATCCGCGTCAGCCCGGTGCTCGGCTATCTCCTGGCGGGCGTCGCGCTGGGGCCGTTTGGCCTCGGCCGGCTCGTCCAGCGCGCGCCCTGGCTTGACGCTCTGGCGCTGACCGACGTCGAAGCGATCAATCGGCTCGCCGCTTTCGGCGTCGTCGTTCTGCTCTTCACTATCGGTCTGGAAGTCTCCTTTGAACGGCTCAAGCGCATGCGGCGTCTGGTGTTCGCGTTGGGCCCGGCGCAGGTCGTGGTCTGCGCTTCGGCGCTCGGCGCCGCCGCCTACGCCTTCGGACAGCGGCCGGCGGCCGCGGCGATGATCGGCGCCGCCTTGTCGCTCTCCTCCACCGCGATCGTCATTCCCGTGCTGGGCGAGGAAAAGCGCCTTGGCGCGCCGGTTGGGCGGTTCAGTTTCGCCGTGCTGTTGTTTCAGGATCTCGCGGTCGCCCCGTTGCTGGTCTTGGCGGCGATGCTCGCCGGCGGGCGCGTCGAGAACCTCGGGGCGAGCCTCGTTCTCACCCTGGCGCCCGCGGCGCTGGCGCTCGCCGCGGTGATCGTCGTCGGCCGTCTGGTGCTGCGGCCGCTGTTTCATTCGGTGGCGACGACGCGCAGCCCGGAGTTTTTCATGGCCGCCTGCCTGTTGGTCGTGCTCGGCGCGGCCTTGACCGCCGCCGCCAGCGGCCTGTCGATGGCGCTCGGCGCCTTTGTCGCCGGCCTGCTGCTTGCCGAAACCGAATATCGGCGCGAGATCGAAGTGACCATCGAGCCGTTCAGGGGCCTGCTGCTCGGCGTATTTTTCGTCTCGGTCGGCGCGGGGCTCGATCTGTCGGTGCTCATTGCTCATCCGGCCGGCGTCCTCGGACTGACGGCGGCGTTCGTTGTCGTCAAGGCGCTCGCGCTGTTCGTTCTGGCGCGGCTCTTTGGCGCGCCCAACCGCGTCGCTGCCGAGGTCGCGCTGCTCTTGGGGCCGGGCGGCGAGTTCGCCTTCGTGATGATCGCCGCCGCGGTTGCCGGGCGCGTTGTCGCCGCCGCCGACGGCCAGATTCTCCTCGTCGCGGTGGCGTTGTCGATGCTGGCGATCCCTCCGCTGGGCAGGATCGGCGCCGCGCTGGCGCCGCCGCGCGCCCGCGAGATCGACCCGCAAGTATCGGCCGCGCCGCCGGAGGATGAAAGCCGGCGCGTCATCATCGTCGGCTACGGCCGCGTCGGCGCGCTGATCGGCGAAATGCTCGCCATGCACAGCATCCCCTTCATCGCCGTCGACGTCGACCCAACCTTGATCGCTCGCGAGCGGCGCGCCGGCAAACCGGTCTATTTCGGCGACGCCTCGCGTGACGATTTTCTGCGCCGTTGCGGCGTCGAGACCGCGCGCGCCTTGGTGGTGACGATGGACGCGCCGAGCGCCAACGAGGCGGTGGTCGCGGCCGCCCGCCGCCTGAGGCCCGACATTACCCTCATCGCGCGCGCGCGCGATGCCGCTCATGCGCGAACGCTTTATCACCTCGGCGTCACCGACGCCGTGCCGGAAACGATCGAGGCAAGCCTGCAGCTTTCCGAGGCGACGCTAGTCGACCTCGGGGTTCCCATGGGCCTGGTGATCGGCTCGATCCATGAGAAGCGCGACGAATATCGCAAGCTGCTCATCGCCGCGGGCGCGAGCCGGGAAACGCGGGGCGCGCGGCGGCCGCGCAGGAGCTGAACTCAGGCGGGGGCCGACGCGCGGCGGTATTCGCGCGCGGCGGCGAGAAGGGCGAGCGTTGCATTCATCAACGGCGTCGACGGCGTCTCGACGCCATCTCCGCTCTCGGCTTCCGCGGCGGTCTTGGCGGAAAGGCGCGCGACGAGCCAATTGCGCGCCGCTTTCGCCTTGGCGTGCGCCAGCGTCGCTTCGTCGCCGCGCGCCGCGCGCAGCGCCAGGCGCGCCGCCGAGAGATGGGCGACCAGGACGTGTGCGGCGATCAGCATCGCCGACATTTCGTCGAGGCCGCGCTGCGTGGCGCGCGGCTCGCCGCCCATCCGGGCCGCCGAATCGGAGAGCGCGGCGATCGCTTCGATGACGCCCTTGCGCGCCATGCGGTAGTCTTGCTCTGGCGCGTCCCGGCGCAGCGTCACCGCGGCGAAGGCGGCGATTTGCGCCGTGAGCCGCGCCGCCAGACGCGGCGCCTCGGCGAATTCCCAGCGCGGCCAGACGTGGCTGAAGAGATGGGCGATCGCCGCGCCGACCAGCGTGTCGGCGAGGCGGGTCAGCGCCGGCGCCGCCTCGGCCGGATTGATCAGATGCAAGGAGACCAGGGCCACGACCGAGGCGCCGACCGAAGCGAGGCGATAGTTGGAGCGGATGAAGCCGTGCGTCACCGCCAGCGCCAGGCCTTGTGCGATGACCAGCGCGCCGATCGGCGCGGCGGCGACCGCGACGGCGGCGATCACGCAGCCGATCAAGGTCCCCACGATCCGATCGTCGCGGCGCTGGCGCGTCCAGCCGTAGCTGGCGCGCATGATGACCGCAATCGTCAGCAGAACCCAATTTCCGTGGCCGGCCCCGCCAAGCGAGACCGCGACGATCGCGCCGGCCATCATCGCCGCAGCGAGCCGGGCGGCGAAGCGAAACACCGGCGAATCCGACGTGAGCTCGGCGGTCAGAAGGCGGGGGTCGTAGGAGCGGCGCGGCTCGAAGGCGGACATGTTGACTTCGCCGATCGCCGCTTCCGCCGCTTCGTCGTCCCTCAAGGCGCGCTCGAGGCGGCGGATTTGTTCGCGAGCGTCGTTGAGACGCTGCGTCGTGGCTTCGATCGCGTCGCGTTCGGCCGGACTCGCCTCCTCGCCGGCGACGAGGCGCGCGGCCTCGCGGCGCATCGCTTCGGTCGCGGTCGCATGGCCGGGCGGCAGTCCCGGCTTGGCGGTGGTCAGCAATTCGAGGCTGAGATGTTGCAAATCGAGCGCGGCGGCGCGCAGGGCGACGCCGATGCGCGCCATCAGCGTCCGGGCCGCGGGGACGTCGCGCAAACGCGGAAGATCGCACTGGGCGGCGACCAGCGCGTCGAAGCCGTCGAGAAGAATGCCGATCGTGGCGGCGAGCCGGACGCGCTCCGGCGTGGTTCGCGCGCGCTCGAGAAGCAAGGCGCGCGCCGCCTGCAGTTGCTCGGCCAAGGCCGCCTGCTGGCGGATCGCCGCGCCATAGACCTCGGTGACGTCGATCGCCGGATCGGTGAAGCGCGCGATGGCCCTGAGGTACGCCGCCAATTCGCGAAAGCACTCGCTCGCCATCAAGCGCCGATCATTGGCGCCGCTGAGGCGAGTGGCGATCAGCGCCAGACCGATATAGGCGAGCCCGCCGCCGGCGAAGATCGCTTCGTTGACGAATGCGCGCGCCGGATCGGCCGGCGGCAGGCCCAAGACGAAAACCATGGGAACGAGCAATTGCGCGCTCAACGACAGCGCCCAGCGACCGAGCCCGGTCACCATTCCCGCGCAAAAAGCAATGAGGCCGATGGCGACGATCGCCGCCGGTCCCGAGCCGCCGACGAGCTGGATCGCCGAAGTCGAGGCGAGAGCGAGGCCAAACCCGATGAGCAGGGTGCGCGCCTTGACGCGCCAAGGGGCGGGAAAGTCGCTGATGCTCGCCGAAATTGCCCCAAGCGTCGCAGGTTGGCCGGCGGCAAAGCCGAACAGCGCCGAGGCCGCCACCGCCACCGCCATGACGGAGAGCGCGACGCTCAGGCCGTTGACGATGTGCTGCCCGACGAAGAGTTTGAGCAGCGTCGGAGAACGGAACCAGTTGTGCATCGAACCTTTCGCGCACCCTTTTTCATGCGGCGGATGCGGCGCCCGCCGACCGCCCAACGTCGCTCGTCGGCCTATTCAATTTTGGCCAGTCGGCGAAGCAGTGCGACGAGCCTCTTTCTGCCGTCCTGGCCCAGAACTCGCGCGATCGCGTCTTCTTGTTCGGCTTGGAGGAGGCGCGCGCGCGCGACAAGTTCGTTCCCCGACCGCGTCAGCACCAGCGCGTGCGAGCGGCGATCCGAGTCCGAGCGCAGGCGCTCGGCGAGGCCGCGGCGCTCGAGTTCATCCATCATCGCGACGAAATTCGGCCGCTGGATGCCGAGCGCGCCGGCGATTTCCGACTGCTTGCGGCCCGGATTGTCGGCGATCGCGACCAGCGACGAATATTGCGCCGGCGACAGGCCAAGGGGCGCGAAGCGCCTATTGAAATCTTCGAACACGGCCAACTGCGCGCGGCGCAGGGGATAGCCGGTGATCTCAGTCAAGGCGGAAAGATCGAGGGGGCTCTCGACCGGCGCCGCTTCGCCGACCTCGCCCTCGGTCGCGGCCGGCCGCGGCGCCTGAGCGCGCCTAAGAGCCATCCGTCATCTCGCCGTCGCCGGAGAGCCGCGCGATGACGATCGGCGGGATCGGGCGGGATTTCAATCGTTTGGGATCGTCGGGGTGCGGGCCGACCCAGACGCGCGTCCCCCAAGCCTCGATCGCCAGTTCGTCGCCGCGTTCGCTCGGCTTGAAAACCTTATGCTCGACGTCGAAGCTCGAATTGCGGAACGCGGCGATGCGCGTCTCGATGACGATATCGTCGCCGTAAGAGGAAGGCGCGATGAATCTGGCGCGCGTGTCGACCATGGGATAGCCGGCGGCGCCGAATTCGCGCAGCAGGTCGCGCTTCTTCCAGCCGGCCGCTTCGAACAGGTGATGGGTGGCGGTGTCGAACATCTGGAAATAGCGCGGATAGTACACGATCCCGGCGGGATCGCAGTCCGCCCATTCTATCCGCACGGCAAGACGGTTGACCAGCATAGTCGCGCCTCAGCGGGGCTGCATGCGCAGGGCGCCGTCGATGCGTATGGTCTCGCCGTTGAGATAGGCGTTTTCGACGATATGCGCGGCGAGCGCGGCGAATTCCCTGGGCTCGCCAAGGCGCGCCGGACAGGGGACCGAACGCCCGAGCGAATCTTGGGCGTCTTGTGGCAGGCCGAGCAGCATCGGGGTCAGGAACAACCCCGGCGCGATCGCGTTGACGCGAATGCCGAATTGGGCCAACTCGCGCGCGATCGGCAGGGTCATGGCGACGACGCCGCCCTTGGAGGCGGAATAGGCGGCCTGGCCGATCTGTCCCTCGTAGGCCGCGACCGAAGCGGTCGAGATCATGACGCCTCTCTCACCGCCCTCCAGCGGCGCGAGCTTGGCCATCGCCGCCGCCGCAAGCCGAATCATGTTGAAGGTGCCGACGAGATTGACGCGAATCATCGTCTCGAAATCGCCGAGCGGCTGCGGTCCGTCGCGCCCGACCACCCGCTTGGGCGTGCCGATCCCGGCGCAGTTGATGAGCACGCGCGCCGGACCGTGGGCGGCCGCGGCCTTGGCGATGGCCGCTTCCGCCGAGGCGGCGTCGGCGACGTCGCAGGGCGCGGCGAGACCGCCGATCGCCTTTGCGACCGCTTCGGCGGCCTCGGCGTTGCGGTCGATGACCGCGACGCGTGCGCCCTTGGCGGCGAAGCTTTCCGCCGTCGCCTTGCCGAGTCCCGAGCCGCCGCCGGTGACGATCGTCGCTGCGCCCGCCAAATTCATGTTGTCGTCCTTTCGATCAATCCGCAACCGCCGGGCTTTCGACGATGATTGCGACGAGTCGCCCGTCGCCGATACAGGCCGAAGCGATCCCTTAACGCAAGTCCTCGCGCCGCGATTGGCGCGAGCAGGCCGTTCGGGAGGCGGAGCGCCTCTTTCACTGCCGCGCCTTCGCCTAGACGCGAACAATGTGCGGTTTGGCTTCGCCGGCGTAGAGCGCCTCCACGTCGGCCGCGCGATTGGCGAGCACGGCGCGCTGGTTGATCGAGCCCTTGTCGGTCGCCTCGCCGAGATCGATCGAAGGCGAATCGGCGAGCAAGGCGATGCGCGTAACGCGCGTCGAAGAGCCTGTGGCCGTGTGCGCCAGCGCCGCGAGGCGCGCCTGGAACGCGTCCTTGACACGCGCGTCGGCGAGGACGTCGGCGAACGGCGTGCCGGCGCCCAGGTGCGGCGCGAGCTTGCGCGTCGCCTCCTCGTCGAGGAAGACCAGCATGCCGACCTCGTCGCGGTCATGACCGGCGACGGCCGCGTCCTTGACCAGCGGAGCGAACGCGCCGATGAAGCCGACGCGCAGCGGCCCGACGCTGACCCACGTTCCCGTCGCGAGCTTGAAATCCTCGGAGATACGGCCGTCGAACTCGAACCCGGCGGCGAAATTGTTGGGCTCGGCGAGGCGAAGCGCGTCGCCGATGAGATAGAAGCCCTCTTCGTCGAATGCGCTTTGGCTGAGGTCGGGGCGCCGCCAGTATCCCGGCATGACGTTGGGGCCGCGCAGGCGCGCCTCCAGCTTGCCGCCTTTGGGCGCAAGTTTCAGTTCGACGCCGCGGTGCGGCACGCCGACGATGCCCGGGCGATCGATCTCGCGCACGTTGATAAGCGCGCCTGGCGAAGTCTCGGTGGAGCCGAGCGACGTGGTCATGGCGACGGGTCGGCCGAGCGTGGCGATCGCAAGTTGGCGATAGGCGTCCCACACCGGCTTGGAGAGGCCGGCGCCGGCGTAGAACATCAACCTCAGTCGCGAGAAGAAATGGCGGCGCAGCGCCTCGTCCTCTTGCAGGTGCGGCAGCAGCGCCTCGAACCCCTTGGGCACGTTGAAATAGACGGTCGGAGCGATCTCGCGCAGGTTGGCCACGCTCGCGCCGACGCCGGATGGAATGGGCTTGCCCTCGTCGATGTAGAGCGTGCCGCCGTTATAGAGCGCGATGCCGAAATTGTGGTTGGAGCCGAACGTGTGGGCCCAGGGCAGCCAGTCCACCAGCACCGGCGGCTCGTTCTTGAGAAAGGGCAGCGCCTCGCCGAGCATCGCCTGGTTGGAGCACAGCATGCGCTGAGTGTTGGTCACCGCCTTGGGAAATCCGGTCGAGCCGGAGGTGAGCAGGAACTTGGCGATCGAGTCCGGCCCGACTTTGGCGCGCGCCGACAGCGCGGCGGAAGAAATCGGCCGCTCGAGGAAGCTCGAGAACGGCGTCGCGGCGAGCGCCTCGGCGCTGTCGTCGCCGACGACGATCTCGAGGCCGTGCGCCTTCGCCTTGCCGAGGGCGCGACCGTAGGCGGCCCCGTCGGCGGCGAAGACCAGTCCCGGCGTCAACAGATCGAGCGCGTAAGACAGCTTGCCCAAGTCCTGGGATATCAATGAATAGGCCGTCGACATCGGGCAGGTGGGGGCGCCGACCGCCATCCCGGCGAGCGAAAGCAGCGCGTGATCGACGCTGTTTCCGGAGAGAATAAGCACTGGGCGCTCTTCCGACAGGCGGCGCGCCAGCAGCGCAGCGCCGATGTGCAGGATCGTCTCGTACGCCGCGCCGAAGGTCAGCTTGCGCCAGCGACCATCCCCGGCGCGCTCAGCCAGAAAAGCTCGATCCGGGGCGACCCGCGCCCAATGTTCGAGACGGTCGATGAGCGAGGGCGCGTAGGGCGGCAGGGGCTCGGCGCAGCGCACGACGACGACGCCGTCAGGCCGGGTCTCGACCACCGGATCGAGCGCGCCGAACAGGCGCGACGGCGTCGCAGGATTGACGGCCAGCATCGCTTCGCTCTCCTTGTTCGTCGCGCCGTCGCGCGAGGCTCCTCTCTTGCCTAACCGACCCGCGACTGCGGCGGGTTCGTCAATCCGGGCGCTTGGTCTTGTCGGCGCGCTTATCCAGAAAGGCGCGCACGCGCGCCTTGGCGTCGTCGTCGCCTTGCGCGACGGCGGCGACCAAGGACTCCATGAAATAGCCGACGTGCGGATCGCTCGCGGCGATACGCGGCAGCGCTTGGATCACGGCGAAATTGCTCAGGGGCGCATTGTCGGCCATGGTTTGCGCCAGTCCGAGCGCCGTGTCGAAGCCCTCGCCCTCGGCGACGAGATACTGCGCCAAGCCGATTCTCGCGCCGTCCTCGGCGCCATAGGCGCGCCCGGTCAGCATCATGTCCGCCATGCGGGCGACGCCGATCAAGCGAGGCAGGCGCACCGATCCGCCGCCGCCGACGAAGAGGCCGCGTTGTCCCTCCGGCAGGGCGTAAAACGCAGACGGCTCGGAGACGCGGACGTGGGCCGCCGCCGCAAGCTCCAGACCGCCCCCGATCACCGCGCCTTTCAGGACGGCGACGACGGGAACGGGGCCGAATTCGATCTTCTCGAAGCAACGATGCCAGGCGCGCGAATGAAGAACGCCGGCGGTCACGTCGAGCGACGACAATTCGCCAAGGTCGAGTCCGGCCGAGAAATTGGGCCCGTGGCCGCAAATCACCGCAGCGCGCACGCCCGCCGGGATCGTCGAAAAGCAGACGTCGAGCGCTTCGATCGCTTCGTCGTTGATCGCATTGCGCTTGGCCTCGCGGTCGAGGCCGACGACGAGGACCGCGCCGCGCCGCTCGATCGTCAGCGGCCCGCGGGCCCCGATCCTCGCTTCCGCGTCGTCGTGGGAGTTCGCCATTCCAAATCCCAATCGCGTCATGGCAAAATGGTTATATGCCATAACCATATTTCGTGGTCAAGCGCGGGTCGACAGGTTCGTCCGCGCGCCGCTCAAGTCGGTGAAATGGCGGCGAGGGGGCATTTTGGCGAAGCCCAACTTTCGTAGGGCTATCGGAACCGTGCGCCGTCTGATGATCTGCGCGCCCAATCCCGCGCGAGGCGGTCGGCGACGAGCTGGCGGCGTTCGCGGCGGGATCCGACAAGGGGAGGACGGGGTTGGGCTTGCCGCCAAAGCGGGCGAACGCCGACGACACCTTCGCCAAGCTGCTGCGCATGCATGCGCGGGTGCGAGGCGGTCGCCCGGCCTTTCGTCTGAAGGACTTCGGCATCTGGCGGACCTGGACATGGCGCCAAGTCTACGCCGAAACCTGCGCGATCGCGCAGGGGTTCGACGCCTTGGGCCTCGGCAAGGGCGATCGCATCGCCGTCGTGGGCGCCAACCGTCCGCGCCTCTATTGGACGATCACCGCCGCGCAGATGCTCGGCGCCATCCCGGTGCCGGTCTATGCCGATTCGGTGGCCGACGAACTCGCCCTCGTGCTCGACCACGCCGGCGCGAAATTCGTCGCCGCGCAAGATCAGGAGCAGGTCGACAAGATCTTTTCGGTCGCCTCTCGCTTGCCGAATTTGGCGCTCGTCGTCTACGACGAGGGACGCGGCCTTGGCGATTACGGCGAGGCGCGGTTGCGCGCCTTCGACGCGGTGATCGCCGCGGGCCGCGCGGCGCTCATGGACGAAGGCGTCGCGGCCGCGCTCGACGAGCGCATCAGCGCCGGCGACGGCGGGGATCCATCGGTGATCCTTTACACCTCGGGCACGACCGGGCGATCGAAAGGCGTCGTGCTGAGCGGCGAGCGCTGCATCGCGGCGGCGCGCGACACCGTCGCCTTCGACAATCTGACCGATCGCGACGAAGTGCTGGCCTATTTGCCGCTCGCCTGGGTCGGCGATCACTATCTCAACTACGCGCAGGGCTTCGTCGCGGGATTCTGCATGGCCTGTCCGGAAAGCGCCGACACCGCCGCTGAGGACCTGCGCGAAATCGGCCCGACGTTTCATTTCGCCCCGCCGCGAGTTTTCGAGGCGCTGCTGACACGGGTGATGATCCGGATGGAGGACGCCAGCGCGCCCAAGCGCTGGCTGTTCCGTCATTTCATGGCGGTCGCGCGCCGCTGGGGCGAGAGCATCGCCAACGGGCTGAGCGTCCCCTGGCCGGCCCGACTGCACTATGCGCTCGGCGAAGCGCTGATCTATGGCCCGCTGAAGAACGCCCTCGGCTTCAGCAGGATTCGCGTCGCCTACACCGCGGGCGAGGCGATCGGCGCGGACCTCTTCGCGTTCTACCGCTCGCTGGGCCTCAACCTTAAGCAGCTTTACGGCCAGACGGAGGCCTTTCTTTACGTGACTGTCCAGGCTGACGGCGCCGTTCGCTCCGACGCGGTCGGCCCGCCCGCGCCGCGCGTCGCGTTGCGCATCGCCAGGGACGGCGAGGTGCAATTCAAATCGCCGGGCATGTTCGTCGGCTATTTCCGCGAGCCCGATAAGACGCGCGAGGCGCTGACCGAGGACGGCTTTGTCAAGACCGGCGACGCCGGCTTCTTTGAACCTGACGGTCAGCTCAAGGTCATCGACCGCGCGAAGGACGTCGGCCGTCTCGCCAACGGGCAGCTGTTTGCGCCCAAGTACATCGAGAACAAGCTCAAATTCTTCTCCGACATTCGCGAGGCCGTTGCGGTCGGGCAGGATCGCGATTTCGTCGCCGTCATGCTCAACATCGAATTGGCGTCGGTCGGCAACTGGGCCGAGCGCAACGCCGTCGGCTACGCCTCCTATCAGGAACTCGCCGGGCACCCGCGGGTCGCCGAGCTGATCGCCAAGCACGTCGAGGCGGTCAATCGCGCGCTGGCGGGCGAACCGGTGATGGCGGGCGCGCAGATCAAGCGGTTTCTCATCCTGCCCAAGGAGCTCGACGCCGACGACGGCGAGCTGACGCGCACCCAGAAGGTGCGCCGCCGCTTTATCGCCGAGCGCTACGCGCCGCTGATCGAAGGTCTCTACAACGGCTCCGCCGAGGCCGCCATCGCGGCCGAAATCACCTATGAGGACGGCCGCAAGGGCAAGCTCATCGGCTCGTCGAAGATCATCGACATGCCGATCCACCCGCCGAGCGCGCGGAGCCGCGCCGCATGAACGCAAAGCGCGCGACCGCGACCGGCGAGGTCCTCCTGTCCCTTGAGCACGTCTCGCTGTCGTTCGGCGGCGTGAACGCCATTTCGGACGTCTCCTTCGACATTCGCAAAGGGGAAATCCGCGCCATCATCGGCCCCAATGGCGCCGGCAAAACCTCCATGCTCAACGTCATCAACGGTTTCTACCAGCCCCAGCTCGGCCGCATTCTGTTTCGCGGCGAGGCGCGCGCGCGCATGCGCCCCTATGAGGCGGCGAGCCAGGGCATCGCGCGAACCTTCCAGAACGTCGCGCTGTTCAAGGGCATGACGACGCTCGACAACATCATGACCGGGCGCAATCTGCGCATGCGCAAGGGCTTGTTCTGGCAGGCGCTGCGCCACGGCCCGGCGCTCAAGGAGGAGATCGCCCACCGTCAGGTCTGCGAGCAGATCATCGATTTCCTGGAGATCGAGCATATCCGCAAAACTCCGGTCGGCGTCTTGCCCTATGGGCTGCAAAAACGCGTCGAGCTCGGCCGCGCGCTGGCGATGGAGCCTGAACTTCTGCTGCTCGACGAGCCGATGGCCGGAATGAATCTCGAGGAGAAAGAAGACATGAGCCGCTTCATCGTCGAGGCGAACCGGCATCTCGGCGCGACAATCGCCCTCATCGAACACGACATTGGCGTCGTTATGGACCTTTCGACGCGGGTCGTCGTGCTCGAATACGGGCGCAAGATCGCCGACGACGTCCCGGACGTCGTCAAGGCCGATTCCAAGGTGATCGACGCTTATCTCGGCGTGGCGCATTGAGGCCAGAGCGATGAACCTCGTCTACGCGATATTCGTCGACCCCTTCGCGCAGATGATCTCGGCGCCCGACCTGCTCGTGCAGACGATATGGGAGGGGTTCGTCGGCGGCGTGCTTTATGCGCTGATCGCGCTTGGCTTCGTGCTCATCTACAAAGCCTCGGGCGTGTTTAATTTCGCGCAAGGAATCATGATGGTGTTCGCGGCGCTGACGCTGGTCGGGCTGCACGAAAAAGGCGTTCCTGCGTGGATCGCGTTGCTGGCGACCGTGGCGGTCATGTACATTCTCGCGCTCGGCATCGAGCGGCTGGTGCTGCGGCCGCTCGTCAATCAGCCCGATATCATGCTGCTGATGGCCACCTTCGGCGTCACCTATTTCCTCATTGGCTTCGGCGAACTCGTGTTCGGCGGCAATCCGAAGACCATGATCACCCAGGAGCTATTCCTGCCGAGCGGCGCGCTCGACTTTAAGATTCTCGGCGGGTCCGTCACCTTGCAGAAGCTCGACATCGCCGCGGCCGGCATCGCGATCGTCATGGTCGCCGGGCTCGGGCTATTTTTCCAGAAGACCCGCATCGGCCGCGCCTTGCGCGCGGTCGCCGACGATCATCAGGCGGCGTTGTCGGTCGGCATTTCGCTCAACCAGATCTGGGTCATCGTTTGGTTCGCCGCGGGGGTGGTGGCGTTGGCGACCGGGATCATGTGGGGCGCCCGCTCGGAAGTTTCCTTCGCGCTGCAAGTGGTGGCGCTGAAAGCGTTGCCGGTCCTCATTCTCGGCGGCCTGACCTCTATTCCCGGCGCCATCGTCGGCGGCCTCATCATCGGCATCGGCGAGAAGCTCGGCGAGTTCTACTGGGGCTCGCTGATAGGCGGGGGAATCGAGAGTTGGCTCGCCTATTTCATCGCGCTCGCCTTCTTGTTGTTTCGGCCGCAGGGCCTGTTCGGCGAGCGCATCATCGAGAGGATATGACGACGTGCGGGGAGCTTTGAGGGTGCGGAAGAACCCGGCCGTGACGACGAAGGCGCGGTGAAATGTTCTACCGCGAGGCCGGCCAGTTCAAGACCACATACGCCGCCGACATGGCGATCTTTCCGATCCGCCAGGACCGGATCGGTCTTGCGCTGATCCTCATCGTCGCCTTCGTCGTCATTCCCGTCGCCGGCGATCAGTTCGTGCTCAACACGATGATGATCCCATTCTTGGTGTTTTCGCTCGCGGCGATCGGCCTCAACATCCTCACCGGCTACACTGGCCTGCTGTCGCTTGGGTCGGCGGCCTTTATGGGCGTGGGCGCTTACGCCTGCTATAAGCTCGAGACATTTTTCCCTCAGGTCAATATTCTCGTCTGGATTCTCGCCTCGGGATTGGTGTCGAGCGCCGTCGGCGTTGCGTTCGGCCTTCCCAGCCTGCGCATAAAGGGCTTCTATCTCGCCGTCGCCACGCTGGCGGCGCAGTTCTTTCTCGAATGGTGCTTCGCCCGCGTCCCCTGGCTCTATAACTTCAACGACTCGGGCGCGATCGAGGTCGAAACGCAGACGCTGTTCGGCTTGCCGGTGACCGGGCCGACGGCCGCCCCGGTGACGCGCTATTACGTGGCGCTGATCATCGTCGTCGTCATGGCCTGGGTCGCATCGAACATCGTGCATGGGCGGATCGGGCGCATGTGGATGGCGGTCAGGGATATGGACATCGCGGCTGAGCTGATCGGCATAAGGCTGCTGCGCGCCAAATTGCTCGCCTTCGCGGTGTCCTCATTCTACATCGGCGTCGCAGGCGCGATGATGGTGTTTCTTTGGCTCGGCGCGGCCGAACCTGAGGCCTTCAGTATCGACCTGTCGTTCCAATTGCTGTTCATGGTGGTGATCGGCGGCCTTGGTTCGATCGTCGGGGCGTTTTTCGGGGCGACGATCATTCACCTTCTGCCCATCGTGCTGCGCGCCCTGCCGGCCACGATCGGCCTGAACATCGCTTCGGCGACGATTGATCATTTGACCTTCATCGTCACCGGCGCTTTGATCATTCTTTTCCTCATTGTCGAGCCGCACGGTCTCGCCCGGCTCTGGCGAACGGCCAAACAAAAGCTCCGCGTCTGGCCATTCCCTTATTAGAGAAGGCGGAGCAACGATCATCGCTTCGGGAGGAACTCATGACGAAAAAATACGCTTTGCGGGGACTGGGCTGCGCGTTGGCGCTGGCGTTGGCCGCGCCGGCGGCCACCAGCGCGCTGGCCGACGATTCGATTTACGTGCCGCTGTTCACTTATCGCACCGGACCGTTCGCCGGCTCGGGAACGCCGATCGCCGACGGCATGCACGATTACCTCGCCATGCTCAACGAGCGCGACGGCGGCATCGGCGGCGTCAAGCTCGCCATCGACGAATGCGAAACAGGGTATGACACCAAGAAGGGTTTGGAGTGCTACGATTCGGTCAAGCCGAAGAACCCGGCGATCATCAATCCCTGGTCGACCGGCATCACCTTGTCTCTGATCCCGAAGGCGTCGGTCGACAAGATCCCGATCCTGTCGATGGCCTACGGCCTTTCGGCGTCGGCGAGGGGCGACGTGTTTCCTTGGATTTTCAATCCTCCCGCCACCTATTGGGACGGCGCGTCGGAAATCCTGAAATACGTCGGCGGCGGGTCGATCGACAATCTCAAGGGCAAGACCATCGGCTATCTCTATTTCGACGCCGGTTTCGGCAAGGAGCCGATACCCTTCCTTCAGTCTGTGGCCAAGGAGGTCGGCTTCAATCTGAAGCTCTATCCCGTCGCGCCGGCCGAGATGCAGAACCAGTCGGCCCAGTGGCTCGACATCCGCCGCGACAAGCCGGATTACATGGTGATGTACGGCTGGGGGGCGATGAACCCCACCGCGATCAAGGAAGCGGTGAAGGCGGGGTTCCCGATGGACAAGTTCGTCTCGATCTGGTGGCCGAACGACAGCGACGCGGCCGCCGGGGGCGATGGCGCCAAGGGCTTCAAGGAGCTGAACTGGCACGCCACCGGGACCGACTTCCCGGCGATGCGCGACATCAAGAAGCTCGTCATCGACGCCGGCAAGAGCCAGACCCCGGCCAGCGAATTCGGTCAGGTTCTCTATGATCGCGGCGTCTACAATTCGGTGCTTATCGCCGAGGCCATCGCCGAGGCGCAGAAAATCACCGGCAAGAAGGTCGTCGCCGGCGAGGATGTCCGCCGCGGCCTGGAAAACCTCGACCTCGACGCCGGCCGCTTCAAGGCGCTGGGCCTCGAAGGCTTCGCCGCGCCATTCAAGCTGACCTGCGCCGACCACAACAGCCACAGCGCGACCTTCGTCCAGCAATGGGACGGGGCGAAGTGGGTTAAGGCCAGCGATCCGATCGCCCCGGCGACCGACAAGGTCGAGCCGCTTCTCAACGAAGCCGCCAAGAGCTACGCCGAGAAGAACGCGGGCTGGCCGGCCCGCAGCGAGCCGTGCGACAACAAGTCGTGAGGCTGGCTCTCTCGTCAAACGCTTCGCGCCATCTTCTCCCGCTCGCGGGAGAAGGGGCGCCCCGCCTCTCCCGCTCACGGGAGAGGGCCGGGGTCGGGGCGTCTCCGCGACCTCGCGAAATCATGCTCGCATCAACGCGAACCCCGCCCGATGACCGCTGACGCGCTCGACCCGATCCTCGAGGTCGCCAACATCGAGGTCATCTACAACCGTGTCGTTCTGGTGCTGAAGGGCGTTTCGCTCAGCGTCGCCAAGGGCGGCATCGTCGCCTTGCTCGGCGCCAACGGCGCCGGCAAGACCACCACGCTGAAGGCGATCTCCAATTTGCTGCGCGCCGAGCGCGGCGAGGTCACCAAGGGCGAGATTCGCTTCAAGGGCGAGAGGGTCGACCAATTGTCGCCCAACGAGTTGGTGCGCCGCGGCGCCATCCAGGTGATGGAAGGGCGCCATTGCTTCGGCCATCTCACCGTCGAAGAGAATTTGCTGACCGGCGCCTTCACCCGCCGCGACGGCCGCGCGGCGATCGCGAGAGATCTCGAAGCGATCTACGGCTATTTTCCGCGCCTGAGGCAGCGTCGCGGCGCGCAAGCGGGTTACACCTCGGGCGGCGAACAGCAGATGTGCGCGATCGGTCGCGCGATGATGTCGAGACCTGAACTGATCCTGCTCGACGAGCCTTCGATGGGCCTGGCGCCGCAAGTGGTCGAGGAAATTTTCGAGATCGTGCGCGATCTCAACGCGCGCGAAAACGTCTCCTTCCTGCTCGCCGAGCAGAACACCAATATCGCGCTGCGCTACGCCGGGTTCGGCTACATCCTGGAGAATGGCCGGGTGGTGCTCGACGGCGCAGCGGACGCGCTGCGGGGCAATGAGGACGTACGCGAGTTCTACCTCGGCGTCGGCGGCGCCGATCGCCGCTCGTTCCGCGACGTGAAGAGTTATCGGCGCCGCAAACGTTGGCTCGCGTGACGGGTTCAGCCGCAGAAGCCTGCGGCTGGGAGAATCGGACGATGATGAACGCATCGGCTATGATGGCGGATTTGCGCCAAGCGTTGACGGCGCTGGCGCGACAAAGCCCGGCGCTCGCCAAGCAGCTTGGCGGCCTCGATATTGGGGCGCTGCGAAGCCCCGCCGATCTCTCGCGCATCCCCGTGCTGCGCAAGTCGGATCTCGCCGCGATGCAGCGCGCCGCGCCGCCGTTCGGCGGCCTTGCGGCGATCGCGCCGGGGCGCTTCAGGCGCCTGTTCGCTTCCCCAGGCTCGCTCTATGAGCCGCAGGACGACGGCGAGGACGTCTGGGGCGCGGCCGCGGCGCTCGCCGCCGCCGGCCTCACGGGGGGTGAAATTGTCGTCAATTGCTTTTCCTATCACCTCACGCCGGGCGGCTTCATCATGGAGAGCGGCGCGCACGCGCTGGGTTGCGCGGTGATCCCCGCCGGACCCGGCAATAGCGATCAGACGTTGCAGGCAATCGCCCATCTCAAGCCGACAACCTATTGCGGGCCTCCGGATTTCTTGAAAATCCTGCTCGACAAAGCGGCCGAGGCCGGCTTCGATGTCTCCTCGATCGCTAAGGCGCTGGTTTCCGGCGCCGCGTTGCCGGAGAGCCTGCGCGCCGAATTGGAACGGCGCGGCGTCAAGACGCGGCAGGCCTATGCGACCGCCGAACTGGGGGTCATCGCCTACGAGACCGACGCCGCCGACGGCGCGGCGGCGCCGGGCCTTAAGGTCGCCGACTCCGTCCTCGTTGAAATCGTCACCCCCGGCGGCGGCGATCCTATCGCCGAGGGCAAGGTCGGCGAGGTCGTGGTCACGCGCCTGAGCCCCAACTATCCCCTCTTGCGCTTCGCCACCGGCGACCTGTCGGCCTTTCTGCCGGGCTCGGCGGACGGCGCGCGCATCAAGGGCTGGATGGGGCGCGCCGATCAGACGACCAAGGTCAAGGGACTGTTCGTCCACCCCGCCCAAGTCGTCGACGTCGGCAAGCGCCATCCCGAACTCGGCGCGGTCCGGCTGATTGTTCGTCGCGAAGGCGAGCAGGACGCCATGACCCTCGTCGCCGAGACGTCAAGCCCGCGCGTCGGCCTGGAGCGCGAGGTCGCGGCGACGCTGCAGAGCCTCACCACGATGCGCGGCGCCGTGCAACTCGTCGCCCCCGGCGCCTTGCCCAACGACGGCAGGATCATCGCGGACGAGCGGCCGGCGCCGTAAATCCGCGCCGGCGGCGCCGTTGCGAGCAACCCTAATCCCGATTTCCCCGGCAAGGGTCGAGAGATTTTGCAGTTGACGGCGTCATGAAAGCAGTTCGCGGCCGGCGCGGCTCATGTTCCGCTCGGTGAAAGCGACATCTTGTTTCGGCGACGTCGCGCGCGCAATCGCAAGTCCCAGCAACGCCAGACAGACAGACCGGCAGCGTAAGCAGGAAAAACATCGGGCCAATCGGGACGACGTAAAGCAAGACCCCGATCGCGGTTAGAATCGCCGCGAGAGCCCCACGCACGCTCGGCGACAGGGATGAAATCGAAAGCCGCGGACCCGATGACGAGGGTCGACGCCAACAGCGTGACCCCGCGCGCTGGCTGCTGATGGGCGCCCAATGGCAGACCGATCAGCAGGATTGCGGCCGCCTCGCACGCGAACGCCGTCGCGCTCGGCGCCGTGCGCCTCAGCGCGGTCGGAGCAAAGAACGCGATAAGCGCGCACAGCCAGGCCGCCTGCAGCGTCAAAGCGATCGCATCGATCCATGACGCGGGCCACGCGCGCGCGAGCGCGGCGACTCCGGCCAGCATAGAGACATGCTGAGGGCCATCGTCGCCCGCCGCGGCCATGACGTTGCCGATCCACTCTCGGTACAGACGGAGCGTATCGGCGGCGCCGAACCACGCGACAGGCAACGCCGCGTAAAACCCGAACAGCCACGCCAGCGCGCTGGCCGCCCAGGCGCGACGGCCGTTCCACGCCATCCACGGCAGGATGAACACCGAGCTGTATGGCTTGATCGCAAGCGACAGTGCGAAGCATGCCGCGGAAAACTGGCGACGCTGCGGCAACGCCAGCCCAAGCGAAGCCAGGCCGAATGTCACCGCATTGGTGTTGTGCATGGCAAGTTCAATGTGAGTGTAGACGAGGGCGGCGAGAAATCCCGCCAACAGGACGAGCGATCGGCTTGGACGCGTGGCCAAGCGGAGCAAGCGCGCCCACGCCCACATGGCGCCCGCCACTGCGGCGACCTGAGCAACGAGGTAGATTCGAAACGCAAGATCGCGATCGAGGAGTCCATAGAGATGCGCCAAGATCGCATTTGACGGCGGAAAGAAGTAGCCGGGCGGATAGGCCTTATGCTGGACGGCGTAGTCCGCGAATCCCACAAGATGCCGAGGTCGCGGCGCCATTCCGGCGACATTGGCGGAGCGAATAGCTTGCCGAGCATCAGAACGTAGAAGGCGTAGGCGACAAACAATCCGCCGATCACGATTTCAATCGCGCGTTGGTGGGCGGCGCACAGGCGATCCAGAACGAGCAAGAGTTTGGCCATCGCTTGTCGGGCAAATGGCGGCATGACCGACCTCACCTCTTGCGCGCAGGGAATTGCCCAAATGCGGCGCGCCCGTCGTTGGCTTGCTGTGTCCCTTCGCTCCTCGCCGTGACGTTCGGATCGGTCGATAAGCGCCTTACGCCGCCTTCTTCCTCGCTCGCGCCGGCCGTCCCGCCTTCGGCGGCGCCGCCTTTTCGTCGAACAGCTCGGCGAGCTTTTCCGTCATCGCGCCGCCGAGTTCCTCGGCGTCGACGATCGTCACCGCGCGCCTGTAGTAGCGGGTGACGTCGTGGCCGATGCCAATGGCGATCAGCTCCACCGGCGAGCGCGTTTCGATTTCCTCGATCACGTAACGCAGATGGCGCTCGAGATAATTGCCGGAATTGACCGAAAGCGTCGAATCGTCGACCGGCGCGCCGTCGGAGATCATCATCAGAATGCGCCGTTGCTCGGGACGCCCGAGAGGCGCTGGTGCGCCCAATCGAGCGCTTCGCCGTCGATGTTTTCCTTGAGCAAGCCTTCGCGCATCATCAGCCCGAGGTTCTTGCGCGCGCGTCGCCACGGCGCGTCGGCGCTCTTGTAGATGAGGTGGCGCAAGTCATTCAGCCGGCCGGGATTGGCCGGCTTGCTCGCCTGCAGCCAAGCTTCGCGCGCCTGGCCGCCCTTCCACGCCCGCGTGGTGAAGCCAAGAATCTCGACCTTGACGGCGCAGCGCTCCAGCGTGCGCGCCAAGATATCGGCGCAGGTCGCCGCGACCGTGATCGGGCGTCCACGCATCGAGCCGGAATTGTCGATGAGCAGCGTCACCACGGTGTCGCGGAACTCCATGTCCTTTTCTTGCTTGAAGGAGAGCGGCTGCTGCGCGTCGATGACGACGCGCGACAGGCGCGCGGTGTCGAGGATGCCCTCTTCGAGGTCGAACTCCCAGGAGCGGTTCTGCTGCGCCATCAGTCGGCGCTGCAACCGGTTGGCGAGGCGCGAGACGACGCTGGACTGGTTCTGCAACTGCTTGTCGAGATAGTCGCGCAAGCGTTGCAATTCGTCCGGCTCGCAAAGGTCCTCGGCGTTGACCTCTTCGTCGAACTTCGTCGTGTAGGCCTTGTAGTCCGTCCCGCGCCGCTCCGCGCCCGACGGGGGCGACGGCCGGTTCTCGGCCGCCTCCTCGGAATCGCCGGCGTCGGTCTCGTCAGGGAATTCGGACGAGGGCGCGTCGGCGGCCTCCATCGCGCCCTCTTCGAGTTCGTCGGCCGACTCGTCCGAGGTCTCCATCTCCATCGCGTCCTTGGAATCTTGCTCCTCGCCCTCGCCTTCGCCCTCCTCGGCGTTGTCGGGGGGCGTGTTTTCATCCTCCGCCTGTTCGCTCTCCTCCGAATCGGCCTCCGACGCGCTCTCCATGTCGAGCGAGGCGAGCAAGCGGTGCACGGACTTGGCGAAGGCGCGCTGGTCGAGAATGGCGCCGCCGAGCTTGTCGAGCTCCGCGGCCGCCTTGGCCTCGACAAACGGCCGCCAGAGCTCGACGAGACGCGACGCCCCGCTCGGCGGCTTGAGGCCGGTCAGACGTTCGCGCACCAGCATCGCGACGGCGTCCTCCAGCGGCGCTTCGCTACGGTCGCGCGCCTCGGCGAAGGGGCTGCGATGGTAACGGTCGTCGAGCATCGCCGTCAGATTGCCGGCGACCCCTTCCATGCGCCGCGCGCCGATCGCCTCAACCCGCGCCTGCTCGGCCGCGTCGAACAGCGCGCGCGCCGCCGGATCGAGCGGAGCGTGGCGTCGGTGGATGGTCTCGTTGTGGCAGGCCAGGCGCAACGCCATCGAGTCGCCGAGGCCGCGCAGGATGGCGGCTTCGCGCGGATTGGGCTTGCGCGGCGGCTCGGGCAGGCGCGCCCGCGCGCCCTCGGGGCCGCTGACCAGGGCCGGCTTATCGACGGTGAAGGCGACCTCCAGATCGGGACGACGCGCCAGCGCGCGGGTGCAGGAAGCAAGCGCGCGCTTGAAAGGCTCGTTGGGCGCTTCCGCTTTGCCGGGAGGTTTGCGGTTGCTCGGTTTGACGTCGACGGTCGCCATCGGGGCCTTTGCCAGACTGAGACCCGCCGCCGGGGAGCGGCGGCTCTGGATCATTCTATAAGATGCGGGCGAAGGGCCCGGCAAGACCATCGCGCCGCCGAGTCAGCGCGCGGCAAGAAAAGACGTGCGCGCAGACTCCGAAATCGCGGCGACCAGCGCTTCGAGCGCCTCGCGCAGCGGCCCGGCGAAGCGCGGATCGGCGGCGATCGCCGCCGCGTCGAGCGTTTCGCCGGTCAGCGGCAGTGCGACGAATGCCGCCGGAACGAGCCGCGCGGCCATCGTCGCCAACGTCTCGCGCAACGCCGACTGGGCATGGAAGGCGCGCGGGGCGCAGTTGACGAGCGCGATCGGCTTGCCCGGAAAGGCGTCGCTCGCCACCATCCAGTCGAGCGCGTTCTTCAAGGCGCCCGGCACGCCATGCGCATACTCGGGCGCCGCGATGACGAGGCCGTCGCATGCCTTCACACCGGCGCGCAACGCTGCAACCGGGGGCGGCGCTCGGCCGTCCTCGTCGTCGTCGGGATTGAAGGCGGGAAGTCGCGCGAGTTCGCGGTAACGGACGACCTGGATCCCGTCGGGCGCGACCAACGCCAGCGCTTCCAGCGCGGCGGCGTTCGTCGAGGCGGCGCGCAGGCTGCCCGCAATGGTCAGCAGCCGCACCGCCGCCGCCTCAGCTCAGGGCGACGTTCAACGCGCTTTCCGGCAAGTCCTGGCCGAAGCAGCGCTGGTAGAACTCGGCGACCAGGGTGCGCTCGAGTTCGTCGCACTTGTTGAGGAACGTCAGGCGGAAAGCGAAGCCGACGTCGTGGAAGATGTCGGCGTTTTCGGCCCAGGTGATGACGGTGCGGGGGCTCATCACCGTCGACAGGTCGCCGTTGACGAAGGCGTTGCGGGTGAGATCGGCGACCCTCACCATCTTGTTGACGATGTCGCGGCCTTCCTTGGTCGCCTTATGGATTGGCGACTTGGCGAGCACGATGTCGACTTCCTTGTCGTGCGGGAGATAGTTAAGCGTCGCCACGATCGACCAGCGGTCCATCTGGCCCTGATTGATCTGCTGCGTGCCGTGATAGAGCCCCGAGGTGTCGCCGAGGCCAATCGTGTTGGCGGTGGCAAATAGCCGGAAGCCCGGGTGCGGACGGATGACGCGGCGCTGATCGAGCAGCGTCAGCCGGCCCGAGACTTCGAGCACGCGCTGAATGACGAACATCACGTCGGGGCGGCCGGCGTCGTATTCGTCGAAGCACAGAGCAATGTTGTTCTGCAGCGCCCAGGGCAACATGCCGTCGCGAAATTCGGTGATCTGCTTGCCATCCTTGAGCACGATCGCGTCCTTGCCGACCAAATCGATGCGCGAGACGTGGCTGTCGAGGTTGATGCGCACCAGTGGCCAGTTCAGCCGCGCGGCGACCTGCTCGATATGCGTCGACTTGCCGGTGCCGTGATAGCCGGTGATCATCACGCGGCGATTGAAGGCGAAACCGGCGAGGATCGCCAGCGTGGTGTCGCGATCGAAGAGGTAGTCGGGATCGAAATCGGGCACGTGCTCGTCCCCGGTCGAGTAGGCCGGCGCCTCCATTTCGGAATCGATGCGGAAGACGTTTCGAACGGAAATGCGTGTGTCCGGCGCTCCGGCGACGGTTGGCGGCGTTTCGGTCGGCGACGGCGTATGCGCGGCTTTCATCGGTCCTCCATGCCGCGTCGCCGGGGCGGCGGCGCAGCGATCTAACACAAACCACCCTGCATCCGGCGCCACGCCGGTCGCGACCTCGCGTTTTCGGTAATGCCGAGGCCTGGGTTTTCAGGCGGCCTTCAAACCAGCTTGTTCGCCCTCAGGTAGTTATAGGCCTGAATGATTTCCCGCAATTTGTCTTCGGAGGAGCGGTCGCCGCCATTGGCGTCGGGGTGATGACGTTTGACCAACTCCTTATAGCGCGCCTTAATTGTGATTTCGGTCGCCTGGACGTCGAGATCGAGGGCGGTGAGGGCTTTCAGCGCCAGCGCATTGTAGCGCGGCGCGTCCGGCGCGTCGCCAGCGCGCCGCGCCCCGCGCCGGCGCATGGCGCGCGCCTCGGCGTAGATCGTTTCATCGACGTGTTGCGCCCCATGGGCGCCGCCCCGCGGGCCCATTTTCCAGGTCGGCCGGTGGCCGATGGTCTCCGCCTGACGGAATTTGGCGAAGGCCTCGTCGTCCATGCCGCGAAAATAGTCGTAGGTGGCGTTATATTCGCGGACGTGCTCGATACAGAAACAGAAGTATTCGCCCTCGCGGTCGCGCCCCTTGGGCGCGCGGAACACGCCGTCGGCCTTGCAGCCGGGGTAGCTGCATGGCGTCGCCGGGGCGGGCGCGGCGGGCTTGCGCGTCGGTTTGACCCGTATCCGATCGAAAAGTCGCGAATTGAGATCCATCAGGGAACCTTAGGCGCCGACACGCCGGCCGGCAAGCATCGAGTTGCACAAGGCCTCATTTTGGCGCCAAGCCGATAACGTCGCGTGACCAAAACGCATGGCGGTCGCGTTTTTGACAAGTCGCCCGCCTCGGCGCAATTCGCGCTCGACAATTACTGGGGAAGCGGTGTCCATGACCATGAAAGAGCGGATTGCAGCCAAGCTCGCGCGGGGCCTCGACCCAACCACGCTCGAAATTGTCGACGAATCGGATCGCCACAAGGGTCACGCGGGCGCGCGCGAGGGCGGAGAAACGCATTTTCGCATTCATATCGTCAGCCAAGCTTTCGCCGGCAAGGGGCGATTGGAGCGTCATCGCATGGTCAACGCGCTGCTTGCCGACGAATTCGCGGCGGGCGTCCATGCGCTCGCCTTGAAGACGTCGGCGCCCGGCGAATCGTGAGCACGGAGCCTCCGGCGCGGAGCTTCGGGCCTTACGCCTTCGAGTTGACCGAGGACGAGGCGCGGGTCGCCGCGGCGCGCGCGGGGCTGCGGCGCGCGCTGGCGGGAGACAATACGCAACTGAAACCAGTACACGCA